>JAFLCL010000133.1 GCA_017303575.1 Deltaproteobacteria bacterium
GCGACCTGCTTTCCGCCTGCTTGAGTTCGGCGACGTGGGCGATCGGCACCCACTCGGCGAAACCTGCGCGCCAGCAGTAACCATTGAGATCGCGCTGCGCCTGGAGCACCGCCGCCGCATGCTCGAGCGCGGTCACGAGCCGCGGCACCCCGCTGTGCGTGGCTTCGCCCGGGCGCGCGCGCTCGAACGCAGGTCCCCGATCGGGCAGGCGCGCGCCGCGGTGCAGCCAGCCCGAGGAGGTGCCGACGACCGACACGGCGTCGTCACCGAGGGCCGAAGGACGCAAGACGAGACAGCCGCCGAGCATCGTGGCGATCACCAGGCCGAGCGCGACGCGCGGGGCGCAGAGATCACGAGGTCGGGGACGGCGCGACACGTGGCGTTTGTACCTCGTCGCGCGTCGGGGTTGCCGCGCAGGACTTCGAGGGTACGTTGCCGGCCCTTTCGCGCTGGCCGACTCCGTCGCCGCGCAGATCACGGACACGGTTTCGATCATGGCGAGTCGCACCAAGAGCCCGATGGATCAGATGAGCGCGCACGTGGATCGGGCGTGGGATCGCATGGCCGCAGGCGACATCGCCGGCGCGCTGCGCTCCGCGGAGAAGGCGCTCGAGATGGATCGCGAGAACCCCGAGGTGCAGAACCTCATGGGCTACGTGCTCGCGGCCGAGGGGCGCGCCGAAGAGGCGATCGAGCACTACCGACAGGCGATCGAGCTCGACGAGAGCTTCGTCGAGGCGATGCTCAACGCGACCGAGGTGCTGCTCTTTCCGCTGCGGGACTGGGACGCGGCGATCGCCATGGTCGAGCAGGCGCTCGAGTGGATCGAAGAAGACGCCGAGCTCGCCGACGCGCTCTTGCTCCAGGTCGACGCGCACCTGGGCAAGGGCTCGCGCGACGACGCCGAGCGCGTGCTCCGTCGCGTGCCCAAGGGACCGTTCGAGAACGCAGGCATCGAGGTGGCGCTCGGCCGCGCATGGTTCGAGCTGGGCCGGGCCGACGAAGCGGAGCCGCGCCTCGAGAGGGCGATCGCGCTCGAGCCCGATCTCGCCGACGCGCACTACTACCTCGGCCTCTGCCGCGAGCAGCGCAAGGACATGGCGGGGATGGCCGTTGCGTTCCTCCGCGCGCGCGACGCGGACCTGCGTACGGGCCTGCCGCTCGGCCCTCTCTCGCCGAGCGAGTTCGAGGACCGCGTGCGCGGTGCGATCGAGAGCATCCCCGAGACGCTCGCGAAGCTGATCGACGGCGCGTTCGTGATCGTGGGCGACGTCCCCGGCGCCGAGGTCGTGGCCGAGGGCGTCGATCCGCGCATTCCCGTCCTGCTCGATGGCCTCTCGCAAGAGGGCGAGCCGCCCAAGGCGAGCCGCGTGTTCGTCTACCGCCGCAACGTGGAGCGCTTCGGCGTGGGCGAGCCGAAGGATCTGATCGCGCAGGCGATCATCGACGAGCTCCGTCACACGTTCCCCGAGCTCGCCACCGGGACCGCGAGCGAAGAGATCGTCGGCTCGACGGACGAGGCCAACTGACGGGCGTTTGACCCGCGTCGAACGACGGCTCGACCGATCCACGACGCGAACGCTTCACCTCGGGGGCCGCGCGAGTATTCTTCGCGCGTGCATCCGGACGTGCGGCCCATCGAAGCGCTCGTGCCTCGCAAGTCGGCCGCGTTCGGAGGCAAGGCGCGCGGGCTCGCCACGCTCGTTCGTGCGGGCTTCGCGGTGCCCGCAGGCTTCGCGATCAGCTCGGCCGTGCCCGAGGAGGCGATGGCCCGCGCGCTCCCCGCACGCGACCGCATCAGCGCCCTCCTGACGGCTCCCGCGCGCGAGGTCGGCAACGAGCGGCTCGAGTCGATCTGCAGCGCGGTGCGCGCGCTCGCGATCCCGAGGAGCGCCGAGGAGGCCATCCGCGAGGCGTACCGAGGGCTCGTGCGTGACGGCGCCAGCGCCGTCGCCGTGCGCAGCTCCGCGCTCCACGAAGATCAGGCGCAGCGCTCGGGCGCAGGCCTCTACGAGACGGTGCTCGGCGTGACGAGCGAGGAGGCGCTGCTCGACGCGATCCGCACGGTGTGGGCGAGCGCAGTGTCGCCGCGCGTGATCGCGTACCTCCGCGCGCTCGGTGTACGCGTCGAGGGTGATCACGGCGGCGGCGTGGGCGTCGTGGTCCAGGCGCTCGTGCCCGCCGAGATCTCCGGCGTGATGTTCACGGTGAACCCGCTCTCCGGGGACACGCAGGAGATCGTCGTCAACGCCGCGTTCGGCTTGGGGAGCAACGTCGTCGATGGACGCGTCTCGCCCGACACGTACCGCATCGACAAGAGCTCGGGCTGGGTGCGAGACCACATCGTGGGCGAGAAGGCGATCGCGACGCGCCTCGTGGACGGAGCGCTGGTCGAGCAAGACGTGCCCCTCGAGGAGCGCGAGCGAGAGGCTCTTCCCGCCGGCCGCGTGCAGGAGCTGGCGGTGCTCGCGCAGCGCATCGAGCAGACGTTCGGCGACGCGCGCGACGTGGAGTGGGCGCTCGCGGGAAGCTCCTTGTTCGTGCTCCAGGCCCGGCCCGTCACAGCGCTGCCGGGCGCTGCGAAGCGGCCTCGCACGAGGCGTGCGCGGGATCGATCACGCATCGTGTGGTCCAACGTGAACGTCGGCGAAGCGCTCCCCGGCGTCGCCACACCGCTCACGTGGTCGATCCTCAGCGGCTTCAGCGACGTGGGCTTTCGGAGGGCCTTCGGTGCGCTCGGGTGCAACGTGCCAGAGGACACCGAGCTCGTCGGCAACTTCCGCGGCCGCATCTACCTCAACCTCTCGGAGTTCTTCACCATCGCCTCGCAGGTGCCGGGCATCTCGCCCCGCACCATCCTGGCGCTCGGGGGCGGTGGCGAGCTCGCGGGCGAGCCGTTCGAGGCGGATGCCGACGGCCCTTCCCCGATCGGCTTCGTCGCCCGGCTGCCGCTCACCACTGCGCGCTTCGTGCGCGAGAACTTCCACATCACCAAGCGCGTCGAGGCCTTCGAGGCGAGCTTCGCCGAGGATCGAGATCGACTGCGCTCGATCGATCTGCGCCTGCTCTCCTCGACCGCGGTGCACCGCCGCCTCTTCGAGGTCGAGCGCTTGCTCGATCAGAGCGGACAGGTGCTGCTCAACGTCTACGGCAACCTGCTCGCGACCGTCGTCGCGCTCCGCATGGTGGTGACGCTCTTCGCCGAGGACGCGCCGCGCTCGGACGTCTTCTTCCGCGAGCTGCTCAGCGGCCTCCTCGACGTGGACAGCGCGGGCCCCGGCCTCGAGCTGACGCGCATCGCAGAGACAGCACGTCGCGATCCCGAGGCGCGCGCGTTCCTCCTCGCGTGCGATCCAGCGCGCGCCCGCGTGACCGACGTCCCCGTCGGCCCCACGCGCGGCCTCCTCACTCGCTTCTTCGAGATCTACGGAGATCGCGGCACACGCGAGGCCGAGATCGCGGAGCCGCGCTGGCGCGAGGATCCCACCCTGCCCTTCGCCACGCTGCGGCTGCACCTCCAGCGCATCGAGGACTCGGGCGGCGAGCGAGCGCCCTCCGACGTGGAGCGCAGACAGCGCGAGATCCGGGAGCGCGCGCAAGGCGATCTCGAGCGGCGCGTGCCGAGCGTCGCGCGCTTCGCGGTGCGGCGTCTGCTCGAGCTGGTGCAGCGCTTCCTCCGCATGCGCGAGAAGCTGCGAGGTCACGTCGTGTCCGTGCTCGGCCTCTTCCGCGAGATCGCGCTCGACGCCTCCCGCCGCATGCGCGCGATGGAGCCGGGCGTGGGCGAGGACGGCGCGTTCTACCTCTCCCTCGGCGAGCTCCACGGCGTGCTCCGCGGCGACGTGCCGACGGTCGGTGATCTGGTGCGCTCGCGACGCCTCCAGCTCGAGCGCGACGCTGCCCTGCCCTCGCCGCCCGACACCTTCGTGGGCTTCCCTCCGCCGCTCGCTCCACCCGATCCGGAGGCGAGCCTGCTGCACGGCCTGGGCGCGTGCGCAGGCCGCGTGGTGAGCACCGTGCGCCTGGTGCACGACCCCGCCGACGTCGCGAAGTTCCGGGCCGGCGAGATCCTCCTCGCGCAACAGACCGACGTCGGCTGGTCGCCGCTCTTCCTCGTCGCGGGCGGCGTGATCACCGAGCTCGGCGGGCCGCTGTCGCACGCGTCCATCGTCGCGCGCGAGTTCGGCATCCCCGCGGTGGTGAACGTGAAGCGCGCGACGAGCGTGCTCCGCACCGGCGACCGCGTGGAGCTCGACGGCGAGCTCGGCACCGTGCGGCTGATCGAGCGAGGCTGAATGCGACACGCCGATCGCCGCCTGCCGCTCACCGTGATCCATCGAGACGAGGACCTCCTCGTCGTGCTCAAGCCGAGCGGGTTGGCGACGACCTCGCCCGATGGCGGCGACTGTCTCGCGGCGCGCGTGCAGGAGATGGACCCCGACGCCGAACGCTGCCATCCGAGCTCACGCCTCGACTCGGACGTGACAGGCGTCGTCGTGTTCGCGCGGAGCAGTCGAGGCATCGACGTGGTGGTCGGCGCGCGTGAAGAGGGCCTCTACGCCCGTCGCTACCTCGGCCTCGCGCACGCGCCCGACACTCGAAACGCGCTCGCCTCCAGCAGCTTCGACTGGCGATGGAGCATCGCGATCGATCGACGCGACCCCCGCCTCCGCGTCGCTCTCCGGAAGGGCGAGCGCGGCGAGCGCATGCAGGAGGCGCATACGCGAGCGCGCGTCGTCGCGCGCAGCGCTGGTGCGTGGTCGCTCGTGTTCGAGCCGGTCACGGGCCGCACCCACCAGCTCCGCGTGCACGCGTCTCGTGCGGGCATGCCGCTGCTCGGAGACGTGGCGTACGGCGGGCTCCGCCGTCTGGTGGCGCGCGACGGACGCATCACGCTCTGTCCCCGCGTCGCGCTCCACTGTGCGTGCGTCGTCCTACCCAAGCGCGACGGGTCGCTTCATGCGTTCCGCGCGCCGCTTCCCGACGATCTCGTCACGCTCGGTGGCGAGCTCGGCCTCGCACCCTTCGACGAGGACGCGATCGAGGCCGACGCACGGGCATCGATCACGGCGGCCTCGTGCTAGCGTTCGCGCCCTTCGCGGACGGAGAGAGGAACGCTCGAATGGCGACGTGCAAGCAGTGTGGTGACGAGGTCGAGACGCTCGTGTCCGTGAAGGTCGCCGGCAAGGCGAAGAAGATGTGCGAGGACTGCGCCGATCGACTGCGTGAAGAGGGCGAGATCGCCGAGGCCTCCGAGTCGGTCGTGCAGGGAATGATGGGGTTCAAGGGTCGGCGTTGAGCAGCGCGCGCTCGCTCTTCATCGTCCTCGCGATGCTCTGTCTGCTCGGGCTCGCGAGCGACGCCAGCCCCGCGCGGGCACACCGCGGGAGCACCAAGCACCTCGTCGTCGAGCCGACGGAGACGGGCGCGCGGCTGCGCGTCGAGATCGAGATCGTCGACGCGGCGGTCGAGCTCGGGCTCGGCGAGGACGCGAGCGAAGAGAGCGTGCTCGCGGAGGACACACGGATCCGCGCCTGGCTCACGTCGGGCCTGCGCATCGAGAACGCGGACGGACCCTGCGAGCTCGTGGCCGACGACGCGCCCACCGCACGCCTCGACGACGCCGACGCCGCGCGCATCGCGCTCGACCTCGAGGCCACGTGCAGCGACGCGAGGCCGCTCACGCTGATCGACGACACGATCTTCGCGAGCGACGCGCAGCACGAGGCCTACGTGCGCTTGCGCTTCGGCGAGGGCACCGAGACGGCCGTGCTTCGGCGCGGGCGACAGCAGGTGGAGATCGGCGCCCCGGCGTCCCTGCCCTCGCTGCTCGCCACGTTCACCTGGGAAGGCGTGCTCCACCTCGTCACGGGCTACGACCACCTGCTCTTTCTCCTCTCGCTCCTCCTCACGTCGGGAGAGCGCGCGGTGAAGGAAGGGCAGAAGCGGGCGCTGCGCGACATCGGGCTCGTGGTGACGGCGTTCACGCTGGGGCACAGCGTCACGCTGATCGCGGCCGCGCTCGGCTGGGTGGTGCTGCCGTCGCAGCTCGTCGAGACGGTGATCGCCGCCTCGATCGTGCTCGTCGCGATCATGAACTTCGTGAAGCCCGAGGCGCGCGCGCAGATGCCGTGGATCGCGCTCGCCTTCGGCCTGATCCACGGCTTCGGCTTCTCCGGCGTGCTCGCGGAGCTGGGCCTCCCCACGCAGGCGCGCGTGCTCTCGCTGCTCGCGTTCAACGTGGGCATCGAGCTCGCGCAGATCGGCTGTGTGCTGATCGCGATCGGCCCGCTCACCTGGCTGGCGAAGCGTCCCGGCTACCGGACCTACGTCGTGCGCGGGGGCTCGGTGGTGATCGGCCTCCTCGCGAGCGTGTGGATGATCGAGCGCGCGATGGGCTGGGGATGATCGATACCCCACCCGTGCGACCAGCGAGCCCTCTGGACGCGCTGTCGGCCGGGCGTTACAAGCCGCGCCCGCACTCCGAGGAGGTCTTCATGATCGACGAGAACGCGTCCGACGACGACTGGCAGCTCGACGATCACTTCCACGATCAGTGTGGCGTGTTCGGCATCTGGGGCGCGAAGGAAGCCGCGAACCTCGCGTACCTGGGCCTGCACGCGCTGCAGCACCGGGGACAGGAGAGCGCGGGCATCGTCTCGACCGACGGCGGGCGCCTCTTCGCGCACCGCGCGCTGGGCCTCGTGCAGGACGCGTTCAGCGAAGAGACGCTCACGAACCTGCCGGGCGACCGGGCGATCGGCCACGTGCGCTACAGCACCGCCGGCGGCGCGGGCCTCAAGAACGCGCAGCCGCTCGCCGTCGACTACGCGCAGGGTTCGATCGCCGTCGCGCACAACGGCAACTTCACGAACTTCGACGACGCCAAGGCCAAGCTCGAGGCACAGGGCTCGATCTTCCAGAGCTCGAGCGACACCGAGGTCGTGGTGCACCTCGTGGCGCGGAGCCGCGCGGCGACGAACGTCGAGCGCATCGTCGAGGCCCTCTCGCAGATGCAGGGCGCCTACTCGATGCTCTTCCTCACCACCGACGAGATCGTCGCCGTGCGCGACCCGTATGGGTTTCGTCCTCTCTGCATGGGCGTGCTCAACGACGCGCACGTGTTCGCGAGCGAGCCGCCCTCGTTCGATCTCATCGGCGCGGACTACGTGCGCGATCTCGAGCCCGGCGAGATGGTCGTGGTGAGCCGCGCGGGGGTGAAGAGCAGCCGTCCGTTCGAGACGCGCCCGCAGCGCAGCTGCATCTTCGAGCACGTGTACTTCGCGCGCCCCGACTCGGTGCTCGGCGGCATCAGCGTGTACGAAGCGCGCAAGCGCCTGGGCACGATCCTCGCGGAGGAGCAGCCCTGCGAGGTGGACGTGGCGATCGCGGTGCCCGACAGCGGCGTCGCCTCGGCCATGGGCTTCGCGCAGCGCCTGGGCATCCCCTACGACATGGGGCTCATCCGCAGCCACTACGTGGGCCGCACGTTCATCGAGCCCTCGCAGTCGATCCGTCACTTCGGCGTGAAGCTCAAGCTCTCGCCGGTGCGTCGTGTGCTCGAGGGCAAGCGCGTGGCGGTGATCGACGACTCCATCGTGCGCGGCACCACGAGCCGAAAGATCGTGAAGATGCTGCGGGACGCGGGCGCCAAGGAGGTGCACCTCCGCATCAGCTCGCCGCCCACGCGCTGGCCATGCTTCTACGGCATCGACACGCCCTCGCGCGGCGAGCTCATCGCGTCGAGCCACAGCCCTGCCGAGATCGCGAAGTACGTGACCAGCGACTCGCTCGGCTACCTCTCGATCGAGGGCCTCCACCGCGCGGTGCTGGGCGGCTCGATCGTGAACGGCCCGAGCGTCGACGGACGCGATCCGCGCGGCGTGGTGGTCGAGCGAGGCGAGCGGAACGGCTTCTGCGACGCGTGCTTCACCGGGGACTATCCCGTCTCGTTCGCGAGCGAGTCGCCCACCACGGCCAAGCGGGCGCTGCCTCTCGCGTCGGTGTAGAGTCGCCGCGCATGCGCGCCTTCGATCTTCGTGCGTCCTCGCTCGCGCTGATCCTGTTCGCCACCGGCTGCGGCGGCACGACGACGCCCACCGAGACGACGACACCGGCGCGGACGTACACGCCCTGCGAGAACCGCGCGGAGGTGCGCTTCGCGGCCAACCTCTGCTTCGATCCCGTCGGCTCGCGGTGGCACGTCACCTCGAACGCGCCCGGTGGGCAGTACGAATTCGAGCTCGAGCTGATGGCGGGCGGGCGCGTGCGCGCGACCGATCATCCCGCCGCCGGCCCAGGCACCGACGAGTGGATCGTCGAGGACGACGAGATCCGCATCTTCCTCGCGAACCGCTTCGTCGAGTACCGCGGGCGCTTCGGCAATGGATCGGTGATCGTCGGCGACGCGGCGAACGTGCGTGGTGATCGCTGGGACTGGCGCGCCGATCGTTCGCACGCGGGTGGGCGATGCCTGGGCAACGAGCTCGTGACCAACGACGCCGACGAGCCCGGCTGCTACTCCGCGGCCGGCTCGCGCTGGACGGTGTCCGCGGGGGGCCGGACCTTCGTGGTGGAGCTCGCGGCCAACGGGACGCTCACGAGCGACGACCCGAACGACACGAGCCCCGGCAACGACACGTGGGAGCAAGATGGCGCGACCTTGCGCTTCTTCTTCGATGCGCGCGCGACGACCTACGAAGCGCAGCTGCGCGCCGCGGATCTGACGCGCCTCTCGGGCACGGTGAGCGGCGGCGGCTCGTTCACCGCCGAAGCGGTCCCGACCTACGGCGGCCCCACCTACTGACGACGCTGACTCACTCGTCGAGGACCGCGGCGAGGCTCGTCGCTTCCAGCACACGCGTCAGCCAGCGGTCGATCATCCTCGCATCAGCGAGCTCGATCCGCTGGCGTGTGGTGTCGGACAGCGCGCCGAAGCGGCGCTCGAGCTGGAGGACGAGCGCGTGGCGGACGCCCTCCACACGGCCCTCCACACGGCCTTCGGCGCGTAGCGCATTCGCCCAGGTAGCCATCGTCTTCTCCTTGGACTGCGACCCAATCTGCCTGAGAGCGTCGAGGATAGCAGCGTGCTCGCGAGCCTCGACCACCTCGATGATGTCGCCATCGTTCGTCCGCACGCGGAAGAGGAGGTCCGCATGACGCTGCGCGAGATCTCGACCCACCAGGCTCGCGGCCACGAGCTCGGGGGACGAGAGGTCCAGCACGCGACGCAGTCGCCGCGGGAGCACGTGGGCGAGCAGCGCGGAGGCATGCGTCGGGCGAGAGAAGACCGCCTTGAAGAGCGCGTCGTGAGGGTTCGGCATCGTGGCCGCCCTCATCGACGCGGCGGGCGCCTGGTTGCCTCCAGACGCGCGGCGACCATGCTCGCGCGATGAAGGACGACGACGACGACGATCTCCGCACGACCGAGGTCGACGACGATCCCCGCAACGGTGATCGCTGGGAGGCCGCGCAAGAAGGCGCCGAGCTCTTGCGCGATCACGAGATCGACGCGGCCGTCGCGGAGCTCGAGCGTGTGGTGAAGGCTCAGCCCGACAACGAGTACGCGCTCTTCTTCCTCGGCGCGGCGCACTTCGAGGCCAAGCGCTATGACCGCGCGATGAAGGCCTACCTCGCGGCCGTCGCCGTGAAGCCCGGCTACCTCGGCGCGCTCGCGGGCGTGGGCCACTCGCTGCGCATGGTGGGCAAGCACGACGAGTCACTGCGCGTCGCCAAGCAGATCCTCCTCAAGTCCAAGGACGACGCCGACGGCCTGCACCTCGCGGGGCTCGCGCACTTCGCGCGCGGTGAGGCCGCGGCCGCTGCGCAGTACCTCGAGCGCTTCCTCACGACCAAGCCCGAGGCCGAGGTCGGCCAAGAGGTCGCCGGTCTGCTCGAGGTGATCCGAGGCCAGTTCGAGGCGCTCGATCCAGACGCCGACCTCAATTGAGTTGGCTGGCCGCGCCGGCATGATCCGCGGAGCCACAACCTCGCACGCACGTGCCATGCTGCGCGCGCCATGTGGCTGACGATCCCTTGCTACAACGAGGCCTCGCGGCTCGACGTCGGGGAAGTCGCGCGTCTGCTCGAGGATCCGCGCGTCGATGCGCTGCTCGTGAACGACGGCTCGACCGATCGCACCGCGGAGCTCCTGGCCGAGATCGCAGCGAAGCACCCGAGTCGCGCGCGTGTGCTCGAGCTCTCGCCCAACGGCGGCAAGGGCGAGGCGGTGCGCCGCGGGATGCTCGAGGCTCTCTCGATCGGCAGCCGCGTGGTCGGCTACCTCGACGCAGACTTCGCCACGCCGCCGCGCGAGCTCTCGCGCCTGCTCGACGCGCTCGAGGGCAGCGAGGCGAAGGTCGTGCTCGGCGCCCGCATCGCGAGGCTCGGCGCCGTGGTGGAGCGCAATGCTGCGCGGCACTACCTCGGGCGCGTGTTCGCCACAGCGGCCTCGACGGTGCTCGACCTCGCCGTCTACGACACACAGTGCGGCGCCAAGCTCTTCCGCGACACGCCCGCGCTCCGTGAGGCGCTCGCGGCGCCGTTCCGATCGCGCTGGGCCTTCGACGTCGAGCTGATCGGGCGCCTCACCGCCGCCGCCTCGCCCCTGACCAAGCACGACTTCCTCGAGGTGCCGCTGGGCGAGTGGCGCGACAAGCGCGGGAGCAAGCTCGCAGGCCCCGCCATGCTCAAGGCCGGTGCCGACGTGCTCAAGCTCGGCGCGTCCGTCGCGACTCGCGGCAAGCGCGCGTTCTTCGCGCGGTGAGGACAGGTGAGATCCCCGTGAGAGGAAGAACCTGCGTGCGGGCGCGTACGCTCGCGTCATGCGCGGAGCTCGGCTCGTCGGTCTGCTCGGGGCGGTGGCGCTGTCGGGATGTGATCCCCAGACGCAGCCCGAGGACGGCGGCGGGATCGATGCACCTCTCTCGACCGACGCCTCCGCGGACGTGACGCCCGACGCTCGTGCGCTCGACGCATCGGGACTGGATGTGGCCGTGGTCGATGCGTTCGATCTCGACGCCGTCGGCCCGGACGCGCCAGGCCTCGATGCCGCCGTCGACGCGCCTCCGACCGAGCACGATGCGCTGGGGCTCGATGCGCTGGGACTCGATGCGCTGGGCACCGACGCCGGCGGGGACGCCGCTGTTGCCGACGCGAACGACGACGCGGGCTCGCGCTTCGATCGCTGCACGGCGGGCTGCGACTACCTCCTCTCGTGCGGTCTCTCGGGCTGCGCCTCGTTCGGGATCGACTGCGCCTCGGTCGACGAGGAGCGCGCCTGCATCGTCGACTGCTTGCGCGGCTACGCATGCAGTGACGTGTCGGGCATCGGCTTCTCGAGCTGCAGCGCGGCGTGTCGCACGCCCATCGATGCTGCGTACCCGGACGTCTTCGCGAGCGACGCACGCGCGGACTCGGGTTCGCTCTCCGATCGATGCAGCGCAGGCTGCGACTACCTCCTGGGCTGCGGGTTCTCCACTTGCAGCACGCTCGGCGTGGACTGCGCGATGCCGATGGAGAGCCACGCATGCCTCGCGGACTGCCTGCGCGGCTTCGCCTGTATCGATGTGCCGGGCGTGGGGTTCACGTACTGTCAGGATCAGTGCGCGGGCACCCTCGACGCGGGGCCACCGAACGACGCTGGGCCCGGTCCTCTGGCATGCACGACGTGCGCGATGTCGAGCTGCGGCAGCGAGCTGACCGACTGCCTCGCCGACGACACGTGCGAGGCGCTCGCGCTCTGCGTCTCGACGTGCGCCGACACAGCGTGCCGCGACGACTGCCTCACGCGTCATCCCGCGATGCCTGCGCTTCGCGATCCCGTGCTCTCGTGCCTCTGCACGCGGTGCGCGAGCCCGTGCGCAGAGGTCGACCCCTGCGCGATCCCCTGACCCTCGTCGGCGTCGCGGGCTCCGGCTAACGTCGCGGCGTGACCGGTCGGCAGATCCTCCACGTCGACATGGACGCCTTCTACGCGTCGGTGGAGCAGCGCGACGATCCTTCGCTGCGCGGCAAGCCCGTGATCGTCGGCGGCCCTTCGCTCCGTGGCGTGGTGACCGCTGCGTCGTACGAGGCGCGACCGTTCGGCGTGCGATCGGCGATGTCGATGGCCGAGGCGATGCGCCGCTGTCCCCAGGCGATCGTGGTGGCGCCGACGTTCGCGAAGTACGCGGGCGCGAGCCGCGACGTGTTCGCGATCTTTCGTCGCTACACGCCGCTCGTCGAAGGGCTCTCGCTCGACGAGGCGTTCCTCGACGTGACCGCGAGCCGCTCGCTCTTCGGCGATGGCGAGTCGATCGCGCGCCGCATCAAGGACGAGATCCGGAGCGAGGTGAAGCTCACCGCGTCGGCGGGCGTGGCCCCCGCGAAGTTCATCGCGAAGATCGCGAGCGATCTGCAGAAGCCGAACGGCCTCGTGGTCGTGCGCGAAGAGGACGCACGCAGCTTCCTCGCGCCGCTGCCGATCGAGCGCATGTGGGGCATGGGTCAGAAGAGCGCGCCGCACGCGCATGCCTCGGGCTTCCACACGCTGGGGGATCTCGCGAACGCGACCGACGCGCAGCTCGAGCGAGCGTTCGGGCCTCACGGTCCGCACATGGGCGCGCTCGCGCGTGGCGAGGACGAGCGAGAGGTCGAGCCCGAGCGCGAGGCGCAGTCGATCGGCGCGGAGGAGACGTTCGAGCGAGACCTCGTGTCGGTGAAGGACCTCGAGCGCGCGCTGCTCGGCCAGAGCGTGCGCGTCGCGCAGCGCCTGTTCGCAGAGGGGCAGGCCGCGCGCGCGATCAGCGTGAAGCTCAAGTACGCGGACTTCGTGGTGAAGACGCGCGCCATGCAGCTCACCGAGCCGGTCTCGGACACCGACGCGATCTTCCGCGCCGCGCGCGAGCTGCTCGGTCGCTTCGAGCTCGGCAAGAAGGGCGTTCGCCTCACCGGCGTCTCGATGAGCAAGCTCGGTCCGCTCGGCGAGGTGGTGACGCTCTTTCCCGACGTGCGGATCGCGCGCGGCAACAAGCTCGAGGCCGCGCAGGCCGCGCTCCGCGAGAAGTTCGGCGAGGACAAGGTCACGCGCGCCGCGCTGCTCGATCGACCCTCGCGCGGCATGGGCCTCGGCGAGGCCCGCGACAAACTCCGCGACCCGCGCCGACGCGAGGAGTGAATGTGCTGCCGCGGAACAGGGCACGGACCGTGAGCGTCGACGGAGCGAAGTATCGCTGGCTCGTGTCCGACGCGGGCACCGGGCTGCTCCTCGTGGAGCGTGACGGCGGCGCCCGCTTGGAGATCACGCTCATGCGCGAGATCGACGGCACCTACTGGACCCCGCTCGCGAAGAGCCCCGGCCCGGTCACGCCCGGGATCGTCGTCGGGTTGATCGCGATCGCGCGAGCGCGCGGGTGGGAGCCGGCCGTGCCTGGTCCGCCGTTTCGTCTTCGTGAGTGATCGTCGCGTTCAGCGCGCGGAGCGCGCGTGTGCCTGGCTCAGATCCGTGAGGCGCGATCCGATCTGGAGCACTGCCATCAAGCCCGCGAACAGCAGCGTGATGAACCACGCGTTCAGGTGAGCCCTCGGCGCGACGAAAAGCGCGAGCACGTCACGAACGACGTCGTGCGGCGCGAGCAGCGCGTCCCAGCTGTTCCAGCGCTGCACGCGTCCGAGCCATACGCCGATGCCGGTGGTGAACCACAGCAGCGCGGCCGCGCACCAGCTGACGAGCTCACCGCGACGCTGCGCGATGCGTTCACGGAAGGCCTCGGAGAGGACCGCTGAGAGCGAGGCTCCCGCGATGGCGGCGGCGCCGATCAGCGTCGTGCGGAACCAGTGGAACGCCGTCGTGCCCTCTCCGTGGATGTGTTGGAGGTCGGTGATCAAGTAGATGGTGTTGGGGAAGAACAGCCACGCGAGGAGTGCAGAGCTGGCGCAGACGAGTGGTCGCTTCTGCTCCTCGGCGTGGAGCGCGTGCGCCGCGAGAGGAACGGGGACCCAGGCGAGGAAGAGGTTCCACCCGAGCCACAGGCGGTGGTCCGTCCCCGAGAGCCACGCGCCGCCGAGGATCACCGCCATGACGACGGCCGAGAGTACCAACGGGAAAGGGAGACGCCGCATGGGCCCAGGTTGAGCGGACGATGTGGCGAGCCCGTGGCGCAGGCGCGGAGCTTCCGGGGAGACGGCCCTCCCGCGCGGCCTGCGCCCCTGCCACGAGTTCGCCATGAATCCTCCTCGGACTTCCCATCGCTCGTGCGCGGCGTCGTCGCACGCCGATGAGAGACCGGGGGTGGAGGTGCCCATGGTGGAGATCGAGATGACGACGGACGCGATGGAGACGGATGCGGGCCGAGGGCCTGGATGGGCCCGACGCCTGATGTCGTTGGACGGAGACGATCTCGCGATCGCGCGGCGGCTCGGCGTCGGCCTGGGGCTCTCGTGGGTGTTCGCGGCGAGCGCCGCGGTGGTGTCCGAGGCCTGGGCGGCGACGTTGGGCGTGCCTCTCATGCTCACGCTCGTCGGCACCCTCGGCGTCCCGTCGGTCGTGATCGGCCTGGTGCTCTCGCGCTCGGAGCTCGACGCGCGCGACGCTGCGCGCGCCGCCGTGCACGGCATCGCGACGTCGGGGCTCGTGCTGGGAGGGCTCGCGCCCGCGACGCTCCTCTATGTCGCGAGCTCGACGAGCGATCTGATCCGCTTCCTCGTCCTCACCGCGAGCCTCTCGTTGGGGGGCCTGGTCGGGCTCGGGCGCATGGCGCACGCGCTGCTCGCGTCGGTGGAGGGCGGAGGGCCACGCGAGCGCATCACCGCGTACGCGCTGGTCCTCGGCTTCGCGGCGTTCAGCGGTCTGCTCGCGCTACGCCTGTGGAGCTCGCTCGGCCCTGCGCTGCTCGGACACGACACGCTGACGCAGCTGGTCCTCGAAGGGGGTGTGTGATGCGCGCCGACTCCGAGTGGGTCGCTCTGCTGCGTGACCCTGCCGCGATCGCGGCACGCTGCGTGGAGGAGCGCGACCTCGGATCGCTCGCGCGCTCGTCGACCGCGTGCCTGGTGATCGGCGCGTGTGTGCTCGGCGGTGTGCTCGGGACGTTCCGTGGTGGGGCCCAGATCCCGCTCGCCGCCGCGAAGCTCCCGCTGGTGCTCCTGGCGACGCTGTCGCTCTCCGCGCCCGCGTTCTACGCGTTGGCGAACGCGCTCGGAACGTCCTGGTCGTTCCGGACCGTGGTGGCGCTCTCGCTCGCTGCGTCTGCACGTGCTGCGCTCGTCCTCGCCGCGCTCGCGCCGCCGCTGTGGCTCGCGATGGACCTCGGCCTCGGCTACCACGGCAGCACGCTCGCCGCGGTCATCGCCGTCGCGATCGGCGGCGCGCTCGGCGTGAGCATCCTCCTGCGCGCGCTCGGAGGAACGCTCGCCGGCCTCACGAGCGGCCTCGCATGCGGCGCGGTGTTCCTCGCCGTGCTCGCGCAGACTGCATGGATCGCGCGGCCGTTCCTCTTGAGACCACGGGCGGGGAACGTCGTCATCGTGCGATCGCTCGAAGGAACCTTCCTCGACTCGGTCGCGCTCTCGTTGCAGTCGGCGCGTGGCGTCTACGCCGAAGACGAAGTCAGCGAGGCGCCATGACGCTCGTCGCAGGGATTGCTCTCTACGTGCTCGTGGGCATCGCGTTCGGCTGGAGGGCGTGGACGAGAGCCGCGCACCAGCGCGGTGCGGCGAGCGTGGGCGAGCGCTTCGTCTCGACGCTGCTGGCGACGACGTTGTGGCCTCTCTGGGCTCCGTTCGTCGTCGAGCGACAGCGCACGCTGCCCGTCGAGCGTGGCGCGAGCGCGATCGGGCTCGAGGTACGACGCGAGATCGACGCCGCGCGGATGACGTGCGTCCAGTCGGGCCTCGACCCCGTGTTCTCGGCAGAGATGGCGGAGCACCTCCGCACCGAGGTCGAGCGGTCCGTCGCGCGCGTCGCCGACCTCGAGCGCACGCTCGCCACGCCGCACTTCGATCCAGGCGCTGCAGAAGCGCACGTGAAGGCGCTCGGGGGCGACACGGACCGAGGCAGGCTCGCGAGCGCCTCGCTCCATGCGCGGAACGTCGTCCGGATGCGCGCACTGCTCGAGGCCGATCAACAGGCCCTGCGCGATCTCGTCGAGCTCCTCCGCGCGTTGCGGAGCCAGCTGGCGCTCGCGCGCTTCGTGGGCAGCTCCGAGGCTGACGCGTCTGGTATCGTCCGAGACGTGTGGACGCGCGTCGAGGGGCTCGGAGCAGTGATCGAGCAAGACACGGATCTGCGCGCCCAGGACGAGGTGCGGGGGTGAGCGAGAGCGTTCGCCCGCGTGCCGCGACGGAGGTGCGGAGCGTGCTCGTCGTGGACGACGAGAGCCGCATCCGCGAGGTCGTGCAGTACGCGCTCGAGCGAGAGGGCTTCCGCGTACACGGGGCTGGCGACCTCCGCGAGGCGCGCTTCTCGATGACGCAGCGGACCTTCGACGTGATCGTGCTCGACGTGATGTTGCCCGACGGCGATGGCCTGGCGTTGTGTCGCGAGATCCGTCAGCGACAGCGCACGCCCATCCTCTTCCTCTCGGCGAAGGGCGACGAGATCGATCGCATCCTCGGCCTCGAGCTCGGCGGCGACGACTACGTCACCAAGCCCTTCTCGCCTCGCGAGCTGGTCGCGCGCGTGAGGGCCGTGCTCCGACGGGCCGAGGGCAGCGACGAGCGCGAGACCGAGAAGCGGAGCCGGCTCACGCACGGCGCGATCGTGATCGATCTCGATCGACACCTGGTGCTCGTTCGCACCGAGGCGCGCGCCGCGGGCGAGGTGGTCACGCTCACACCGACGGAGCTCGGACTCCTCGCCGCGCTCCTCGAGCGGCCGGGCATCGTCCTCTCGCGGCACCAGCTGATGAAGCGTGCCTATGCGTACGACAACCTCGTGACGGAGCGGACCATCGACACGCACGTGCGGCGCGTGCGCGCGAAGCTGCGGCCGTTCGGCATCGACCCGATCGTGACGGTGCACGGCGTGGGTTACCGCGCGTACGACCCCGCAGACCCGAGCCGCACGGAAGACGGCGCGGACACGCCGTGAGCGACTCTCGCGGAGCGAGCCCCACCCGCCACGCGACCGGCGAGGAACGCTCCCTCGCCCAACGGCTCGCGGGGCTCGCGCGGCGCGTGGCGGGCAGCCTGCGCGTGCGGTTGCTGCTCGTGAACCTGCTCGTCTTGCTCGTGCCGTTCGCAGGCCTCGAGTTCGCGCGTGTGCACGAGCGTCAGCTCCTCGAGGCCCTCGAGCGCGACATGCGAGACCAGGCCGTGCTCGTTCGCGAGGTGCTCGCGCGCGACTCTGCGGCGGGCCCGCTCGCGGCCGATGCGATCCGTCCGGTGCTCGTGTCCGCCGCTGCTCGAACGCGGACGCGGATCCGAGTGCTCGATCGCGCGGGCGCGGTGATCGTCGACTCGCACGCGGAAGGTCCACCGGAGGGGCCCGAGCGTCCAGCGCCGACGGTGCTGCCGCGCTCGGTCTACACGCTCTCGGATCCCCTGCGCGAGAGCGCGATCGCGCCCGCGCCGTGGCCCGAGGTTGCAGATCGGCGCGAGGTGCGCGCGGCGCTGGCGGGTAGCCCCGGGTCGAGCACGAGGATCCGCGACGAAGACCCCTCCGTGATCCTGTTCGTGACCGAGCCCATCCCGGGCGGCACGAGCGACGGCTCGATCGTCGGCGTCGTCTACGTGACGCGCTCGACGCAGCCCGTGCTGGAGGAGCTCTATCGAATCCGTCGCAGCCTCACGAAGCTGATGTCGCTCGCGCTGCTGCTCACGTTCCTCGTCACACTCGCGCTCTCGCTCTCCATCACGCGCCCGCTCGGTGTGCTCGCGCGCGCGACCCGACAGGTGAGCGCTGGCGCCGACGTCGAGATCCCGGTCGTGGGCACCGGTGAGATCCAGGAGGTCTCCTCGGCGATGTCGACCATGTGGCGCGCGCTCCGCGTTCGCCTCCGCTACATCAGCGAGTTCACCGCGGACGTCGCGCACGAGTTCAAGAGCCCGCTCACGTCGATCCGCGGCGCGGCGGAGCTGTTGCGCGAAGGCGCCGATGCGGAGCCTGCCGTACGTGAGAGGTTTCTCCGCAACATCGAGCTCGACGCCGATCGGCTCGATCGCCTCGTCTCGCGACTGCTCGAGCTCTCGCGCGTCGACGCCTCGAGCGAGGCGTTCACGGAAGTGGACCTCGACGCCGTCGTCGCGCGGGTGGTCGAGCGCACGCGCACCGACGAGCAGCCGGTCGAGGTCTCTGGCCGTTGCGGGACCGTGCGGGGTCGCCCCGTCGATCTCGAGCGCGCGTTGCTGAACCTGGTGGAGAACGCTCTCCGACACGGGCCCGATGGCGAGCCCGTGGTGCTCCGCTGCGCGACCGACCGGGCGCTCGTCACGATCGCCGTCGAAGATCACGGTCCGGGCGTGCCGGAGGCTCTCCGTCCCCGGCTGTTCGAGCGGTTCTTCACCACCGACGCAGGCGAACGCGGGACCGGCCTGGGCCTCGCCATCGTGCGCAGCGTCGCGGCGGCACACGATGGATCGGCGGAGCTCGACGCCTCGTTCACGCGCGGCGCGCGGTTCGTGCTCTCACTCCCCGCGCGCTCGGTCGCCGATCGAAGCTGAGCCTCAGCGGACCGTGATCGTCTTGCCTTGCACGATGCTGCCGCGACCGGGCTCGGCCTTGAGGGGCCCGATGCGGACCGTGACCAGGCCTGCGCCTGGCTTGAGGCCATCGAGCGTGACGTTCGCGCGGTGGATGCCTTCGTAGAGCGGCTGCTTGCCGCGCTTCTCGTCCGGATCGGGCAAGAGGCCCGCCGAGAGATCGATGGTGGGCACCTCGGCGCGGAAGCTCGCGCCCTTCTTCTCGAGCTTCGTGCTCGTCGATCCGATGCGCACATCGCCTGCAGCCACGAGCCCCGAGAGCACGGCCTGACCAGCGACCTCGACGAACACGCCCTTGCTGACGCCGCCGAGGTTCGCGAAGCCGACGACCACGTTGAGCGTCGCCCCGCTGGCGAGCGCCCAGACGCTGGGAGACGCCGCCTCTGCGAGCGTGAGCGAGGGAGCGCCCGTCGCGCGCGGGCGCGACGCGGGGATGATCGGGGCAACCGGCTCGTCCTCGTCGTCGTCCTCGGACTCCGAGTCGCTCTCTTCTTCGTCGTCGAGGCCGAGATCGTCGTCGGCCTTCTTCTTGGTCTTCGCTGCAGTCGTGCCGCCCACGGCCTCGAGCAGATCGACGTTCGGCGCGCCCGAGACCAGCGTCACGCGCAGCGCCGCTTCGCCGTCGGAGACCAGCACCGAGTCGCTCGCGAACGCGATCGACGCCTCACCCGCGCCGAGCCCCGGCAAGCCGTGCTTGCCCTTGATCTCGAGGTCCGAGAGGCCGAGCTCGAGCAGCACGGGATCGCTCGATCGATCGAAGACGAGCACGGAGCTGCCGAACAACATCGGCGGGCTCATGGCCTGCGCGACCGACTTGCCGATCTTGCTGCGGTGCGCGAGCACGCGACCGTCGAGCGAGAGGTGCAGCAGCGCCGACTCCTTCGCGTTCACGACGATGGTGACGAGCACGCCCTCGGCCGTGCGCACGGGGTGGATCGTCGCGTCCTCGTTCGTCGGCACGCGGAGGGCTCCTTCGATCCGCGAGCCGTCCGCCGCGACGAAGAAGATCACGCCGTTCTGCACCGAAGCGCCCGCGATGCCGTGCGGGCTCTTGGTGAGCACGACGGAGTCGAAGAAGCTGCCGCCGTCCTTCTGCGGATGACCGGGGGCGATCGACGCGAAGAGCTTCGCCTTGTCGGCGCCCTTGGCCTTCTCGGGCCACGTCTCCTTGCCCGCCTTCCACACCGAGCCCGCGGGCCACTCGACCTTCTTGGGCTCGGGGAGCGCGAGCGGCTTCGCGGCCGCGAGGTCGGGCGTGCGGCCGTCCACCACGCGCAGCCACGCGCCTTCGTCGCCCTCGAGGTGGGCGCACACGAGCACCCGGCCTTCACCGAGCGACGTCGCGTCGAGCACGCGCACGCCGAGCGGCTTGGTGTCGCGAACGTCCTCGACGTCGAGCGGCACCACGCGCACGCCGCGGCCTTCGCCGATCCATGCATGCGAGCCGTGCGCGACCGCGAGCACGCGGCGACGCGGCAGCCCGAGGCCGCCCTTCTTCGGTGGCTCTTCCCACGCGATGCGGCGAGGCGCGCCACCGCGAGGGTAGATGTCCAAGAAACCCGGCCTCAGGACCATGTCGGCCGTACCGTCCGCGTAGACGCGCATCGCTCCTCGTCCGCCGCCCGTCGGACGCCGGCGGAGGGCGGTTGTAGCAGGGTCTCCGGCGCCGTCATTCGACCTTTGCGCCGGGATTCGCCCTCGCCGCGCCCGCTCGCCTTGGACTGTGCGCTGGGACCGCACTTCGCTCTTTACAGGAACGCGTCGGCTCCACAGAATCCCGCGACCCGTTCGACGCGGTGCGGCATCCGTGCCTTCGTAGAACGTCCGGATCCGCCGCCTCCAGCTGGACGAGAGGCCCAACCGATTCGAGGAGATTCCATGTCGAAGGACACGCTCACCATCACGGACAACCGGACGGGCAAGACCTACGAGGTCGACATCGCGAACGGGACCATCAAGGCGATGGATCTCCGCAAGATCAAGGTGAGCGAAGAAGACTTCGGTCTCATGACGTACGACCCCGCGTTCCAGAACACGGCGTCGACGTCGTCGAAGATCACGTTCATCGACGGCGACAAGGGCATCCTCGAGTACCGCGGATACCCCATCGAGCAGGTGGCGGAGAAGGCCAGCTTCCTCGAGGTGGTGTGGCTCCTCCAGAACGGCGAGCTCCCGAACGCCAAGCAGCTCGAGGGTTTCCGGAACCAGGTGACGATGCACACCATGGTTCACGAGAACATGCGCGAGTTCATCGACGGGTTCCGCTACGACGCGCACCCGATGGGCATCCTGCTCTCGACCGTGGGCGCCCTGTCGACGTTCTATCCGGAGGCGAAGAACGTCGGCGACGCGACGAACCGCCGTATCCAGATGACGCGCCTCGTGGCGAAGATCCCGACGCTCGCCGCGTACGCGTACCGTCATCGGCGCGGCCTTCCGATCGTCTACCCGGACAACGACCTCAGCTACGCGGGGAACTTCTTGAACATGATGTTCAAGATGACCGAGCCGAAGTACCGCCCGAACCCCGCGGTCGAGAAGGCGCTCGACGTCCTCTTCACGCTGCACGCCGATCACGAGCAGAACTGCTCCACCTCGACGATGCGCGTCGTCGGCTCGTCCAAGGCCGATCCGTACAGCGCGCTCGCGGCGGCGGCGGCGGCCCTGTACGGACCGCTGCACGGCGGCGCGAACGAAGAGGTCATCTACATGCTGCGCAAGATCGGCAGCAAGGAGCGCATCCCCGACTTCATCAAGAGCGTGAAGGCGGGCGAGGGCAAGCTCATGGGCTTCGGCCACCGCGTCTACAAGAACTACGACCCGCGCGCGAAGGTCATCAAGCGCCTGGCGGACGAGGTGTTCGACGCGATCGGCAAGAACCCGCTCATCGACATCGCGATCGAGCTGGAGAAGATCGCGCTCGAGGACGAGTACTTCGTCAAGCGCAAGCTCTACCCGAACGTCGACTTCTACTCGGGCCTCATCTACGAGGCGATGGGCATCCCGCTCGACATGATGACGGTGCTCTTCGCGATCGGCCGCACGCCGGGCTGGCTCGCGCAGTGGGAAGAGCTGCTCAACGATCCCGAGCAGAAGATCGCGCGTCCGCGCCAGGTGTACCTGGGCCCGTCGCGTCGCGAGTTCGTGTCCATCGACAAGCGCTGAGCGCGCTCATCGCGAGCGGGGACGAGGAGCACGGCGGAGACGTCGTGCTCTTCGTCGTTTCGCCCCTTCGTGATGCACAGGGTCGCTCCCTTCGCTGTGCGGAGGCAGCTCGCGGGAAACCGTTGCTCAGAGGAGGGCTCGTTCCGTTCGAACGCCGAGACGTGCGGGCGGGCGCGTGGGCAGTCCTTTGGGCGCGTGTGCGCGATTCGCTAGCACCGACGCCGTCCCTGATGTCGCGCCGACGCAAGCACGTCGAGCCCGCTCGACCTCGTGGTCGGCGGGCACACGTCTCCCGTCGCGCGACGCGACGGCTCTCACTCGGGACCACGGCGCCGTCGCTACGGCTCGAGCAGCGCGTACATCAAACGCGGCGGATACGTCCCCGGCGGAAACGGACCCATCACACCCGTGGCCAGATACGCCGCCGAGGCCTTCCGATACGCCAGCATCGTCTCGCGG
>JAFLCL010000134.1 GCA_017303575.1 Deltaproteobacteria bacterium
ACTGCTCAAGCGCCTCGGCGACCTCGGGTTCGAGGTGCGTGAGGTCCAAGATCGATTGGCCGCGTAGCCGCCGCCTTGCCGAGGGTCAGGTCAGTTTCTTCCTAGATCAGAGACCGAGAAAGAATCGGGGGGCGCCTTGCGGCGGGGGAGCGCAGCTCCCCCTGGAGCAGGAGTCGAGTCGAGGAGCGCAGCGACGAGGCGAGCGACAGGGAGCTCGAGGGGCCAGAGGTCCCTCGACCCAGGCAAACTCAGCTCACAGCGCAGCGAACAGTCGGTCGAGGTCGTGCTCGTCGTTCCAGAAGCCGACGGAGGCGCGGACGTACTCGGGGCCGGGGATCGATCGCACCATCACACCGGCGGCCTCGAGGCGATGCGCGATCGATCCCGCGCTCGCGCCCTCCACGGTGAACGACACGAGCGACGAAGGCGTGGGCACCTCGATCACGCGAACGTTCGATCGCTCCCCAAGACGAGCGCGGAGCGTCGCTGCGAGCGCGTGGGCATGGACGCCTCCACCCGCGTCCCACTGCGCCTTCTGCCACCCGAGCGAGGCGACGATGCCGGCGAGCGACGTCATCCCGATCGTCGAGGCGTCGAGGCGTCGCGCGCTCGGCCACTCGCTGGGGCCCGCAGGGCCGCGGGACTTCGAGAGGTACCAGGGCCACGGCGTGCCGAGCTGCGCGAGCGCGTCCGTCTTCACCCACAAGGCGCCCGTGCCCGACGGACCGCACAGCCACTTCTGTCCGCTCACCGTGTAGGCATCGACGCCGAGGGTGCTCGGCGCGACGTCGATCACGCCGACCGACTGCGCGCCATCGATCAGCACGAACGCACGCGCGTCGGTTCGCTCGCGCACGACGGCGGCGATCTCCTTCACGGGCAGCACGTCGCCGTTCGTCCACAGCACGTGCGAGAACGCGACGAGCCGCGTGCGAGGACCGATCGCGGAGGCGATCGCGTCGAGCGTCGGCTCGACCGCGCGCACGACCACCCCTCGCGTGCGCGACAGCTCGTCGAGCGGCGCGGTGAGGCCGGGGTGCTCGTGCGTCGTCGTGATCACCTCGTCGCCTCGTTCGAGCGG
The DNA here is from genome assembly GCA_017303575.1 of Deltaproteobacteria bacterium. Lineage (GTDB taxonomy): Bacteria > Myxococcota_A > Polyangia > Polyangiales > Sandaracinaceae > JAFLCL01. Next base: position 1,082 of record JAFLCL010000134.1, read on the forward strand.
CAGGCCCCACACGATCGTGTTGCAGCCATCGGTCGTGCAGTGCGTGAGCGCGATCTCGTCGACGTGCGCCGAGAGCGTGGCCGCGAAGCCCGCGCGCGCCTGATCCATGAGCGTGAGCCAGCGCTGGATGCCCGCGGTTCCGAGCCGCCCGCGCTCGAACGAGCTCTCGAGGTGCGCGTGCATCGCGTCCGACGTCACGCGTGGTAGCGGACCGAAGGTGCCCGCGTTGAAGTACGCGGCCGCGGTGGTCGACGGCGCGTCCGCGCGCGCCCGAGACGGATCGAACGTCATGTGCGCGACTCTACTGCGCGCGCCCGACACACGCGGTCAGAACGATCGCATGGAAGCGCAGTCGAGGTTGTCGCCCGGCGTCGTGCCGAGCAGCGTCGTGAAGCGCTCGTAGAAGCCGATGCGATCGTTCACGCGATCGTCGGCGCCGTGGCCGCACTCGAGGCCGCCGTTGATGATGTTCACGGTGAGGCCGAAGCCCGGCAGCCGTCCTGCGCTCGCGTCGTCGGGCGTGGGCGCATAGCCGCCCGTCATCACGTCGTGGCACGAGGGCTTGGGCGACTGCGGCGTCATCCAGAACCACAACGCGGTGCGAAACGCGATGGTGGGATCGCTCGCGACGAGATCGGGGCTCGTGAGAAGCGGCAGGCCGAGGGCGACGCCGCACTGACCGTAGTTGTAGTTCCACGAGAGCTGCATCGGGCCGCGTCCGAAGTACTTCTGACCGGGCTCGCAGGGCCACTCGGCGCTGGGCGAGCAGTACTCGGGCAGGGCCGAGGGATCGACGGTCGCGCCCTCGGTGATCCAGCAGAGGCCCCACGCGTAGCGACCGTCGGGCGCTGTGTCCCAGCCGCCCGTGGTCTCGTGCGCGATGTTCGCGAGGAACGCGGCGACCTCGCGGCGTCGTGTCGCGTCATCGCCCGCGGAGGCGAAGGCGGGGAACGTGTCTGCCGCCGCGAGGAACGCGTCGTACGTGTAGAACGCGCCGCGACACGGCGCGGTGCCGCGGTGGAGGAAGATCTCCTCGAAGCGCTCCCGCGACACGAGCTCGCCGATCGTGCTCGTCGAGGACGACGGCGTATCCGAGGTGAAAGGCGCATCGAGGCCCGGCGCGTCCGGCAGCGGTGCGTCCTCGGCCACCACAGCCGCATCGTTCGCGAACGCGTCGAGGCCCGGCGCATCGAGGCCCGGCGCATCCACCACGACGACGAACGCATCGTCGCGCGGGGACACCGCGGCATCGTCTTCCGAGGCGGTGCCTCCACAGGCGGCGAGCGAGACGAGGAACGCGATCGACGCACGGTGGGTGCTGCGGTTCATCACGCGCGAGTATGGCGAGGTCAACGCACGAACGCGATGGCGGTGACCCAGCCCGAAACGAGGAACGGCGTCTCGCTCACCAGCGCGCCGGTGCTCGGATCGAAGCGACGGATGCTCGGCGAGCTCGTGAAGCGATCGGCCATCGGCACCGCGAGGTACTGACCATCGAAGCCGAGCGCGTACGGCGCTTCGTACACACCACGCACGAGCTCGGTCGCCACGCCGGTCGCGGGATCGAGGCGCATCACACGATCGAGATCGTCGTTGGCGAGATAGAAGAGCGCGCCGTTGGCGATCGTGAGGTCCTGGATGAGGAACGACTCGGGGATCGGGACGAACGAGCGCTGCGCACCGTCGCGCGTCGAGAGACGCACGAGCGTGGGGCCGGCCTCGTCGGGGCGCGCGCCTGCGTACCAGAGATCGTCGCCTTCGATCGCCACGCCCTCGGCGCGGATGCGATCGAAGCGACGGATCACGTGGCCATCGCCCTGATCGATCTGGAAGATGCCCGCGCCGTCTTCGAGCGTGGAGCCCGACCCGCGGCCCATCGTCGAGACCCACAAGGTCTCGCCGTCGATCGCGAGGCCGTGCGCGGACACATCGGACGCGATGGGCAGCGGCAGTCGTCGCACCACGGTGTGCGTGGCCTCGTCGTAGAGCACGATGCCCGGCCCCGACGGAGGCGCGTCCGACGGATGCACCAACGCCCACACGAGCCGACGCACCGGCTGCGGCGCGTCCACCGCCGCGCGGAACGCGTCGAGATCCGCGTCCACGTCGAGCACGTGCGACTCCCAGCACCCACTGGCTCCCAGGCCCAGCACGAGGAGCGCGAGCCCTGCCTTCAGTCGAGCCGCCATGCGGCTTTCGTTGCGGCGACGCGACAGCACGTTCAGCCGAGATCAGCTCTCCGCGAAGTCGCTGGTGCCCTCGAGCGCGCGCGTGACGACCTCGCCCGTGGCGTGCACCAGCTCGTAGCGCACAGCGCCCGACTCTTCGCTGGGGAGGAAGTCGTCGGGATCGAACAGCGGCGGATCAGCGGCGTAAGGGCGGGGATCGATCGAGGCCAGGCGCAGCGGATCGACCGAGCCCTCGGCGACACGGATGACGGTGTGGAAGCCGCTCTCGCGCTTGAGGCTCGCTTGGGCCGCGGCCCACGACTCGGCGAGCTCGCGCGCGAGCGCGTCGTGATCCTTCTTGTCGGGGCTCGCGCCCCAGCGACGATCCGCCTCCGCTTCGGCGTTGGTGCGCCCGAAGCGCGTCGCGACGCCCACGCCGACGCCCGCGATCAACACGCCCACGAGCGGCCAGAGGAACGCGAACGGGAGGTAGTCGAGCCACACGCCGACCAGACCTCCCCCTGCGCCTGCGAGGAGCCAGCCCGCGGGCTCGTACGAGCGCATCAACCCGCTCGCGATCGACAGCGTGTCGCGTCGCTTCTTTGCGAGCGCGACCATCTCGCGGTGCGTCTTCTTCGGGATGCGCAGCTCGACGAGGCGCGCCTCGAGGTAGGGGCTCTCCTCCACCACGAAGCTGCCTGCGGTGCGCACGTCGTCGGGCTCGAGACGACGAAAGACCACCATCTTGCGTCGGACCCACGTCGTCTCGTCGTCGCCACCGATCAGCGAGATCACCCGATCGGTCGAGGCGCTGGCCACGACGTCGGCCTTCGTCTCCTGCTCGGGCGTCGCCTCGACGGCCTTCGTCTCGTCGCCCTCGGCGTCGGACGTGGTGTCGGCCTCGGAGGCGTCGCTCATCGCGGATCCTCGAAGCGCACGTCGATGCCAGCGCCGCGCTTGGTCAGATCGACCAGGGTCGCGAACAGCTCCGCGCCGCTGCCCGTGTCGTCGAGCCAGGTGCCCGAGGGCTCGTCCCAGTCGAAGTGCCACGCACGCGCGTTGCCCGCGAGCCACAGCTGTCGCGTGGGACGCTGCGTGTTGAGCACCGCGCGCGAGCCGTCGCGGAAACGAAGCGCGATCACGTCGCCTGCGACGTCGAGATCGGCATCGTCGGTGTCGACCTCGTCGAACGCACGCAGCACGCGCGAGAGCGTGCTGTCTGCGAGCTCGAGGTAGCGCTTCTCGTCGATCGCCATGAGCGCGGCGAGCCTACCAGAATCGTCCGTTGACCCGTGTCGATCCGAGCGGTAGGCGCTCCGACCACCATGTCCGAGAGGCGCACGACCTCGCGCGAGATCACGGCCGCGCTCGTCCGAGAGCGTCTGCAGGCCCACCGCCCCCAGCGCATCGAAGGAGAGCGCGTGAGCGGCCGTGCGGCCGTGGCGACGATCCTGCGCGAGCGATCACCACACGCGCTCGAGGTCCTCTTGATCCGGCGCGCCGAGAAGGCCGGCGATCCTTGGTCGGGCCACATGGCCTTCCCCGGCGGCAAGCAGGAGAAGCACGACCTCGATCTCGAGGGCACCGCGCGACGCGAGACCTCGGAGGAGATCGGGCTCTCGCTCGAGCGCTTCGGCGAGCCGCTCGGTCACCTCGACGACGTGCCCGCGTACGCGCGAGGGCAGCTCACCGGCATGGTGGTGACGCCCACGGTCTGGCTCCTCCACGAGACCCCGGTGCTCAGCCCCAACTACGAAGTGTCGGAGATCCACTGGGCCTCCATGGGCACGCTCATGAGCGGCGAGCTCGACACCACGATCGACTATCCGTGGCAGGGCCAGACGCTGCGTTTGCCGGGCTTCCGCGTGGGCGAGCGCGTGGTGTGGGGCCTCACCCACCGCATGTTGTCGATCCTGTTCGAGCGCCTCCAGTAGCGCGACGAACCGGCCACGACATCACTCGGGCGGGAGCACCAGGCTCGCGCGCACGAGCGCGATGCGCGCGATCGACGCGTGGATCTGCGCGCGCACGATGCTCGTGCCCGGCTCGTCGGGCAGCGGCACGCGCGTGCCCGTGCTGCCGAAAGGCCACTGGGACTCGCCGCGCTCGATGCTCGCCGAGCAGGACGCGCAGGCGCCGAGGTACTCGCCGGTGAGCGGCGCGTCGGTCTCGATCACGAACGTCGATCGCCTGGGCGCGCCGCGCACCTCGATCGCGGGTACGGGCACGGGCCAGCCGACGTGCCAGTCCTGGAGCACCGTGGCCACGGTCATCGAGACCTCGACCTCACCGCAGACGTAGCGACGTCCGAGGCTGCGCGGCTCGCACGGAATGTTCTCGCCGCCGACGTCCTCGAGGTGCATGCGCGGGCGCGGCATGAGCACGCCGAAGCGGAGCGCGCGCGAGGTGGCCTCGGTGAACGGCACCGCCGCGATCACGGCGAGCGCGGCCGCGAGCACCACACGTCCTGGCCACGCCGAGGCGACGAGCTGCGCGAGGCGCGCGCGGAGCCTGGCGATCGGAGGATCACCTCGCACCCGCAGGATCCCGAGCGCGACGAGACCGAGCGCGGCGATCACGAAGAGGCCGCGGCCGGCACCATCGGATCGAAGCGCACCGTTCGCGCGAAGTCGTGTGCGACCTGGCGAGAGATCGAGCGCCACTGCGCGCTCGCCGGGATCGAGCGCGCCCTCGGGCGAAGCGTGCACCGGTAGGGGCTCGACCGGGACGTCGTGCCCATCGAGGCTCGCGCGGAGGCGCGGGTAATAGGGTGTGCCGAGCTCTACGCGCGCTGGCCCGCCCTCGACGATCAGATCGTAGCCCTCGCCCTCCACGACCTCGACGCGCACGGTGCCCTCGCCCTCGACCACGTGCGCGAACGAGCCGTCCCAGTCGGGCACGTCGCGCAGCACGAGGTTGCCGAAGCGACGCTCGCTCGCCACGTCGCCGGGCGGCGGCGTGCGCTCCACCGCGAGGGCCCAGCGCACGCCGAAGCGACGCAGGTTCGCGGGGCTCGTGTCGAAGAACTGATCGCGCAGGAAGTGCCCCGCCGGCGCGGGGTGATGAAGCAAGAGCGGGATGCCGGGATCCCACGCGATCGCCATCAGCTCGTAGGGGCAGTCGAGCGGACAGAAGAGGAGCAGGCGCGCGTGCTCGCCCTCGGGGATCGCCGCACGCTCTCGCTCGAGGTGCTCGCGCAGCGCGAGGAAGGCCTCGCGATCGGCGAGCTCGTGGCCCGTGATGTCGGCCTGGCGCGTCTCCTCGAGCGCCGTGATCCACGCGACGGGATCGGCCTCGAGCAGCCTCGCGATCGCGAGGAGGACCACGAGCGCGCTCGCCCGCATCGTCCACCGCGCGCGCCGCGAGGGCGTGCTCAGCACGAGCGACGCGCCCGCGCCGAGCGAGTGCGCCGCGAGCACGTAGAGCACCGGCTTGAGGAAGGTGCCGACACGGAAGCTCTGCCAGCGCACGCTCGTGATCGAGGGCGCGAAGCCGAGATCGAGGAAGTAGGTCTCGATGTAGAGCGAGACGAGGAAGAGCGCGGCGATCGCGAGGATCGTGGGACCCGTGCGACGCGCGAAGAGCCCGCGGACGACTGCCATCCAGCCGAGCAGCACGAGCACGATGAAGCTGCCGTCGGGCAAGAGGCCCTGCGCCATGCGTCCACCGGCGCTCTCGATCGGCACGGGCGGCGTGCCGAAGTGAACGCCGTGATCGAGCACGCGCTGGCTCGCGGGCGCCCAGATCGGCGCGGTGAGCGCGATGCCCGCGGCGAGCGCGACGAAGACGCTCGCCACCCTCGTGCGCTCGGGGCCACGCGCGAGCCCCATCGAGAGCACGGCGGCGACCACGAGCGAGCCCGAGAGCACGAGGCCGACGGGGTGGAGGATCGCGGCGGCCCCGAAGCCGAGCGCGACGAGGAAGAGACGTGTGCGCGTGGGGCGCTTCAACGCCTCGAGCGCGGAGGGGAGCGTCGCGTACCAGACGCCCATCGCGAGCGTCGAAGGAAAGAAGCCCCAGAAGAACGTGGCCCGCGCGCCCCAGCCGAAGTCCGAGCCGTAGTCGTAGAGGCACGCGAGGCCCACGAGCACACACGCCTGCCATGGCGCGCCGGTGATGCGCGCGGCGCGGGCGACGCCGATCGCCACCGACACGAACGCGATCACCGCGGCGCCGACGACGATGCGGTGGAGCGGCACGTCGGGCCACGCGTACGAGAGGTGCGCGAGGAGGCGGTGCGCGAGCGTGGGGTAGAGCTCCGTCGTCGGGTCACCGGGCGCGATCAGCGTGGACCACGTGAACGGCCGCCCGCGCACGATCGCATCGCGGATCGCGTGCACGAAGGCCTCGTTCACCGGCCAGTCGCCGCGAAGGCCCATGTCGTCCCAGCGTCGCGGGCCGCCCAGGTAGATCGCGGCCGCGATCACGATCGGTCCGCCGATCACGAGGCCCCGCACCAACGACGACGAGAGCGCGGGCCGATCGAAGAAGCGCGCGCCTCGACGCGAGGCGAAGAGCGCCCCGAGCGCGAGCGTCGCGAGCGCGAGCGCGAGCTCGATCGGGCTCTCGACGGCCACGTTCATCGCGAGCGCCACCACGAGCGTCACGAGCACGAGGAGCGCGAGGATGCGCTCGTGCTTCACGTCAGCGGCTCGGCGTCGCGGGCAGACACGTGTTCTCGACGATGCGGATGCTCGGTCCGAGGTTGCGAAGGCCCGCGTAGCCCCAGAGCGGCGCGTAGAAGTGATCTTGCTCGTCGAACTGCGCGTCGCACGCGAGCTCGCCCGGCTCGAAGCGCGCGCGCTCGACGTAGCACGCGCCCTCGGGATCGAGGCCGTCGTAGCGAACGGTCTCCTGGTCGCAGGGCAGGTACGCGCGCGAGATCACGGTGAAGCGTGCACGCAGAGCCGGTGGGTAGCCGCGGAAGAGCACGGGATAGAGCGCAGCGCTCGCTGTGTTGCGCCAGCTCGAGCGAGCCTCGTGCGTCTGCACGCTCTGATCGTTCGGGAAGTAGAGGCGCGGCACGTCGCGACGCAGGGTCTCGGGCACGAGCGCCTCGCAGCGATCGGCGAGGTGATCCTCCACGGCGTAGAGGCGTCCGTAGCCGCCGAGCGTCTCCACGGGCACGTCGCCGACGTTCTCGAGGATCCAGTCGCGCGCGAGCTCACGCGTGTCGTTCAGGCCGAGGATCCGCACGTAGTCGAAGGAGCGCACCGTGGGCTCGAGCGTGAGCGGCACGACGATCACCGCGAGCGCGATCGGCACCGCGGTCTCGCGGGGACGGCCTGCGCGCGCGAGCCACGCAGCGACCCGCGGCCTCAGCGCGCTCGCGATCGCATGGAACGAGAGCGCGAGGAGCACCGCCACCGCGGGGTGCGCGGGCAGCGAGTAGCGCGCGAAGTTCATCGTGGTGCGACCGACGACGGCCGCCCAGAAGAAGAGCGCGAAGAAGCCGAGCAGACCCGGCATCGGATCGCGGGCGCCGTGGCGGCTGGGGAGCGCCGTGCGGGCGAGGCCGTGCAAGCACGCGAGGAGGCCGAGGATCGTGAGCGGCCAGCCGTAGGCGAAGGGGAACGACACGGTCGCGTGCTGCACCAGACCGGGTGTCTCCTCCGCGTGCGCGCGGAACGAGAACGCCTGGTAGTTGTTCGGGTCGTACCGCATCGCGTGGGAGAAGATGCCGTCCCAGTATTCCTCTGGAGAGTCCATCGCGGTGGGGCTCGTGAGCGCGAACGCGCCTGCACAGCCGAGCACGCCGAGCGTGATCGCGACGGCGTTGTCGAAGGCGGGGCGCGACGCCGGCTCGAAGGGCCAGAGGGTGAAGCCGTGGCGCTGGATGCGCGCGATCAACGCGAAGACGGGCACGCACGCGAACGAGAGGCCCGTCCACTTGGTCGAGATGGCGAGGCCGAGCGCGATGCCGGTGAAGAGGAAGTCGCTGCGGCGCGCGCGCTTCATGCCCTGCGCGACCGACACGAGCATCCACACGAGGAAGAAGACGAGCGCCGTGTCCGACACAGCGAAGTGCGCGTCGCGCATCGCGAGCACGTTCACCGCGTAGAGCCAGCCCGCCGTCAGCGCGACAGCGTGTCGATCACTGGGCCCAGCGTCGCGCGGCACGACCACGAACGCGAGGCGCATGACGAGCGCGACCGTGCCCCAGCCGAAGAGCGCGGACATCGCGCGCGCAGGAAGGAGGAAGCGCGCCGGATCGAGCACGAAGAGACAGCCCAGGTGCGGCTCGTGGCCGAGCTCGCGCGTCCATCCTGCGTCGAGGAGGACTTGCACCCAGTGGTGCGCCCAGAAGAAGAGCTCGGGCCAGCCTGTGTGACCGACGTGCGGGTTCGGATCGGAGAAGAGACCGAGCGCGACGGCGGCGAAGATCTCTTCGTCGGGGCGCGCCCACGGCGTGCTCGGCGCGAAGCCGAGGTGCGTGAGGCGAAGCCAGCCCGCGACACCGAGCACGAGCCCGTAGAGCGCCCAGAGGACGATCGGTCGAACGGGCCGCGCACGTCGCGCCTCGACGTCGGTGCTGTGGTTCGGCGCGGCCAAGGGTGGCGCGTTGTAACACGGCCGTTCGCGACGCCCGGGTTGGCGGTGCGCCCCGAAACCCGATAGACGTGGGGCCCCTTCCGTCACGACGATGGCCCCTCTGACGATGACCTCTCCGTCGACCCGCCCGATCGAGCTCTCGATCGTCCTGCCCATGTACAACGAGGTCGACAACGTCGTCCCGTTGCTCGAGGAGATCGAGGGCGCGCTGGGCGAGACGACGTTCGAGGTCATCGCGGTGGACGACGGCAGCCGCGACGGCACCCGCGAGCTGCTCAAGAAGCTCGTGAAGGACAAGGCCTACCTCCGCGTGGTCCTGTTCCGCCGCAACTCGGGTCAGAGCGCGGCGTTCGACGCCGGCTTCCGCTCGGCCGTGGGGCGCGTCGTCGTCACGATGGACGCCGATCGACAGAACGATCCGAAGGACGTGCCGCGCCTCGTCGCCAAGCTCGACGAGGGCTTCGACCTCGTCACCGGGTGGCGCAAGGACCGCAAGGACGGGATGTTCCTCCGCAAGGTCCCGTCGAAGATCGCCAACGCGTTCATCCGCTGGGTGACGGGCACCAAGATCCACGACCTCGGCTGCTCGCTGAAGGTCTACAAGCGCGAGATCACCGACGAGATCCGGCTCTACGGCGAGATGCACCGCTTCCTCGTGCCGCTCGCGGAGCACCAGGGCGCGAGCGTGACCGAGATCGCGGTGAACCACCGCGCGCGCACGGCGGGCGTCTCGAAGTACGGCCTGTCGCGCACGGTGAAGGTGCTGCTCGATCTCCTGACGGTGTGGTTCTTCCGTCGCTACCAGACCAAGCCCATCTACGTGTTCGGCGGCGCGGGCTTCGCGATGATCGCGACCTCCATGCTGCTCTCCGCGTTCGTCCTCTATCAGAAGGTGTTCGAGGAGGTGTGGGTGCACAGGAACCCGCTCTTCTCGATCGCGGCGTTCGCGGGCTTGCTCGGTGTGCAGTCGCTCGGCATGGGCCTGCTCGCGGAGATCATCGTGCGCACCTACTTCGAGGCGCAGGGTCGATCGCCGTATCCGATCGCCGAACGGCTCGGCTTCCCCGCGCGAGCGAGCGTCGCGCCCCGCAGCGCGCCGCCCACGGGCGAGGCGTCGGTGGACGGGATGGAGCGCTGAGCCTCGATGTGCGGCATCGCCGGCATCGTCGCGCGTGAGGCTGCCGAGGACGTCGTCCGACGCATGCTCGCGCGCATCGCGCACCGTGGTCCGGATGGTGAAGGCCTCGCGGTGCGTCGCGTGGGCAAGCGCGTGGCGACCTTCGGCCACCGACGCCTGTCGATCGTCGATCTCGCGGGGGGCGCGCAGCCGATGGAGGACGCGGGCACGCGAGATCGCCCGGGCGCGCGCGCCCTCGTCACGTTCAACGGCGAGATCTACGACCACGCGAAGACGCGCGAGGCCCTGCGCCGCGAGGGCGCGCGCTTCGTCACCCGAGGCTCCGACACCGAGACGCTGGTGAGCGGCTACGCGAGCTGGGGCGAGCGTGTGGTGCCGCGCCTGTCGGGCATGTTCGCCTTCGCTGCGATGGACCTCCGGAGCGGCGAGGTGCTGCTCGCGCGCGATCGCAGCGGCATCAAGCCGCTCTACTGGGCGCGTCTGTCGGAGAGCACGTTCGAGGGCGGAGGCATCGCGTTCGCGTCCGAGCTCGACGCGCTGCTCGAGGTGCCGGGCATCGAGCGACGCATCGACGACCAGGGGCTCGCATCGTTCCTCTTCTCCGACTACGCGCACCCGCCGTACACGCTGGTCCGCGGCGTCTCCAAGCTCGCCCCGGGCGAGCTGCTCGTCTTGCGCGGCGATGGCAGCGAAGACGGCCCGCGCCGCTACGTCGCGCCGCAGGTGCCCGAAGAAGGGCCGGTGCCCGACGCGCGCGAGTTGCTCGAGACGCTGGGGGACGCCGTCGAGTCGCAGCTGATGTCGGACGTGCCGCTCGGCGTGTTCCTCTCGGGCGGCATCGACAGCTCGGTGATCGCCGCGCTCGCGCACCAGCGCCTCGCGCGACGCGGCAGCAAGCCGCGCCTCCAGGCCTTCTGCATCGCGTTCGAGGAGGCGAGCTTCGACGAGAGCGCACACGCGCGTGCTGTCTCGCAGCACCTCGGCCTCGAGCACGTCGAGGAGGTCCTCTCACCCCGCGCGATGCTCGACGTCGTCGACGAGGTGCTCGATCACCTCGACGAGCCGCTGGGTGACCACTCGATCGTGCCCACGTACTTGCTGTGTCGGCTCGCGGCCAAGCACGTGAAGGTCGCGCTCGGCGGCGACGCGGCCGACGAGCTGTTCGGGGGCTACCCCACCTACGCCGCGCACGCGCGGCACGCGCGCGCGATGCGCCCGTTCGTGACGAGCGCGCGCGCGATCCTCGGCCCCGACCGTGTGGGGGCGCTGCTCGATCGCCTGCCCTCGGGCGATGGCTACCAAGCCCTCGACTGGAAGCTGAAGCGCTTCGTCGGCCGCTGGGACGACGACGTGGTGCGCCGTCACCTGCGCTGGATGTCGAGCCTCGATCTGCCCGCGCTGTCGGAGGCGATGGGGGATCGTCTCCGGGGTGAGCCAGCGACGCTCGCCGAAGCACACCGCTGGTGGGGCGATCCGATCGCGACCACGACGACGCTCGACTTCGCGACGTACATGCCCGGCTCGGTGCTCACGAAGGTCGATCGCGCGTCGATGGCACACGGTCTCGAGGCGCGACCGCCCTTCCTCGACGAGGGCGTGCTGGCGCTCGCGCGGCGTGTGCCGTCGTCGCTCAAGGTGCGGGGCGGGGTGGGCAAGGTCCTGCTCCGCGAGGCCGCGCGATCGCTCGTTCCGCCAGCCATCCTCGACCGCAAGAAGCACGGGTTCTCGGTGCCCCTCGCGGCGTGGCTGCGTGGCCCGCTCTCGGGCCGGCTCGACGCCCTGCTCGCGAGCTCGCCGGTGTGGACCACCCTCGAGCGCGAGCCTTTCGCGCGTTGGGCAGGCGAGCACCGGGCGCGGCGAGGGGATCACACGAAGGCGCTCTGGGCGCTCGTGGTCCTCGATCGCTGGATGCGCTCGACGGGAGTACGGGGCTGACCCTTTTCCGTGGGTTCGAGCCCATGGAGTGCCCTGGGGGGTGACGCCGGGCCCTGATCTCGTTTAGCGTGAGGGGATGAAGAGAGTCGGCTTGCCGCGCTCGTTTGCGGCGTCGTTGATGTTCGCCCTCCTCTCGCTGACAGCCTGCAACGTCGAGCCCTTCTGCCTCGATTGCGTGGATCGCGACACGGGGCCCTCGGACTCGGGCGTGCCCATGGACGCGAACCGCGACGGCGGACCGGACTCGGCGCTCGACGCTGCTGTCGTGGTCGAGCTCGACGCGCGCGTGCTCCCCGATGGCTGCAGCCTCGGCGCGCCGGAGCTCTGCAACGACTACGACGACGACTGCGACGGCATGCTCGACGAGGGCATCGACACGCAGACCGACGAGCGCAACTGCGGTGGCTGCGGCTCCGTGTGCGCGCCGCCCAACGCGTTCGCCGAGTGCACTGCGGGCGACTGCATCATGGGTGACTGCGCGGTCGGCTACCACGACCTCGATGGCATGGAGGACAACGGCTGCGAGTACCGCTGCACGGCGAGCTCCACCAGCGAGATGCGCTGCGATCGCCGAGACGAGGACTGCGACGGCAACGTCGACGAGGACTTCGATCTCATGACCGACTCCGACAACTGCGGCTCGTGTGGCCGCAACTGCCGCGTGCCTCGCGCGACGGCGGCGTGCGTCGCGGGCTCGTGCGTGCTCGACGAGTGCAGCGTCGGCTACATCGACCTCGACGGCATCGCCACGAACGGCTGCGAGTACCGCTGCACGCCCGCGGTGCCCGCGACCGAGATCTGCAACCTCGTCGACGAAGACTGCGACGGCCTCATCGACGAAGGCGACCCGGGCGGCGGCGGCACGTGCGGCACGAACACCGGCGAGTGCACGGCGGGAACGCTCTCGTGCGTGGCCGGCAGCGTGACCTGCACGGGCGGCGTCTCGCCCACGACCGAGCTGTGCAACGGCCTCGACGACGACTGCGACGGCGTCACCGATCAGGGCAACCCCGAAGGCGGCCGCGCGTGCGGCTCGACGGTCGGCGTGTGTGTGCCGGGCCGCGAGACGTGCACGGCGGGCTCGCTGGTGTGCACGGGCGGCATCGCATCGAGCACCGAGGTCTGCAACGGCCTCGACGACAACTGCGACGGCACGATCGACGACGGCAACCCCGGCGGCGGCGGCGCATGCGGCACGGATGTGGGTGAGTGCACCGCGGGCACGCTCAGCTGCGTGGGCGGAGGCATCACCTGCGCGGGCTCGGTCGGCCCGCGCCTCGACACCTGCAACACACTCGACGACGACTGCGACGGCGTGGCCGACCAGACGTTCAACCTGATGACCGACGCTCGCAACTGCGGGATGTGCGGCCGACGCTGCATGTTCGCGAACGCGGTGGCGGGATGCAGCATGGGCACGTGCTCGCTGCTCGCGTGCCGCCCCGGCTTCGTGGACCTGAACATGATGGCGGCGGACGGCTGCGAGTACAGCTGCACGTTCAGCGGCGCGGAGGCCTGCAACGGCGTCGACGACGACTGCGACGGAATGATCGACGACGGCGTCACGATCCCGACGAACTTCTGCAACCCGAACGGTGTGTGCACGGGCACCACCGCGCGCTGCGCCGGCACGATGGGCTTCGTCTGCGACTACCCGGCGATGACCTACCAGGCCACCGAGACTCGCTGCGACAACCTCGACAACGACTGCGACGGCATGGTCGACGAGCCGTTCCCCACCAAGGGCGCGGCCTGCAACAACGGCGGCGTGGGCGCGTGTCGTCGCGACGGCATGAACATCTGCAACATGGCGGGGACCGGCGTCGTCTGTAATGCGGCGACCGGCATCACCGGCACCGCCGAGCTCTGCAACGGCATCGACGACGACTGCAACGGCACCGTGGACAACGCGCCGCGCACGAACTGGGTTCAGTTCAGCGGTCCGTTCGGCACGGCGGGCGCGACGGTGAACCGCTGGATCTTCCAGTACGAGGCCTCGCGCCCCAACGCGACGATGACGGCGCCGGGCACGCTGACGAACCTCGCGTGCTCGGAGCCCAGCCGCATCCCGTGGTCGACCGTCACCCCGGTCCAGGCAGAGGCAGCGTGCACCGGCATCGGGGCGCGCCTCTGCACCGAGGCCGAGTGGCAGCGCGCCTGTCAGACCTCCGCGGCGACCGCCTGCGTGTACTCGTACGGCGCGAGCTGCGGCACCTACTCGGCGATGACCTGCAACGGTCGCGACTACTCCGCCGCCACCGACGCCGTGGTGCCCACGGGCACGGCGACCAACTGCTACGCGAGCTGGGGCGCGATGGCGACCAACCGCATCTTCGACATGTCGGGCAACGTGCAGGAGTGGACCGCTGCTCGCCCCATGACGACACCCGCCGTCTACGGCATCCGCGGCGGCTCGTACAACGACATCTCGGGCGGCATGACGTGCACCTACTCGTTCGAGGCTGCAGGCGGGACCGCCGCCACCCCGAACACTGGATTCCGCTGCTGCCGTGACACGGCGCCCTGATTGGCTTCGAGGAGAACGAACATGACGCACCGCTTCCTCTCTCTCGTCCCGCGAACCACGGGTCTTCTCGTGGCGCTCGTCGCCGCCGTGTGGCTGCTCGAGGCCGCGCCAGCGCACGCCCAGACCGCCGTGTCTCCGTACTTCCTCGTGATGGTCGACACCTCGGGCTCCATGACCGGCAGCACCGGCAGCGGAACCAACTCGTGCATGCAGACGCGCACCCGCATGAACGACGCGAGGTGCGTCCTCTCGCAGGTGGTGAACGGGTACGGCGACGTCACGTTCGGCCTCGGCCGGTTCTCGCAGACCAACCTCACGGGAACGTGCGCTGGATGCGGCAGCGGCGGCGGCGGGTCCTGCACCACGGGCGGCGGCTGTCCGGGCTCCACAGTGTGCTGCTCAGGCACGTGCGGTTGCGGCTACCGCGCCCGCTGCGACGCGACCTCGGCGAGCGGCGAGGTGCTCGTGCCGTTCTCGCCGACGAACCAAGCCGACATCCTCCGATGGGTCGACTTCTCGTGCGGCACCTGCACCAACACGGTCGCTTCGAACCCCGAGCTGCGAGCCGGCGGCAACACGCCGATCGGTGGCACGGTGCTGGCGGCGCGCGACTTCCTCACCACGTCCCTCGCGACCGACCCCAACCGAGGCTGCCGCTCCATCAACGTCATCGTCTTGACGGACGGCGCCGAGACCTGCGGCGGCAACGCTGAGACGGCCGCCGCGGCGCTCCGTTCGATCACGATCGGTGGCGTCGCCGTGACCGTGACCACGTACTTCATCGGCTTCGGCGTCTCGCCCGGTGACGCGGACATCGAGCGCTACAACCGCGCGGGCCGCGGCATCGCAGGCAACCCTCCGGGCAACGAGGGCTACTACGCGACCGACGAGAACACGCTCGCGGCCGCGTTCTCGCAGATCATCTCGGACGGCATCCGCTACGAGGTCTGCGACGGCTCGGACAACGACTGCGACACGCGCGTCGACGAGGGCTTCACGCTCTACTGCAACCGCAACGCGATGCCGCCCACCACGGTCCCGACCGCGGGCATCTGCTCGCCGCCCGCCGAGACGCGCTGCGACGGCCTGGACGACAACTGCAACGGCGTGACCGACGAGGGTCTGCGCAACGCGTGCGGGACTTGCGGGACGCTCACCGAGATCTGCAACGGCATGGACGACAACTGCAACGGCGCCATCGACGAGGGCGGCGTGTGCGGCGCGTGCACCCCGACCGTCGAGACGTGCAACAACCGCGACGACGACTGCGACACGCGCATCGACGAGTCCCTCACGCGGCCTTGCAGCACCGACGTCGGTGAGTGCACGGCTGGCATGCAGACGTGCGCAGCCGGTGTGTGGGGCACGTGCACCGGGCGTGGGCCGGTGACCGAGATCTGCGACAGCCTCGACAACGACTGCGACGGCGTGCTCGACGGCATCGTCGAGGACTGCGGCAGCGACGTCGGCGAGTGCTCACCCGGCTCACGTCAGTGCACGGCCGGCGTCTACGGCATGTGCATCGGCGAGGTCGGCCCGGGCACCGAGCGCTGCGACACGCTCGACAACGACTGCGACACCCGCACGGACGAAGGCACCGATCCGCTGACGTCGTGCGGCACCGACACCGGCGCTTGCACTGCGGGGCAGATCCGCTGCGTCGCGGGCGGTCTCACGTGCGTGGGCGGCACCAGCGGATCCGCGGAGAGCTGCAACACGATCGACGACGACTGCGACGGCCGCACCGACGAGGGCAACCCCGGCGGTGGCGCGTCGTGCGGCATGGGGCCCACGGTGGGCGCGTGTCGTCGCGGCACGCTCGTCTGCACCGGCGGGACGCTGGTGTGCTCGGGCGAGATCCTCCCGCGCACCGAGCTCTGCAACAACCTCGACGACGACTGCGACACGCGCGTCGACGAAGGGGACCCGGAAGCGGGCATGCCGTGCGGCGACGACACCGGCGAGTGCGTCACCGGCATCACGCGCTGCATCGGCGGCATCCGCACCTGCGAGGGCGAGGTCACTGCGGTGCCCGAGATCTGCAACGGCCTCGACGACGACTGCGACACCGTCGTCGACGACGGCATCCCGGTCGGCGCCGCGTGCGGCAGCGACATGGGCGAGTGCGATCCGGGGGTGACGGTCTGCGATCCCGCGACGGGCATGACCATCTGCTCGGGCGAGATCCCGCCGAGCACCGAGGCGTGCAACCTGCTCGACGACGACTGCGACGGCGCGATCGACGAGGGCATCCCCGACGGCGCTGCGTGCGGCACCGACGAGGGCATCTGCATGGCCGGCGTGATCCGCTGCGTCGACGGCGCCGACACCTGCGTGGGCGAGGTCCCCGCGGGCACCGAGGTGTGCGACTGCGAGGACAACGACTGCGACGGCATGGTCGACGAGAGCGGCACGCCGGGGATCTGCCCCGGCGAGTCGCGCTGCGTGGAGTGTCAGTGCGCCAACGCCTGCGAGATCAGCGAGTTCGGTCCCATCTGTCCCACCGGCTCGGTGGCCTCGATGCAGCCCGACGGCTCGTGTTTCTGCACGCGTGATCTCTGCGACGACGCGGCCTGCGCAGCGCAGACCGTGATCGTCGGCGGCGAGACCGAGTGCGGACCGGGCACCGACGTCCCGACCTGCGTCTGCCGCGGCAACGACTGCACGTATCCGTGCGAAGGCGTGGTCTGTCCGGGCGCGCTCGTGTGCAACCCGCGCTCGGGCCGTTGTGTCGAAGACACCTGCCTCGCGCTCGGCTGCCCCACGGGTCAGGTCTGCGACACCACGAGCGGCGCCTGCATCGCTGATCCGTGCGTGACGGCAGGCTGCGGCGCGGACGAGGTCTGTCGCGCCGGCCTGTGCGAGCGCAGCTGCGCGACGGTCTCGTGCGACGCGGGTGAGATCTGCCGCGGCGGCACGTGCGTCGAGGATCTCTGCGACGGCGTCTCGTGCGCCGTCACCGAGGTCTGCGACCCGGCGACCGGCGACTGCGTGACGAGCATGTGCGGCGGCGTGATGTGCCCCGACGCCACCACCTGCAACCCGCTCACGGGCACCTGCGACGTCGATCGCTGCATCGGCGTGACCTGCCCCTCGGGCCAGGAGTGCGCCGAGGGCGAGTGTCGCCTCGTCGTGGTCATGCCGGACGCGGGCACGACCGGCACCGACGCGGGCACGACCGGACGCGACGCCGGCACGAGCGGCGACATGGACGCGGCGATGGACCGTGACCCGAACAACCGCGTGCTCGCTGCGGGCGGCGGTGGCTGCGTCTGCGCGGTGCCGGGCACGAGCCGCTCGAGCGGCCCCCTCGCGTGGTCCGTGTTGCTCGGTCTGGGCGCGTTGCTGCTGGCGCGTCGTCGCCGCTGAGCTGGTCTGGGTCGAGGGACCTCTGGCCCCTCGAGCTCCCCGTCGCTCGATCGTCGAAGACTCCTCCTCACTCCCGCTCCAGGGGGTCTGCTCTGCAGACCCCGCCGCGTGGCGCCCGACCAATCCCGCGACCGAGAGCGGTTCTTTCTCGGTCTCTGAGATTCCCGCGAGGGGCTGACACGAACGAGGGCTCTCGCGGCGACGCGGGGGCCCTCGCTTCGTTCGGGCGTTCGTCAGGCCGAAAGTCCCTGCTTCCTTTCGGCCCTTCGATTTGGCATCCTCGCCGCCATGGAAAACGAGCAGCTCGTCCAGCGCGACATCGAGATCCTCCAGCGTGCGCAGTCGATCGGGGCCAACCTCGACTTCTTGCTGCTGTTCGCCGTCGCAGGCTTCATGGCGCTGCTCGGCGTCGTGTGCATCATCGGCATGGGCATGTGGGGCATGATCCTCTTCGGTGCCCTCGCTGCGGCTGCCGCGATCGACTTCTTCACCGGCATCGGTGACAAGGCGACGATCCTCTCGCTCGTCGTGATCTCGGCGCTCTTCGGCATCGGCACGATCGCCGTCGCTGTCTACGTGTGGACCGGCGCCGGCGGCGCGGCCTGACCGACGGGCACCACGCCCGAGGCGATGCGCGACGAGCCCCGACACCGAGAGGTGCGGGGCTCGTTCGCTTCCGTCACCCGCACGAGTTCAGCGCGAGATCGCACCCGCGAGACTACGCGCGCGGATCACCAGGATAGATCGGCTCGCCGCCCTCGAAGAGAACGCCGCGCTGGATGATCGCGAGGTAGAGCAGCGGCAGATCGCCCTCGACCTCGAACGCGTGCGACGAGCCCGCGGGCATCCGCGCGACCTCTCCCGCGCCGACGAGGGTGCCGTCGTGATCGCGGAACGCGCCCTGGAGCACGAGCACGATCTCGTCGCCGAGGTGCTGGTGCTCGGGGAAGGTGGCGCCCGGCTCGACACGCACGAAGCCCGTGACCGCGTCGCGCACCTGCTCGCCGCCCTCCACGTGGAAGAGCGCGCACTGATCGTTGGGGCCGTCCTCCCACACCGAGGCGCGATCGACGTCGAGCAACATGCTGCGCGCGCGGGGGACCTCGATGTCGAGCAGCGCCGCGACCTGCGACTCGAGATCGTCGAAGCGGTGGGTGGTCTCGAGCGCGGCGAGGAGGCGTGCGCGTCCCGTGGTGATCGACGCGTCCGTCGCGCTCGCGTCGACGTCCGAGGCCGCAGCGAAGGCGAGCGCGTCGAGCGCGTCGCGATCGGGACTCGTGCCGATCAGCTCGTCGAGGGCCTCGTCCGAGAGCTGCGGGCCCACGCGTCGTGAGGGGCTGGAAGTCGAGCGCTTCACGTGGGCTCCTCCGGACCGTCTGCGACCTCGTCGTCACCGAGCCGTCCACGGAGCGCACGCAGCGCACCGGCCACGCGCGACTTCACGGTGCCGAGCGGGATGTCGAGCCGCTCGGCGATCTCCGAGGATGACAGACCCTCGTAGTAGCCGAGCACCAGCACCTCGCGCTGCGCCGTCGTGAGCGCGCCGAGCGCGGTCGTGACGCGGGCGCGATCGAGCCGCGCGTCGGGCGAGTCGGATGGATCGCTGGTGCGCACGTCCTCGAGGAGCGCGCTGGTCATCGAGACGGGCGCGGACTTGCGACGATCGAGCGCGCGGCAGCGCATGATGAGCACCAGCCACGTGCGCACCGATGCCTTGGCCGGATCGTAGGTGCCTGCGCGCCGCCACACCTCGAGGAAGACGTCGTGCGCGATGTCCTCCGCGTCGCGTCGGTTGCGCAGGATGCGCACGCCGACCGCCATCACGAGCGACGCGTAGCGGTCGTAGAGCGTCGCGAGCGCGAGGCGTTCACCGGCGGCCACGGCGCGCACGAGCGCGGCATCGGAGACTTCGTCGGGCTGCTCGGGAGAAGGTTCGGTCACGAAGCGCGGCGCGGACCTCGAGTGGTCGGCGCACGCAGCTTGCCGCAGAAAGCCGGCGCCGATCCAGCCCGCGCGCCGATCGGTCGCGACGATCTCTCGCCACGCGGGCGAGCACCCGCGTTCGGCGACGTCGCTTCGGGGCGGCATGGGCGCTTTACGCGCGGGGCCCGAGGCCGGATCACGGTGTCCGCGAGGACACGCGGACGTCCTTGCTCTTCCGCGCGCGCTGGCACGAGACTCCCCGCGGTGAAGGACAAGCACGTCGCCATCCGCATCGAGCAGTGCCTCGCCCTGGCGAAGGCGAGCAATTGTCCTCGCCGCAAGTTTGGCGCGCTGCTCCTCGATCCTGCGCGCAACGTCGTCTTGATGGACGGCTACAACGGCGGCCCGCGTGGAGGAGGCGACCTGTGCGGGGGCAGCGTGTGCCTGCGCGACACGATGCAGGTGCAGTCGGGAACGCGCATGGAGATCGGCTGCCACCACGCGGAGATGAACGTCATCTGCAACGCCGCCGCGACGGGCGTGGCGTGCTCGGGCGCGTGGCTGATCGTGACGGGCGAGCCGTGTGTGCTCTGCGCGAAGCTCATCCATCACGCCGGGATCGCGCGCGTGCTGATCGTCGAAGGCGGCTACGCAGGCGAGAACGGCGTCGAGTACCTCGAGCGCCACGGCGTCGGCGTGCAGCGCGTCGAAGGGCCGCGCGATCCGCGACTGCCCTGAGCGCGGGAAACTCAGAGACCGAGAAACAATCGCCGCTTTCTGGGGAGCCAGCCGGCGGGGGCGAAGCCCCCTTGAGGCGCGAGCGATGGAGGAGCGAAGCGACGAAGGAGCGATGGGGGTTCCGGGGGTCGAGCCCCCGGCGCGCGCGAAGCGCGCAGAAACTCAGCGCGGAGCTGGCGTGCGGATCGCGTCGGGACGACGGCGCGGGCGCGGGCCCTCGGGGATCGTCCCACCTGTCTGACCGCTGCTCGATCCGCTGCCGGGCGTGACGGTGCCCGGCGCGGTGCCCGTCGTCGAGCCCACGACCGAGCCACCCGTCGCCTGGCCCGGCGCAGTGCCCGTCGTCGAGCCCACCACCACACCGCCCGTCGCCTGGCCCGGCGCAGTGCCCGTCGTCGAGCCCACCACCACGCCGCCCGTCGCCTGACCAGGACGCGGCGCCTGCGAGCCCGTCGTCGATCCGACCACCACACCACTGGTCGCCTGACCGGGACGGGGCGCCTGCGAGCCCGTCGTCGATCCGACCACGACGCCGCCGCTGCTCGCGCTGGCAGTGCCCGAAGGCTGCGTCACCACGGTGCCGCCCGAGCCGCTGGGCTGCACCACCACGGCGCCGGTCTGTCCGCCGCGCGCGGGCTGCGTCGGCTGCGTCACGACCGCTCCGCCCCCGCCGCCCG
>JAFLCL010000135.1 GCA_017303575.1 Deltaproteobacteria bacterium
CGTGCACAGGCCCGCCGCTCCCGCCGCAGTCATGGTGGCGTACTGAGACTGGTTGAATTCGACGCACAGCCGGCCCGAGGGCGACGTGCTCTCGCAGCTCGCCACGGTGACCGCGGGCGCCGGGGGTGGTGCCACCGGAGCGACGGCCGGCACCGCGCCGACGGCCGCCGCGGGAACGGGCGCTGCTGCGTCCGCCGAGCCACAGCCGGCGAAGGTGAGTCCGAGTGCGAAGAGGCCGCCCATCCGAGTCCACGTTTCCATCCGTCGACTCGTAACAGACGAGGAAGGACGCGGACCTTATTTGGCCCTTACTTGGCTCGGGCCGCTCACTCGGCGGCGTCGGTCGCGGCCTGGGCGGCGGGGGTCTTTCGGCGGAGCTGCACGAGGCCGTGCTTGTCTCCAGTGGCCTTGTCGGGAATGACGTCCTCGACGCGGCGGCTCACTCGGTAGCTCGCGACCTTGGCTGACAGCTCCGCGATCATGCCCTCGATCTTCGGATCCGACAGGAGCATGGAGTCGAGCTGCTGCTTCTTCTTCTCGAGCAGCATGAGGCGCTTCTGATCGAGGTCGTGGGCGACCTTCTTCTTCTCGTGGCCCACGTCCTCGAGCGCCTCGCGGCGGCGGCTGAGCGTGTGGTGGTACGTCTTCACACGGATCTTGATCGAGCCACCGGGCTTGTTCGCATCCAGATCGTGAAGGGCCGCGTGCGGCACGCCGGAGCTGCGCACGATGGCGTCCACGATGCCGTACGTCGGCGCGTCGTGGCCGCACTTGAAGCTCGAGAGATCGAGGATGGCGAGGTTCGGATGACGCGCCGCCACCTTGGCTGCCCACACACGCTCGGCCGAATTCGTCGAGTAGTTCTCCGGCCACACGTCGTTGATGTCGAGCGGCGAGAGGTTGCGGCCGCCAGTGTCGTGCGCGCCGTCCTTGAAGTACCGACGCAGGTACTCGACGTCCTTGGGCAGAGAGCGAACCGACAAGATGGGATAACCCAGCGCCTGAAACTCTTCCGGAATGCCGTGGTTCAGGCCCGGATCGGAGTGGTACGGGCGACCGAGCACGAGCAGGGCAATCCGATCTTC
This sequence comes from Deltaproteobacteria bacterium, assembly GCA_017303575.1. Classification (GTDB taxonomy): domain Bacteria; phylum Myxococcota_A; class Polyangia; order Polyangiales; family Sandaracinaceae; genus JAFLCL01. Next base: position 1,086 of record JAFLCL010000135.1, read on the forward strand.
GGACTCCACCTGATCGAGGATCTGCCGGCCTCGCGACTCGAGATCATCCGAGAACGCGCGCAACGCCTTCATGGCCTCGGCGTGCGCGTGATCGCACTCGTCGCGCGTGACACCCAGGCGCGGGCCCCACGTGGCCCACATGCGCTCGCGGGTGAGCAGCGGCTCGGTGAAGGTGAGCGCCGGATCGAGGTACTCGATGCCGCGCTGCTGGAAGAAGTCGACCTCCTTCGTGAACGCGCTCTTCATCACCTCGGGCGTGCCGGCCACGATCGGACAGCTCGCGTGATCGACCAGGTTCAGGAGGTCGCTCTTCACGTGCGTGAGGATGGGAAAGAAGATGTAGCTGAGCGGTCGGTTCTTCTCCGGCTCGTGCTTCACGAACAAGAGATCGTGCACGTGCGCCTGGACGACCTTGCTCGGGAAACAAGGATCGATCGAGCCGTACTTGCCGCCCGTGACCCACAGCTCTTCACTGGTCTCTTCACTGAAGACCACGTTCTTCGGCGGGATGCCCAGCGCCTCGAAGTACGCGCGGAAGTACGGCGCCGTCGAGTACATGTTGAGCACGCGCGGCATGCCGATGCGCGTCTTCTTGAGCTTGTTGCGCACCTCGACGCTCGAGCGCTCGAAGCCGCGGCGGACTTCCTTCCTGCGAAGACCCAGAAAGCCACGCTCGATCACGATGTCGTCGGTGGGCGCGCCCGCCTCGGGCAGCGGCGTCACGGGCGTGACGTGGGCAAAGGCGCGCCACGCCTCGTACGCGATCATGTTCGGGTGGGCCTTGCCGAGCTCTTTGCGGTGCTCGACCACCTTCTTCATCTCTTCGAGGCTCTCGACGGTGCCCTTCTCGCAGGAGAAGCCCGCGATGTAGCGCGCGATCTCGCCGTCGGGGCGCTTGGTGTCGACGAACGTGCGCTTGCACTCGTTCGGACAGAAGTGACACGTCGTGGAGTCATCGGTCTTGGTGGTGACCTCGAGGTTGATGGCCGCCTCGAGCCCCACGAAGGTGCTCTTGCCCTTGCGCTTCACCACGCGGAGGGCCTCGAAGGCCGCGCCGATCGCGCCCGCTTCGCCACAGTGCGGGTGCACGAGCACCTCGGCGTCGGGCACGCGCTCCTTGATGTAGTCCACCTGCGCTTTGACGGCGGCGAGGTTGTACTGGGTGCCGCCCTGAAGGACGTATTTCTTCCCGAGCGCGGCGAGGCGCGGGATCTGCGCGACGTACTGCCAGACGTTCTTCGGCAACACCTGCGCGAGGCCCGCGAGCAGCTCCTCGCGTGAGAAGCCTTCTTTCTGGAAGTTCACGCGATCGGTGTCGAGGAAGACGGCGCAGCCATAGCTGAACTTCGGCGCGAGCTCGGCGGCGAACGCCGTCTCGGCATAGGCAGTGACGGGAAGACCGAATTGATCGGCCATCGCCTGGAGCAACATGCCATTGCCGGCAGAGCAGGAGTTCGAGAGGCGGAATCCCGCGATGTCGCCTTCTTTGAGGAAGAGGACCTTGATGTCCTGACCGCCGATGTCGCAGACGACGTCGATGTCGCCGAAGTACGCCATCGCGCTCGCCGCGTGCGCCACGGTCTCGACGACGTTCGCGTCCGCGAGCACCGTCTGCTCGAGCACGTCGGCCGCGTAGCCGGTGGCGCCGAAGCCGATCACGTCGAGCTCCGCGCCCTGCGCGGTCACGTGATCGCGGAGCTTCACGAGCAGCTCGCGCGTGTCGTCGATGGGGTTTCCCTTGCTGAGCTGGTAGGCCTTGGCGACGATCGTGCCCGACTCGTCGACGAGCACGGCCTTGCTCGAGGTGGAGCCGCCATCGACGCCGATCACCGCGCGGATGCGCTTGCCCGCCTCGAGCGTCGGAGGCTGGAACTTGGGGATCTTGTAGGCGTCGACGAAGCTGCGCGTCTCGTCCTGATCCTTCACGAGCGGCGGTCCCGCCTGCTCGCCGAGGCGCTCCTTGCGGCCGTCGGTCGTGTAGCGCTCGAGCGCGCTCAGGCCCGCGTAGCGCAAATCGCCGGGCTCGCTCAGGCCGTACACGACGGCGCCGAACGCCGCGTAGTACTGCGAGCCCTCGGGCGTGAAGATCAGCTCCGAGAGCGGCGCTTCTTCGTGGAAGCGGTAGCCGCGATCACGCCACGTCTCGGGGATGCGCAGCTCCCAGCACTCGCGCAGGAACGAGAGGTAGGTGTTCGGTCCGCCGAGCAGCATGACCTTGGGCTTGAGCGTCGAGCCGCGCGTGAGGACCGAGAGGTTCTGCAAGACGATCGCGTCCGCGAGCGAGCAGAGGATCTCCGGCGCCGGCACCGCGCTCTTCACGAGGTTGACGATGTCGGTCTCGGCGAACACGCCGCACTTGGCCGCGACGTGGTGGATCTTGCTCGCGTCGAAGTGGATGTCCTTCATCTTCTCGGGCGCGAGGCCGACCTTGATCATGCACTTGTCGATGGTGGCGCCCGTGCCGGACGCGCACTTGTCGTTCATCGACGGATTCGCGTTCTTGCGGATCTTCCCGTCGGGGCCGACGGAGTCCTGGAACATGATGATCTTCGCGTCCTGACCGCCGAGCTCGATGACCGAGCCCACGTCGGGATGGAGCGACTGCGTCGCGAGCACGACGGCGTTCACCTCCTGCACGAAGCGTCCGCCGATCACGGGGCAGAGCGGGCCCGCGCCCGAGCCCGTCGCGAACACCTGCCACTCGCGCTGGGGCGACTCGGGGAACTTCTCCTCGAGCTCGCGCATCATCGACAGCACCTTCTCGGGCTGCCGCGTGTGATGGCGCTGGTAGTCGCTGTGGAGGATCTCGCGCGTCTTCGGATCCATCGCGACGACCTTCACGGTCGTCGATCCGACGTCGAGCCCGATGGCCAGGGGCCCGCTGTACGCGGAGGGCGAGCCCGCCGCGCGCACCGTGTCGTGATCCGTCATCGGGGCAGACTGACCCGCCGGTCAGTTTCGGGTCAACCCCTCAATTCGTGGGCGATCCCACCCGGGTCGGCGGGCGCTCAGACGCGAACGACCTCGACGTTTGCGTGACGCACGAGGAGCCGAGAGAGGTCGTCCGGGGCGGAGGTGAGCAGAACGCACGGCGTGTCGTCACCGATCGCCGCCGCGGCGACGAGTGCGTCGACACCGTCGTCGGAGCGAGCGCGACATCGCAGCGCGCCCGCGCGACGGGGGCTATTGCGTGAACCACGCGCAGCTGCCCTCGACGCAGCCGCAGAAGATCGGCTCGCCGATCGAATAGCCTTCGCACGTCGCGCCCGCGTTCGCGCCGCCGTGGTCCCATGAGAGGCAGTGGTTGCCGCAGCCCATCACCATGCACTCGCCGTCGTGCGTGCACGCGCCCGCGGAGTGCGAGGACAGCACGCCGGCGCGGCGGCCGCGCGAGGGGTCGTAGGTGCCGCCTTCGTACGAGGGAGGCACGCACGCGGGATCGTTCGCCTCGCAGCGAGGACCGAGCTGTCCTGCGAGGGCGACCGAGATCTCGAGGCGCACGTTCGCGAGCTGACCATCGGCCGCGACCGCCTCGCGGAACACGCGCAGTCGATCGAGCACGTTCGTGTCGCAGAGATCGCCCTCCCAGCGGAAGCAGAGGTGATCGTCGCAATAGAGGCCGTAGTTCAAGAACGTGAGCCCGGGTCCCTGCGCGCGCAGCCGCATCAGGAGCCCGTTGCCCTCTTCGGGCGTGGCGTCGCGATCGCCGGGCGTCTTGAACTGCCACGCGCGACCCTCGCCGAGCATCGTCACCATCGTGCCGTCCTCGAGCACCGTCTGATCGTGCGGCGGCGTGTAGGGAGGCTCGATGCACGCGCGACGACTGCCATCGATCACGGGCGGTCGGGCGAAGTGGACCGCGCTTCCGGGCTCCGAGCGCGCCGCCGTGCCTGCACTCTGGAAGCGCGCGCCGCACGACGCGAGCGCGAGGGCGAGGACGAGGATCGGAGCGTTCGAGAGACGAGTCGACGACATGGCCGGCCTCCGACGTGCGAGCCCTCCTTTGGTTCTCACGATGGCTCACGTCGAGCGGAGCGTGAGGAAGCGGAGAGGTAGTCTCGCTCCATGAGCGACCAGATCTCGACCCGCGTGCGGCACGCCGCCCTTTCGGATCTGGCAGCGATCCATGGGCTTCTCGTCGATCTCGGCTACGCGCACCTCTCGAGGGACGCGCTCGCGGACGTGCTCGATGCGCTGCTGCGCGACGACACGCGCGGCGTGTGGCTCGCCGACGTCGAGACGGAAGTGGTCGGTCTCCTGACGACGACAGTGCGCTCGCAGCTGCGGCTCGCGGGGCTCGAGATGACGGTCGAAGAGCTCGTCGTGCGTGAGCACGTGCGCGGCCGAGGTGTGGGTCGAGCGCTGCTCGATCGTGCGAAGGCCGAAGCACGGAGGCTCGGCGTGCTGCGCGTGCAGCTCACCACGAACCGCACGCGCGACGTGTACGTCCGCGGCTTCTACCCGAAGAACGGCTTCGTCGAGGCACCCTCGGCCGTGATGCGCTGGTCGCCTGAGACGTGATGCCAGCCGTGTTCACTCTCCCGAAATGCCGGGTGATTCGTGGATCTCGGCGTCGCACGGGAATCGAACTATCGAGGACCGTCCCCTTTTCAGCCGCGCAAGAGGCGCATGGGCTCGGGCCACTGGCCGTGCTCCGAGAGCGGCACGAAGCGCATCGTCGTGAACTCGTAGTGGAAGTCGCGCTTCGCGCGCTCCTTCATCGCGTCGCGATGACCGACCCCATCACGCGCCGCGTCTCGGCCTCGCACCATGGCGAGCATGTCGGCCTCGCTCTTCCACATGCTGAACGTGGAGAACGTGTTGAACGGACGGAACGCGACGGTCGCGCGCGTCATGCCGGGATGATCACGCACCTGCGACTCGACGGGCCTGCCCCAGCGCTCGAAGCGCAGCGTCTCGGTGAGCTTGAGGCGCGCGAACGTCACACCCACGACGGGTCCCTCGGGATCGGCGAGCTCGGTGTAGGCCTTGGCTTCATCGAGGCCGCGGTAGTGGCCCCAGCGTCGATAGAAGCGCAGGCGCACGTGCCAGCCCGCGCGCTCGAACACGCGGTACGGCGGTGACTCGAGGAAACGATCGAGGTGCGCTTCGTTCTCCCAGAAGCCGAAGAACATCAACGAGCCGAAGTGGTAGCGACCCGGCAGCATCACGGAGTGCCCCATCTGCATCGGCAAGAGGCACTCACCGTGACGCAGACCCGGCACGCGACGCAGCGCGGAGGAGCTCATCAAGCGCGCAGCGACGCTGTAGACGGGCGCTTGGATCAGGTGATAGCTGAAGAGCTCCATCGCGTTCGCGCGCACTCTCTCACGCCGAAGGCCGATCGAGATCTCGCGTGATGTCCGAGCTCACCCTGCTCCGAATTCTTCTCGTCGCGAGCCTCGCGATCGCGCCGCTCGGGACGCACCGGCACTTCGCGCTCGGAGGGCGCGAACATCGACAGGGCATGCCCTCGCGCGCTCCCATCACCGCGCACATCGTGGCGCTCGCGTGCGCGGCCATCGCCCTCTTCACACCGTTCGCGCTCGCGAGCCTCGGATGGCTGCTCTTCACCGCCGGCAGCTTCGCGGTGTTCCTTCGCGCGCGCGTGTCGTCGCTGCGATCGCCGTCGACGCTCGCCGCGTGCGTGCCCTTCCTCTTCAGCAACATCGCCGCGGTGTGGCTCGTGGCGGGCAGCAACGACCTGCACCTCCTCGGCTACGGCATGCACTTCAGCTTCTACGCCGCGCTGCACGGCACCGTGCTCGGCTGGATCCTGATCGGCGCGCTCGCGATCCTCGCCGACCACGAGAGCCCGCAGCGCTCGCTCTACGTCGTCGCGATCGCCGTGTGCTTCGTGTCGTTCCTCTTGATCGCGCTCGGCATCGATCAGCTGCACGCGCTCAAGATCTTCGGCGTGATCGGTCTCTCGATCGCGATCCCGATCGCGCAGCTCGCGTTCCTGCGAGATGTCTGGTCCCGCAACCGCACGGCGTTCGCGCTCGGCTGCACGAGCGTCTGCGGCCTCGCGCTCACGATGTTCCTCGCGTGGCGCAACGAGCTGCATCTGCCCGTGCTCGTCGAGATCGCAGGCGTGCGCGCGATGGTCTCGGTCCACGGCGTGATCAACACGCTGATCGTCGCACCGAGCTTTCTCCTCGCGGCCGTGCTCGACGCTCACCGACCCTCCCTCGAGGCCCGACGGTGACGGCACCGATCCAGTTCGCGCCCAGCCGTGTCGAGGGGCTGCCCGTGGTCACGTGTGTCGTGGTGCACCCAGATCGACTGGAGATCGAGAGTGAAGGGACGTGGCGCACGTTTCCGTTCGCCCGCATGGGTCGACCGCACAGCATTGTCGGCAAGCTCTTTCGTCTCGTGGGGATCCACGTCGGTCCGTACCTCATCGGGGCGCGAGATTGGTTCCACGCGCCGCGTGATCGGTTCTTTCGGTTCGACGCGTCTCCCCCTCTCACCGTCTTCCTGCCAGACACCCCCGACGAAGAGAGTCGCGCGCTCTACATGCAGATCCGCGACTGCATCCATGCGAGCGGCCGCTACCTCACCGACGACCTCGGCTGAGCGCAACACATGGCGCGGCCGCGCCCGCCTGCGTCACGGGTCCTGCTCCTTCATGGACGGCGCTGGAGACGGACCACCACGTTCGCGAGCTCGGGCTCCGACCGCATGCGACTGAGAACTCCCGTCACGCACGCCGTTCCGTCGCCCACTGATTCGGGCCGTCCGTCCTGGTCGTAGGCGACGATCACGCGTGTGTCTCGGCACTCGAGCAGCTGCGTCTCGACCGAGCGCATGAGATCGCACGCCGTGAGGGCGCGATTGGGGTGGTTTGCGATCGCGATGCAGCGGTGTGCGGCGAGCTCGATCGCAGGCTGCTCTTCCGCGGCGCGCTCGGTCGACGCGGAGCTTCGCTCGAGAACGCAGGTGTCACCGGCGCACACGAACGTGGCCGTGCGCCCGCAACCGTGTGCCGACCATCCGCCCGCGCCGGTGCGGCTCAGACTGACCGTGGGGCATCGGAGCTCGCGGCGAGCACGGCCCTCAATCGGCGGCGCCGAGCCACACGACACCAGCATCATCGAGAGCCCCACTGCGATTCGGAGTCGACGCATCGCGACGAACGCTACACGGACCCGAACAGGATCTTCAATCACTCGAGCGTCACGAGTACCGGCATGCGTGGGGTCCGACTGGTGTCAGCGGACGATCAGGAGAAGAGCTTTCGCGCGGCTGCGGCGGCTCGCAGCTCGGCGCGGAAGTCGGGGTGGGCGATCGAGATCAACAGGTCCGCGCGCTCGCGCAGCGTGCGGCCGCGGAGGTTGACGGCGCCGTGCTCGGTGACCACCCACTGCACGTGACCGCGGGTCGTCACCACACCTGCGCCGGGCTGGAGGCGAGCGACGATGCGCGAGAGCTTTCCGCCGCGCGCTGTGGAAGGGAGCGCGATGAACGCCTTGCCGCCGGGGCTCAGGATCGCGCCTCGCACGAAGTCCATCTGGCCGCCGATGCCGCTGAAGATCGTCTCGCCCATCGAGTCCGCGCAGACCTGACCCGTGAGGTCGATCTCGATCGCGGAGTTGATCGCCATCATCGCGTGCTGCTGGCGGATCACCGCCGTGTCGTTGACGATCTCGCTCGGGTGGAACTCGACGGACGGGTTGTGATCCACGTAGTCGTAGAGCGCCTGTGAGCCCATCGCGAACGACGCGACGATCCGGTTCTTGAACAGCGCCTTGCGAGAGCCGTTGATCGCACCGGACTTCACGAGTCGGACGAGACCGTCCGTGAACATCTCGGTGTGCACGCCGAGATCGCTGCGGCCCCCGAGCTCCGCGAGGACGGCGTCGGGGATCGTGCCGATGCCCATCTGCAAGGTCGCGCCGTCAGGCACCTGCGCGGCGATCAGCGCGCCGATGCGCTTCTCGACGTCACCGGGGGCTGCGTCGACGTGCTCGGGCAGCGGTCGATCCACCTCCACACCGAACTGGATCTGGCTGACGTGGATCGCCGTGTGCCCGTCCGTCCGCGGGACGCGCGGGTTGATCTCCGCGACGACGATGCGCGCGTGATCGACAGCGCTGCGCGCCGCGGCGACCGAGACGCCGAGTCGACAGTAGCCGTGTCGGTTCGGCGGCGAGACCTGCACGAGCGCCACGTCGAGCGGCAGGGTGCCATCGCGAAAGAGGTGAGGCACCTCCGACAAGAACACCGGCGTGAAGTCGGCGCGCCCGTCCGCGACGGCGGCCCGCGCGCTCGGGCCCACGAAGAGGGCGTTGTGGCGCAGGTGCCCCGCGAGCGCCGGCGCGAGGTGCGGCGCGGCCCCGTTCACGTGGAGGTGCACGACCTCGACCGCCTGGAGCTCGGGCCCTCGCCGCGCGAGGGCCTCGAGCAGAGACGTGGGAGCCATGGCCGCCTCGTGCACGAACACGCGGTGACCCGACTCGACGACGCGGAGCGCTTCATCCGCAGAGACGATCTTCATGGCGGCGAACCTACCGCGTCGCGCGCGCTCCGATCGATCCCGCCTTCACTGCAAGACCGGCAGACGGTTCTTCGCTTCGGCCGCTTCTGCCTGGTAGCTGGGCATCTTGTCGAAGCTCAGGTAGCGGAAGATCTTCGTCTTGTTCGCGTCGATGATCGACGCGTACTGCATGTACTCGTCGACCTTCGGGAGGCGGCCGAGGATCGAGCTGATCGCCGCGAGCTCGGCCGACGCGAGGAACACGTTGCTGTTGGGGCCGAGACGGTTGGGGAAGTTGCGCGTCGAGGTCGACACGACCGTCGAGCCCGGACGCACGCGCGCCTGGTTGCCCATGCAGAGCGAGCAGCCCGGCATCTCCGTGCGCGCGCCCGCGCCCGCGAACTGCGAATAGACGCCCTCTTCGACGAGCTGCGCCTCGTCCATGCGCGTCGGCGGCGCGATCCAGAGCGTCGTCGGCGCGGGCTCCTTGAACTTCTCGAGCAGCATGCCCGCCGCGCGGAAGTGGCCGATGTTCGTCATGCAGGAGCCGATGAAGACCTCGTCGATCTTGGTGTCCTGCACCTCGCTGAGCTTCTTCACGTCGTCCGGATCGTTGGGGCACGCGAGCAGCGGCTCGGTGATCGTGGCGAGGTCGATCTCGATCACCTTCGCGTACTCGGCGTCCGCATCGGGCTGGAGCAGCTCGGGCTTGGCGAGCCACTCCTCCATCTTGCTCGCGCGACGCTCGAGCGCCTTCGCGTCGCCGTAGCCGTTGGTGATCATCGAGCGCAAGAGCGTGATGTTCGAGCGCAGGTACTCCGCGATCGTCGCCTCGCCGAGGCGGATGGTGCAGCCGCCCGCCGAGCGCTCGGCCGTCGCGTCGGCGAGCTCGAAGGCCTGCTCCACCGTGAGATCCGGCAGGCCCTCGATCTCGAGGATGCGGCCGTTGAAGACGTTCTTCTTTCCCTTCTTCGCGATCGTGAGCTCGCCCTCCTGGATCGCGGCCCACGGGATCGCGTTCACGAGATCACGCAGCGTGATGCCGGGCTGGAGCGAGCCCTTGAAGCGCACCAGCACGGACTCCGGCATGTCGAGCGGCATGATGCCGAGCGCCGCCGCGAACGCGACGAGGCCCGAGCCCGCAGGGAAGCTGATGCCGAGCGGAAAGCGCGTGTGTGAGTCACCGCCCGTGCCGACCTGATCGGGCAAGAGCATGCGGTTGAGCCAGCTGTGGATGATGCCGTCGCCGGGCCGCAGCGCGATGCCGCCGCGCTCCTCGATGAACTGCGGCAGCGTCTTGTGGGTCTCGATGTCGACCTTCTTCGGATACGCGGCCGTGTGGCAGAACGACTGCATCACGAGGTCCGCCGAGAAGCGCAGGCACGCGAGCTCCTTGAGCTCGTCGCGCGTCATCGGGCCGGTGGTGTCCTGCGAGCCCACGGTCGCTGTCTCCGGCTCGCAGTACGTGCCCGGGCGAATGCCTGCGACGCCGCACGCACGACCGACGATCTTCTGCGCGAGCGAGAAGCCCTTGCCCGTATCGGGCGGCGCGACGGGCTTGCGGAACGCATCGCTCGGGCCCAGGCCCAGCGCCTTGCGCGCGCGCTCGGTGACGCTGCGCCCGATGATGAGCGGGATGCGCCCGCCGGCCTGCACCTCGTCGAGCAGCACCTGCGTCTTGAGCTCGAACGTGGCGAGCGTCTCGCCCGCCTGGTTCGTGATCTTGCCCGCGTAGGGCCACACGGTGATCACGTCGCCCATCGCGAGCTTGGCGACGTCGACCTCGATCGGCAGCGCGCCCGAGTCCTCCATCGTGTTGAAGAAGATCGGCGCGATCTTGCTGCCGAGCACCAAGCCGCCGCTGCGCTTGTTGGGCACGTGCGGGATGTCCTCGCCCATGAACCACAGCACCGAGTTCGTCGCGCTCTTGCGCGAGCTGCCGGTGCCGACGACGTCACCGACGTACGCGAGCGGATGACCCTTCTTCTTGAGGTCCTCCATCTGCTGCAGGGCGTTCGTGATTCCGTCACGCGCGTTCTTGAGCATCGCCGTCGCGTGGAGCGGGATGTCGGGGCGCGACCACGCCTCGGTCGCGGGCGAGAGATCATCGGTGTTGGTCTCGCCCGTGACCTTGAACACGGTGACCGTCGTGGACTCCGGGACCTTCGGACGGCTCGTGAACCACTCGGCCTGGCTCCACGACTCGAGCACAGCCTTGGCGTTGGCGTTGCCCGCCTTGGCCCTCTTCGCGACGTCGTCGAACGCAGCGAACACGAGCAGCGTCTTCTTGAGCTGCTCGGCCGCGACCGCGCCGAGGCTCGCGTCGTCGAGCAGCGAGACGAGCGGGTCGACGTTGAAGCCGCCGAGCATCGTGCCGAGCAGCTCGGTCGCCGCCTTGGGCGTCAGCAAGGGCGTCTTGGTCTCACCGCGCGCGACCTTCGCGAGGAACGCGGCCTTCACCTCGGCCGCCTCATCCACACCCGCAGGCACGCGGTTCGAGAGCAGATCGAGGAGGAACGCCTCTTCACCGGCGGGCGGCGCGCCGAACAGCGCGACCAGCTCGGTCACCTGCTTGCGATCGAGCGGAAGCGGAACGATCCCCTGCGCCGCGCGCTGCGCGACGTGCTCACGGTAGGCCTGAAGCATCTTCGTCTCTCCTCGTGCCGACACTGCTCGCGAGGTCCACCAGGCCACGCGATCACGTCCGACGGGGGCGAACGTAGATCCGCCGGGTCATGCGTGGAAATGGATATTCCTGATTGCATCCATGCTCATCGCGCATGACGTGGCCGGGCCAGTCGAGACCTGGTGAGGTGCCGACGGCGGCGTGATGCCGAGGCCGAACTGAGAAACCGCGAAACAATCGTTTCTCGGGATCGAATGGCTGTACGGGGTCTGGGGCAGCGCCCCCAGCGCGCGGCGCCTGCGCCGCGGACAACTGAGACGGCGAGAAACAATCGTTTCGAGCTCTCGAACTCTCGGCGGGGTTGGGGCAGCGCCGCCATCTCGCGGCGCCTGCACCGCGGACAACGGAGCGCCACGTTCGTCACCCCGGGGTCCAATCCCGGGGCAGCGAGAAGCGATCACCCTTCGCGGCAAGCCCGCGGAGCGGGCTCACTCGGGGGTCATCCAACGCTCGCGTAGGGCATGGCCCTCGTGCCTGGTGCGCTGCGATTCGACGTACTCCGCGAGGCGCGGAACAGACGACGGTGTGACCGACTCCGCCCAGTAGCCCTCCTGCCAGCGCAGCGGCACCGGCCAGTGGCGGCTGCGGGAGAGCTCGTACGCGCTCGCTCCCTTCATCCGCTGCACGAGGTCTGCGAGCGGCACGGTCGGGTGCAGCTTCGCGACCACGTGCACGTGGTCCGAGGCACAGCCGGACGCGATCAACGGTGACCTCATCACCGTCGCCTTCTCGGACAGGACATGCCGGAGCAGAGGATCGAGGTCGTGCGGGAGGAGGAGCCGTCGCTCGAGGGTGGACCAGACGATGTGAACGACGAGGGTGGCGATGGATCGCTGAGACATGGCCTCGATGTCGGCCGCAACGACCCTGGGTTGCGTGTCGATTCGCCAGGCCGAGCCCGCTCGTCGGGCTTGCCACGAAGCAGCACCCGCTCCTCATTGCCCCGGGGATTGAACCCCGGGGCATCGCGGGGCATGTCCGCAACGGTGGATCGAGGTTGCATCCATGCGTGTCGTGCATGGACCTTCGCGGGTATGGATCTTCTGCTCTTGAGGTCGCTGCTCGCCGTCGCCGATCACAAGACGGTCACGCGCGCGGCGCGTTCGCTCGCCGTGACGCAGCCTGCGCTGTCGCGGCGGCTGCAGCTCTTGGAAGAAGAGATGGGCACCGCGCTGTTCGAGCGGAGCAAGCAAGGCGCCGCGCTGACCGAGGCGGGTCGGCTCGTCGCGACGGAGGCGCGGGTGCTCGTCGATCGGTATGCACGGCTCAAGAGCGAGGTGTCGGCGAGCGTGCGACTCGATGCGGGGCTCGTGCGCGTCGGAGGTGGCGCGACGGCCGTGTCGTTCGTGTTGCCGCCGGCGATCGCAGAGCTCTCGAGCAAGCGACCTGGCATCCGCTTCGAGGTGCGTGAGGCGGGCAGCCGTGAGGTCGAGGCCGACGTGATCGCCGAGCGGCTCGAGCTCGGGATCGTCACGCTGCCGACCGCATCGCCCGAGCTGACGGTGCGGCCGCTGCGGCGTGATCGCATCGTGCTGATCGCGTCGCGCAAGCACGCGCTCGCGAAGAAGAAGCGCCTCGATCCGCGCGACCTTCACGGACAGGGGCTCGTGGGCTTCGATCGCGAGAGCGCGATCCGCAAGCTGATCGACGACGAGCTCGCGCGCGCGGGGATCGAGGTCCACGTGCAGATGGAGCTTCGGTCGATCGCCGCGATCGTCGAGATGGTCGCGCACACCGAGCTGCTCGGCTTCGTGAGCCAGCTCGGTGTGGAGGGAAAGAAGGACGTCGGCGTCGTCGCGCTCGAGGTGCGTGGGGTGACGATCCAGCGACGGCTCGCGGTGATCCACAAGCAGGGCCGGCCTCTCTCGCCCGCGGCGCAAGCGTTCGCGGCGCTCCTTCGTTGATCGTTCGATGCCGCCCGATTCCCTCGCTCGACCGTTCGGCGCACGCGTGGTGATCGCGATCGTCGTCGTCGCGATCGTGTCGATCGGGGCGAGCCTCGTGTGGCCGCGACGACTCCCGCTGATCGATCACGACGAGGCCGTGGACGTGGCCGCGCGCGCGCGGCGTCTCGACGCGAGGGCTCAGGGTGGGGCGCTCGCTCCACACGAGCTCGTCCGGCTCGAGGTCGACGGCGCGTGCTTCGACGCGGTGGAGGGCATCTCGTTCAGCGACGGCCTCGAGGCGATCCCTCGCGAAGAGCGGCCCGTTCGCTGCGAGCCTCTCGCGCGACGTGTCCACGAGCTCGCGGAGCGCGCGGGCGCGTGGCGCGTGGAGACGGCGGCCTACCACCTGGCCATGGGCATGAACCTCGTGAACGAGCGCGATCGTGCGAACGGCCGGGCAGATCTCGCCGCGGAGCGCGCGATCGACGTGCTCGCGGTGCTCTCGCACGCGCGGGACGTACGCGAAGCCTTCCACCTCGGCGAAGGCGAGATCGCGGCGGTGCAGGATCTGGTGCTCAGCGTCGTGGAGCTGGATGGTGCGCAGCGCGAGGCGATCGCGCGACGCCTCGATCCGATCCGCGCGCGGCGAGTGAATCCGTTGGGCTCACTCCATCGCCTGATGATCGAGCCGGTGACCACCATCGCTCCTGCACCCGATCTGGACGACACGGCCTCGCGTCGCTGGGTGCAGCAGCTCGCGCGCGTGACCCTCGCCGAGCAGGTCGAGGCGCTTCGCTGCGGCGAGGTGTTCGCGTATCGCTGTCTCGACGGCATCGTGCAGCTCGACCCCATGTGTGAGCCTCACGAGCGGCTGGGCCTGCTCGGACCGCGCTTCGATCGCTGTGTCGTCGCGGGCATGATCGACGACCGCCAGGGCTACGTGAACGAGGCCTACGAGCTGATCCGCGGCGACGTCGCCGTGTCTCTGATCGACGAGATCCTCGCGCACGATCCGCGCGGCGACGCGTGCCACGGAGGACCGATGCCCACGTGGGAGCACGAGGAGGAGCGCCTGGGGCCGGTGCTCCGCGACGGAGTCATCCACGTGCCGCCACCCGAGTGGCTCGTGCACCAGATCGGCGACCCCGATCCCGAGGACGTGGTGACTCTGCCCTGCGCGCCGTGATCGCGTGGCGGGTCAGGCGGCGCGCGGCCACGGTCGGGCATGCGCGCTCTGTCTTCGGTCGCTCTCCCTTGTCTCCTCACGCTCGCCGCGTGCGGCGGAACCACCTCGAACCCGGACGCGAGCGCATCCCCGGACGCAGTCACGCCGGGGATCGATGCGCCCTCGACGAACGATGCGTTCAGCGCCGACGACGCGTTCTCCGGAAGCGATGCGTTCAGCGCCGAGGACGCGTTCTCCGGAAGCGATGCGTTCAGCGCGAGCGATGCGTTCAGCGCGAGCGATGCGCCCTCGCGCACGGATGCGTTCGGGCCCGACGCGGGCTGCAGCCGGCCGACGGACATCGACACGAGCGACTTCGGCGCGGACTGCGACGACCGCAACCCGTGCAGCGCGGGGCTCACCTGCCTCGGCGTGTCGGGCATCGTCTTCGATCAGTTCTGCGGCATCCCCTGTGAGGCCGAGGACGGCGGCGAGTGCGCGTGCCCCGAGGGCTTCACCTGCGGAGAGCGCGGCGACAAAGCCGGCACGCACCACGAGTGCTTCCGCGTCGCGCCCTGACGCGGCGAGCGCGCCGACGAGACGGGCCTGCACCACGAGCGCATGCGCGACGACGTCCGACGAGAGAGCGAGCGGGCTACTTCGTGCCGAAGAGGCGATCGCCCGCGTCGCCGAGGCCGGGGAGGATGTAGCCCTTCTCGTTGAGCTTCTGATCGACCGACGCGCACCACACGGGCACGTCGGGGTGCTTCTCGTGGAACGCCGTGATGCCCTCGGGCGCCGCGAGCAGGCACACGAACTTGATCGACTTGGGGCCCTTGGCCTTGATGCGCTCGACGGCCGCGGCCGCGGAGTTGCCCGTCGCGAGCATCGGGTCGACGACGAGCACGTCGCGATCCGAGAGGTCCTGCGGGACCTTGAAGTAGTACTGCACGGCCTGGAGCGTCTCGTGGTCGCGGTAGAGGCCGATGTGGCCGATGCGCGCGGAGGGCACGACTTTGAGGATGCCGTTCAGGATCCCATCGCCCGCGCGGAGGATCGAGATCACGACGAGCTTCTTTCCTTCGATCGTCGGCGCGTCCATCTCCATGAGCGGGGTCTCGATGCGCTCGAGCGAGAGGGGGAAGTCCCGCGTGACCTCGTACGCGAGGAGCATCGAGATCTCCTCGAGCAGCTGTCGGAACTGGCTCGTCGAGGTCTTCGTGCGACGCATCAACGTGAGCTTGTGCTGGACGAGCGGGTGACTGACGACGTGGACTTCGCGGCTCATGGGCGCGGACTCTACTGGAAACACCACGGCGTGCGCGCACCGCGAACCACGTTCCTGGCACCATCGAGGCATGTGGCGTCGGACCCCGCACCTCGTGGTGATCGTGCTCTCGGTCGTGGGCTGTGATCCCGCGACGCCGGTGCCGATCGAGATCGCCTGCGCGCCTGGCCTTCCGCCGCCCTACCCGCTCGGATCGAGCTACGGCGGCGTGCACGCGAACCGCGAGAACAACGACGTGATCGCGTGCACCACGGGCAGCGCGTTCGTCGAGCGATGGCACGCGCTCGACGGGCTCGCGATGTCGCAGCCCAACACGTTCTCACCCGACGGCAGCGTCACCTACGCCGCGACGTTCAACCCCGATCCGAGCGGCTGCAACGTGCATGCGATCGACGTCGAAAGCGGCGAGACGCTGTGGTGCCGGACCTTTCCGCGCTCGGTCGGAGGCACCGCGATCGAGGTCGATCAGGACGGCTTCCTCTACTTCACCGGCGATCGCTTCGTGTACTCGCTGAACGTCGATGGCTCCGATCGCTGGCAGACCGCCGTGGGCGCCGAGCCGATGGGCGAGGGCTTCGGCGAGAGCGCGCTGGGCGTCCACTTCACGCCCGGTGGTCAGGTGGCGACGGTCACGAACCAAGGTGTCGTCGTGTTGCTCGCGCGAGACGACGGACGCGAGCTCGTGCGCTTCGACATCCCCGAGGAGACGGGCTTCGTGCCGCCCGAGTCGATCACGGGCACGACGAACCTGCGGGAGCTCCTGCCCGACGCGGTGAACGCGGACTTCGACGCGACGTTCGGCACGATGGTGGAGGGCGGCCTCGGCGCGTTCCTCGGCGCGGGCGGCGGCTTCTCCGACAACACGATCGCGATCTCGCGGCGCGACGAGCTCTACGTGATCGGCGGGGGCGAGGATCCGCAGCACGGCGCGATGGTGCAGCTGAGGATCGAGGGCACGAGCGAAGCGCCCACGATCACGCAGGGCTGGGCGCTCCACACGTTCGCGGGCAGCGCGACGAGCCCGTCGATCAGCTTCGATGGACGCTGGGTCTCGGTGGGCGATGGACAGAACGCGGCCGCGCTCTTGAACCCGCGGCGCGCGATGGGACGCATGCTCGTCGCCGACGTCGATGCGTGCGACGCGAACACCGACGCCGATGCGGATCCGATGCGCTGCGCGCCTGCGTGGGAGCACGCGCTCGAGCGCGGGCCGATCGCGGGCAGCCCGCCGATGTTGCCCGACGGATCGATCGCGATCTGGGAGGTGAGCGTGAGCCAGGGCGTGTTCGACGAGACCGCGCGTGATCTCGCGATCGTCGGCGCGGACGGTCCGATCTGGGAGTCCACGCTGCCCGACGGCCTCGACTGGACGAGCGTGATCACCGTGACCGACAACCACCTCCTCGGCACCGCGAGCGTCATCACGCCGAGCGAGACGCGCGCTGTCACGGTGCGCTTGCCGCAGCGGCTCGAGAGCTTCCTCGCCGTCGTGGATCGCACGACGGGCGAGCTCGTCTTCCGCGCGCCGATCACCGACGACTCCACCGCGACGGTCACCGTCGGTCCGGATGGCTCGCTCTACGTCGGGATGTTCGGGCTGCTCACGATCCTCGCGACCGATCAGAGCCCCGTGCTCGGGCTGGTGAGGTTCTCCCCCACGCACCGCTGAGCTGGAATCTTCCAGGCTCACGCGATCTTTCGGTGGGCTCTCGCGATCGCGACGCGACCTCGGCATACTCGGACGCGTCATGGGCGCGGGAACCACCTCGACACGAGTGACGACCACCGGAGTGGTCGAATCGACGCTCGCAGGGCGCGCCGTCGGTCAGACGATCGCGGACCTCACGGCTTCGTTCGTGAAGGCCAACCGCGGTCGGCCGGTGTGGCTCATCCGCGCCGAGGAGACCACGTCGTACGCGCCCGACGCCGTGACGCAGGCGGTGACGTCGTTCGGGGATCTCCACAGCAAGCACGGCCTGCGGAAGATCATCGCCGTCATCAAGATGCCGACCGTGCGCATGGGGGCCTCGATCGTGTCGATGAGCCTCCGCGCCGCGGGGAGCTCGCTCGAGATCGTCGTCGTCGAGTCCGTCGAAGAGGCGCACGCGCTGCTCTCGACGTGAGCGCTCACACCGTCGTCAGGGGCAGGTCGCCGTGATCCAGGGCTCGCGCGACCAGTCGGTCCACGGGCTCGTCAGCCGATGGAGCGTGAAGTCGTCTTCGTAGAGCTCCACGTCGGTGTTGTCGCCGCTCGCGTAGAGGCCCCAGTGGAACTGGCAGTACGTGCTGAGGGGGCGAACGATGCCCGTCACGTGCACGGTGCTCTGCCCGTCCTGCCACACGTGCAGGACTCCGTCGTCGAGGTCGACGAGGATCGTGAGCCGCACCCACCGCTCGCGCGGAAAGGGCATCGCGCCGGGCATCAGCGTCTCGCTGCCTTCCGGCCAGTAGTGCGCGGCGTGGAGCACGCCATCGGGCTGGTCGAGGCCGAGCGTGATCACACGCGCGCTGTAGTCACACGACGGATTCACGGTGAAGAAGCTCACCCACCGACCATCCTGGATCGGCTCGCCCGCGCGCAGCCGCACCCAGTGCGTGGACACCACGCCGTTCGGCGCGGACAGACCCGTGCCGGTGTTCGTGTAGCCAGGCAACAGGCGATCGCCGGAGAACTGGAGACCGCCGTAGCCGCGGTGAACGTCCTCGGTGGAGCGGCACGTGATCTCGCTGCGCTGGGCGTAACGACCACCGTGAACGACATCGCTCTGCGTACGGTTGCCCTGACAGGCGTTGCCCCACGCGTCGTCGTACGACGATCCGGTGAACGCGCGCGGGCCGCCGGACTCGAAGTCTTCGGCGAAGAGCCGCTCGGCGGCGATGCAGCCTTCGACGGGTCGCCACGCATCGGAGCCGATCGGCACGACGGCATCCACGGGCTCGGCGCTCCATGCATCGACGGGCTCGAGGCTCCACGCGTCCGTCCCGATCGGCACGGACGCGTCGGTGCCCGGCGTGGTCACGTCGTCGGCCTCGCCGCGCAGCTCGCCCGTGCAGCCTGCGAGGACGACGCAGGCCGCGACGGACGCACACGCCAGCGAGGCGTTCCAGAGGACGGTGGGCGTCGTCATGGGGGCCGACAAGGTGGGCCGAGCGTCGCGGCGTGTCGAGGCGAGGCGCGGCGTTGACACGGGTTTCACAGCCGTCTAGACCAGCGCGCCTCGCGGTCTTCGTGGACGTGGAGCGCCATTCCCGCACGAAACACGAGAGAATCGTCGCGTCGAACGACGAGACGGTGGGGCGCCACGAAGCGCACGAGTCGAGAGTCGAGAGTCGAGAGAGAAAGGAAACACGAGCTCATGAGCTACCTCTTCACGTCGGAGTCGGTCACCGAGGGCCATCCGGACAAGCTGTGTGATGCGATCTCCGACGCCGTCCTCGATGCGATCCTCGAGCAGGATCCGCGCGGCCGCGTGGCCTGCGAGACGATGGTGAAGACGGGCTACGCGATCGTCGCGGGCGAGATCACGACGACGGCGCGCGTCGACTACCCGAAGGTGATCCGTCAGGCGATCCGCGAGGTCGGTTACCTCGGCGCCGACATGGGCTTCGATGCGGACACGTGCGCGATCCTCGCGGCCGTCGAGCAGCAGTCGCCCGACATCGCGCTCGGCGTCGACACGGCGACGAGCCTCAGCAAGGACCAGGGCGCGGGCGATCAGGGCCTGATGTTCGGCTTCGCGGTCGACGAGACCAAGGAGCTCATGCCGATGCCGATCCAGCTCGCGCATCGCATGGCGCAGCGGCTCACCAAGCTCCGCAAGGACGGCACGCTCCCGTGGCTCCGCCCCGACGGCAAGACGCAGGCGACGGTCGAGTACGGCGACGACGGCAAGGCCAAGCGCCTCGACGCGCTCGTCATCTCGACGCAGCACCACCCGGACGTGAAGCAGAAGGTCATCAAGGAAGCCTTGATGGACGAGGTCATCGCGAAGGTCTGCCCGCGCGAGATGATCGACAAGAAGACCCACATCTACATCAACCCGACGGGCCGCTTCGTCATCGGTGGACCGGTCGGTGATGCGGGCCTCACGGGCCGCAAGATCATCGTGGACACGTACGGCGGCATGGGCCGTCACGGCGGCGGCGCGTTCAGCGGCAAGGATCCGAGCAAGGTCGATCGATCGGCCGCGTACTTCGCGCGCTACGTCGCGAAGAACGTCGTGGCCTCGGGCGTCGCGACCAAGTGTGAGGTGCAGGTCGCGTACGCGATCGGCGTCGCGAAGCCGATGGGCGTCTACGTCAACACGTTCGGCACGGCGAAGGTCGACGAGCGCAAGATCGAGGCGGCCGTGATCGACATGTTCGACTTCCGCCCGCGCGCGCTGATCGAGACGCTCGATCTCCTGCGCCCGATCTACCGCCCCACGGCGGCGTACGGTCACTTCGGCCGCACCGAGAAGCCCGGCTTCTTCACGTGGGAGAAGACCGACCGCGCCGAAGAGCTCCGCGAGCGCCTCGTGGGCGGCAAGGTGAGCAGCAAGGCGAGCGGCAAGGCCGCGGCCAAGAGCGAGAAGAACGGCAAGGACGCTCCCAAGGCCGAGGCCAAGAAGACCGAGACGAAGAAGAAGGCGGAGCCCAAGGCCAAGAAGGCCAAGGAGACGCGCGCGTCGGCCTGAGCCGCAGCCGCGAGCCCCACCCCACGAGCCCCGCCTCTCGCCCGAGAGCGCGGGGCTCGCTCGTTCCGTCAACGCTGGGCGTCGGTGTGAGCCTCAGGCACGGGTGGCATCGGCACATGCGGCGGGCGTGAGGCTCTCCTTGCGCAGATCGCCCTGTTTCGTGGGCGTTTCGTCGATCGTCGGGACTGGCCTCGGCCTTGCTCTAGGCGAGGGCGGAGGTCGTCATGCTCATCCAGATCGCCGCCGGGCTCTCGCTGCTGCTCGTGCCCGTGCTGCTCGCCTCGCTCGTGTCGCTCGCGGCCGGAGACGCCAAGCGTCGCGGCGTACGCGTGGCGCGCATCATGCGCGAAGGTCCCTGGCGCTCCTGAGGCGCACGTGATCGCTCGCGCGCTCGAGGTAGCCCGCGCGCAGCGTCTCGCCGAGCGCATCGGCGCGTGTCTCGATCGCGGCGTACGCGCGTGACGCGAGCGCCCTCGCTTCGTCCACACGACCGAGGGCCTCGAGCACGTCGACCCGCGCGCGATGGATCGTGGCCTCGCCCTCTTCGATCGGACCGTGCGCGGCGAGCCACGCGCTCGCGAGCGCCGAGGCACTGTCGGCCTCCTCGAGCAGGCCCAGCGCCAGACAGGCGCGCGCTTCGATGGCGTGCGCGATCGCGGAGAAGGCGCCCTCGGGCACGGCATCACGCGCGGCGCGCGCATGCGTGCGCGCCTCACGCGGGTCGGACGAGAGCTCGAGGAGCGCGAGGTAGAGGCGCGCCCCGGCACGCAGGCCCGCGT
>JAFLCL010000136.1 GCA_017303575.1 Deltaproteobacteria bacterium
GTGCGGGCGCGGTGCGCGTGGGCTCGGGCCGCGTGCGTGTGCTCTGCTCCGGTGGATCGACGTGCGTCTCGGCGGGTGCGGGGTCGGTGGCGGGCGCGGTCGTCACGATCGGCGCCGGAGGCGTCGTCGGGCTCGCAGGCACCGCGGTCGTGGTCGCAGGCAGCGCGGTCGTGGTCGGCAGCACCTCCGTCGGTGTCGGCACGATCACCGGCTGCGCCGGTACCTGTGTCGTCGTCGTGGCCGGCACCGTCGCGCCGCGCAGCGGCTGCGCACCGCCGCCGCTCGAGTCCGTCCCGCCCATCGGTCCGAGCACCACCCAGAACGTCACACCACCGAGCAGCATCACCACGGCGGCGCCTGCGGCGAGCAACGGCGCGAGGCTGCGTCGCACGGGCGCGGCCTCGGCAGGCGGAGGTGCTGCGCCCCACGCGTACGGCGTCGTGGGCGACGGTGGGTACTCGGACGGCAACGCTGCCGAGGCGAGGATCGGCGCCGGGATCGGCGCGGGCGCGACGATGGCCGTGGGCGTGGGGTTGATGGGACCGTCGTCGACGGCTGCGATCGACGCGACCGGCGGGACGCTGAAACCGCCCGAGACACCGGCCATCCCCGCCATGTAGAGGCGCGAGGCCTCGCGTGGTGCGCTCGCGGGCATCCCCACGCCCAGCGAGCCGAGCGCGCTCTCGAACGCAGTGGCCATCTCGCGCATGTCGGCGAAGCGCAGGAGCGGATCGTGCTGGAGCGCGCGATCGACGATCCCCGCGAGCGCGTCGGGCACCGAGGGCGAGATCGTACGGATGGGCTTGGCGCGCTCGGTCAGCACGCGCGCGAGCACGGCAGGCGCGGTCTCCGCGTTGAACGGCATCTTGCGCGTGAGCGCGTAGTGGAGGAGCACGCCCATCGACCACACGTCGGCGCGCGGGCCGACCTCGCGATCACCACGCACCTGCTCGGGCGCCATGTACTGCGGCGTGCCCACCATCGTGCCGGTGCGCGTCGATCCGGAGTCGCCTTCGTTCGCGACCTTCGCGATGCCGAAGTCGAGCAGCTTGGGCACGGGATCGTGATCGACCTCGGCGTGTGGCTCGATCGCGAGGAAGATGTTGTCGGGCTTGAGGTCGCGATGGACCACGCCCTTGCCGTGCGCGCTCGCGACGGCGCGCAGGATCGGCGCGAGCAGCGGCCCGAGCTCGTGGAGCTGGACGGGCCCGCGCTTGAAGCGTGCCTTCAGCGTCTCGCCGTGCAGCAGCTCGAGCACGAGGAAGACGGTGCCGTCGTCGTCCTGCCCCATGTCGAGCACGTCGACGATGTTGGGGTGCTTGAGCTGCGCGGCGGCGCGCGCCTCCTGGAGGAAGCGACGCACGACCTCGGGATCACGCGCGTGCTCGTAGTTGAGGATCTTCACCGCCACCTCGCGCTCGGTCCACGCGTGGGTGCCTGCAAAGACGGTGGCCATCCCGCCCGTCGCGAGGATCCGATCGAGTCGGTATTTCCCCGCGAGGGTCGTTCCTACGCGCTCTTCGGGCGTGAGGATGGGCACGGCTGCAAAGGCTACCAGCGACAGCCACCTGCTGTCGCGATCCCTCCCTGCGAGTCCCGTCAGGGCACCGCGGCGGAACATCTCCCCGCGATCGACATCCACGCCGGGCTCACGCCGACCACCTCGATCATCGCGATCGACTCGGCACACGCGCGGTCGGGGCGCGCGCCGCTGCGCACCAGCGCACGCGCGAACGTGCGCGCGACGGCCAGGCGCGAGCAGAGCTCGATGCGCAGCTGCGTCATGTCGCACGCGTACGTCCACTCGAGGCCCCACACGAAGTCGGCGACGAAGTCCGCGTACATCGCCTCGATCACGTCGTCCGCGCGCGCCGCGTCGAAGGGCGTGCGTCGCTCGGCGCGATCGAACGACTCCTGCCAGAGCCGAGGCGCGAACGCGAGCCGTCGAGGTCGCTCGTCCGGCGGACAGTGGAGCCACGCGAGCGTGCGACCGAACAGGCGGAAGCACTCACCCCAGCGCGAAGCGCGCGTCTCCATCGCGAGGTCGACGCCGATCTGCTCCCACGTGCCCACCTCGATCTCGGGGAAGGGATCGACGCCGAGGATCGACTCGACGGGGTTCTGCGCCGACGCGCGCGCGAGGCTCGCGAGCAGCTCGGCCTCGATCGCGAGGTAGCGCGTCCAGCCCACGCGACGACGCGCAGCGATCGGCACGCGCCCTTCGATCGCGCGATCGGTGCTGAGGCGTCCGGCGCGATCGAGCAGCGCCGCTTCTGCGCGCGCGACGTCGATCGGCGCGCTCTCGGTGCGATCGAACATCGTGCGGCACGGACATCGGTGATCGGTGCCCAGGCGCAGGCCATCGGGCGTGCGCACGAGGAGGTACGGGAAGCGATGACAGGTGCGCGGTCGCGCGTCGTGGGTGTGGATGCGGCAGCCCATCTCGGCGTCGAGGAAGTGGCAGCCGCCGGGGCGCGCGTCGTCCGAGAGGCGCAGGAGGACCAGGCCCGCGATGCGCGTGGTGGCTCCGGCGGCGTGCCGATCGAGCGCGACCTTCTCGCTGCGCGTGACGGGCCCCAGCTGGTGCACGTCGGTGCAGCAGAGGCCATCGCCGAAGCAGCGGAACGTCGCGCCCGGACGCGCGAGGAGACGAGACATCGAAGACCGCTCTAGAAGCTGATCTCGAGGCCGCCGCCGATGTCGAGCGTGAAGAGGAACGACGGCACGCCGAGCACGAAGTTCGGCTGGAGGTAGAGGCCGAAGTTGCGCATGAAGCGGTAGCCGGCGGTCACGCCGAAGTCGATCATGCCGAGGCCCGAGACGCCCCACGGCGCGTTGCCGCTGTTGGCGCCGCGGCTGAGGAAGACCTGGATCTGTCCGCCGCCGCCGCGCAGGTGCGCGTGCACGTGGAAGCCCAGATCCGTGGGCGGCGTGAGCTGCACCTCGAGGCCCGCGTAGATCTGGAGCAGCGCGAGCGTGCCGCGGCCCGACACCGGCTGGATGCGCGTGCCCGCGGTGATCGCGAGGAACGGAAGGATGTAGTAGCCGACGTCGATCCGCAGCGCGAAGTTCGCCACGAGGCCGGGCGACTCGACGTAGAAGCAGTAGGGGTCGAGGCCCTGGAGGCTGCCCTCGGGGTTGCACGTGGGCGTGCCCGGCGGGACGTAGCCGTTCGAGAGCGCCGAGGCGTAGAGGTCGGTCTCGGTGCGCTGCTCGGGCGTGGCGTTGTCCCAGCTCTCGCCCGGGTAGTCGGGGTAGCCCTCGATCGGGAAGCAATCGAGCTCACCGGCCTCGGCGTCCGAGCACGGGAAACGATCGGCCTGCAGGCCCTCGCTCACGTACGAGAGGCCAGCCATGCCGCCGAGGCGCGCGAAGAAGCCGGGGCCCGCCGTGGTGCTGCCCGGCTCGTCAGGGTCGTCGTTGCCGCCGCCACCGCCGCCACTCGACATGCCGCAGAGATCGTCGTCGCAGTTGTTCGAGGCGCAGTCGCTGTCGCGCGAGCACGAGTCGCCGAGCTGACCGCTCCCGCCACCACCACCACCGCCGCCGCCGCCGCCGCTGTGGCAGCCGGCCATGCCCGGCGGGCACTCGGTCTCGCGGCACTGCTCGGGCGGTGCGCGTCCGGGGAGCGCAGGCGCGCTCTGGCTGCGCGAGGTGACGATCTGCACGCGCACGGGCGAGCTCTGCGAGCCCGCGAAGCCCGCGGGGCTGCCGTCGCGCGCGAAGGCCACGATGTAGTAGGTGACCTCGGGCGCGAAGACGTCGTCGCACGGGATCTCGAAGCCGTAGCCTCGTCCCACGCGCTCCATCTCGACGCGCGTGAACTCGCGCATGCCGTGGCCGCGGTAGTAGAGGTAGACGTGCGCGGGCGAGCCGGGCACCTCGATGTAGACGGGCACGGCCGTCTGCTGGAGCTGCTCGGGCACCGCGACGTGGTTGAGGTCGCCGGCGGCGCCGCCGCTCGAGCCGGTGCCCGTCCCGGTCCCAGTGCCCGTCCCGGTTCCCGTTCCGGTCCCTGTGCCTGTTCCGGTGCCCGTGCCTGTTCCGGTGCCCGTTCCGCCGGCGCGCGCGCGCTGCTGCGCGAGCTGGAACATCGTCGTGATGTCGGGCGTGCTGGTGAGCGGATCGAGCTGGACGTTGGGATCCGCCTGGAGGGCGCGGGTCATGAAGTCCATGCCGGCGCCGTTGTCACCGAGGCCTCCGACAGCGACGACGCCCATGTTCAGGTAGGTTCGCGCGAGCGGCGAGCCGGTGACCCCACCACGCTGCGCGGCCTGGAGGGCCTGGTTCAGGAGATCCTGTGCCTGCTCGATCTCCAGGTTGTTGTAGGCCTCCATGCCCTGGCGGTTGAGGTCGAGCACCTGCGAGAGCGCGCGTTGTGCGTGGGCGGGAGCGGCCATCGCGACGAGGCCGACGAGCACGACGAGAGCGAGGGCGAGGGGCGAACGTGAGCGCATCTCGAGTCCTGGGCGAAAAGGTGCGCGAGCATAGACCGAAACCCGCGCGCGGATCGATTCTGCGTCGCGTCGGTTCCACGAAGGTGGCGTCTCGCGTCCGGCCGAGCGCTGTCGGGCTCCGTCTCGTGGCGGATCGTTCGCTGCGAGATCTTCGGGCTCGGTCGCGCGTACAACGGGGCGATGCCGTCTCGTCGTGCCTGGCTGCTCCTCCCCCTCGCCGCTGTCGCCCTCGCCCTCGCGCCTTCTCCTTCCCGCGCCGAGATGTGGTGCGCCGATCCGCTGTGGGTGCACGAGTGGGGCGTGGTCGTGTTCGGCTCGAGCGGCGCGACGCGCAGCGCGGGTCCCTCGTTGCCCTCTCACTTCCACCGACCGGGCGGCGCCCGCACGGGCTCGCGCGGCACACCCGCGCGTGACCTCCCGATCGACTCGGGCATGCGCGAGCTGCCGGTCCTCGCGTTCTACACCGCGGGCACGTGGTCACCGCCGGTGCCGGTGGGCATCGACGTGGGCTTCCGGGACGGCGAGGCCACGCGCTGGTTCCCCGACGTCGATGCGTTCCGCACCCTCACCGAGGTCAGCACGCCGGGCTCGCGCGCCGCACGCGACCGGCTGGTGCAGGAGCGAGGTGCGGGCGCCGCGAGCCGTCCCGCCCCGCGTGATCCGAGCCGACAGCTCGTGTGGGACGTGCTCGAGCTCACCGAGCAGCCGACGCACGCCGTCACGACCACGACCGAGCCGTGGGTGCGTGCGCTGCGCGACGCGCCGCGCGCGCTGTGGGCCAACCGCACGACGACCACGGGCGTGGGCGAGTCCGAGCGCTTCGTCTTCTACGAAGGCCAGACGCGCGAGCAGCCCGCGATCCGCGTCACGCGCGGCCCCACGTGGAGCGCCACGCATCGACACCTCCTCCTCGAGAACACCGGCGCGCATGCAGTGCACGACGTCTTCCTCGTGCACCGCGACGCGGGTCACACCTACGTGCTCCACGTGCCCACCATCCCCGCGCACGCGCACGCGGGCTACGTGCTCGAGGAGCACGCCGTCGAGGCCAGCGCGCTCCGCGCCGCCACGCGCGATCGCCTGCGCACAGCGCTCGTCGATCCCACCGAGAGCGCGCCGCCCACCGGTCACTCGTGGGGCGGTGCTCCGTTGGTCCGCGGCGCAAGCGCCGCGAGATGGGGGCTCGGCCCCCAAACCCCGCACGGCGCTTCGGTCCCGAAAGACCAAGCCTTTTCGGGCCCTCAGGGCTGCGTGATGCAGCGCAACCCCGCGGTGCCCGTCGATCACGCCACCGATCATCGCCTCTACGCCGCGGAGATCGACGTCGTGCTCGACGCGTGGGGCGCGCGCTTCTTCGACGCGCAGGGCACCACCGTCGTCTACCGCGAGGACGTGGCGCAGCTCGACGCGGCGATGCCGCTCTCGCTCTACACCGACATGCAGCACTACGTGCAGCTTCGCCGCCTGGGCCTCGCGCTGGTGGAGAACCTCACGCTCTGATGGCTCGCCTCGCGGCATCGGATGCCCATCCCCCCTGTGTTCGCCGCGGATTTCAGAGCGCGTCAGTGTGAGCATCCGAGGGGCACGCGCACTCTTGCCCGACGCCGCAGGTCGCGGCGAACGGAGGAGCGCATGCGAGGTCGTGTGATCAATCGGCAGGCCCTGGTCGGTGCTGTCGTCGGGTTGGCAGTCTCGGTCGGTGGCTGTGGCAGCGCGGAGGCCACGCAGGGCGCACCACCCAGTGGTGGCGCCGCGGCGGCCCCCGTACCGACGGTCGCGCCCCCGCCGCCCCCACCCGCCGTCACGGTGGCGAGCTGCTTGTCGGAGACGCCCGCGGGCACGCTCTGCATCGAGCTCAGCGGTCCTCAGTACGCGAGCCTGGGCGCGCCGGGCGCCGCCGCCCTCTGCATGAGCCAGCTCCGGAGCTCGGTTCGCACCAGCGTCCCGTGCCCGCCCTTCGATCGGCTCGGGGCCTGCGAGATGCGCGACCACGTGCTCTATGGCTACCGAGCCGCAGGCGCGCGGGAGAGCGACTACCGCACGCTGTGCGAAGGCACCTCGGGCCGCTTCGCCGCCGGCGGGGCGATGGGCGAGCCCGGCCCCGACGCGGCCCACCCCGACGCGAGCGCGACGCTCGCGGTGGACCAAGCGGTCCTCTATCTCTGCCCGGACGGCTGCACCGCGACCCGCATCGCGCGGGTGGTGGATGTGCTCCCCGATGGACGCGTCACGGTCGAGGATCAGGGAGAGCGCGCCACGGTGACCCGCGACCACATCTGGGTGGGCAGCTACACACCCGTCCGCGACGGCGTCGGCAACAGCGAGGCCAACGACTTCCCGACGATCACCGACGCACCGCTGCCCGCGGGGACCGAGGTGTGGGCCAAGGACACCTGGTGGTACCGCGGCGTCGTGGTGGAGGACACGGGGGCGGCTCGTCTGCGGGTGGACCTCTACGGCTACGTGAACGGCCCTCAGGAGTTCACGCGTCGCAACGTGCGTCTCCATCGCTGAGGATCGCGGCCGTCACTCGCTCGGCGTGATCGCGAGGACGAAGGGCCCCGTGGTCGCACCGTAGGGACGCACCACGAGCTCGTAGGTCCCGCTCATCAGCGTGGTGTCGAGGCGCGCGTCGAGGCCCTCACCACCGTCGTCGTCCTCGGCGATGCGTGCGCGCGTCGCGTCGCCGAGGCGATCCAGCTCGAGGTAGAGGTCCATGCCCGAGCGCGTCTCGATCACCACGCGCTGGAGGCGAGGCACCTCGAGCCGCAGCGTGCGTCTGGGATGGAGCAGCGACAGCTCGGCGCCGATCTCACGGGCGCCCTCGAGCGTGATCGCCTCTCCGTCCGCCGGCGCCATCCCGAGGCCCACCACGCGCGCCACCACGAGCAGCGCCGCGCCCACGCCCACGAGCCCCCACACCACGCGCCCTCCGCGCGGCTCGCGCGGCGCGTCCTTCGCGACCTCGCCCGACTTCACCGGCTCGGTGTTCTCGCGCGGGGCCACCTTCTCGCGCGCGAGGCGCCACGAGGTGAGCGTGCGCATCAGCCACTCGAGCGGTCCACGCGAGAACACGCGTCGGTAGAGCTCCGCCATCACGATCACGCTCAGCACGAACGCGGCCCAGTAGAGCGTCACGGCGCTCACCGACAGCGTGTGCCCCCAGCCGAAGAGCAAGCGCGGGATCACCACGCCGACGATCGCGTGCAGCCAGTAGATCGAGAGCGCGAGCTGTCCCGTGTGCACGAGCGCGCGCACCGGGAGGCTCTTGCCCCACCGCGCGTGCGCGGTGAACTCGTGGGCGAGGCAGATGAACACGGTCGCCGTGCCGCACGCCGACACGATGAAGAGCGGCGCTGGATCCCAGCCCGTCGTGAGGAAGCCGAGGTACGGCCCCGCGAACGACAGCGCAGGCACGCGCAGCACCGCCCAGCCGAGCGCGAGCGACGACAGCTCCGTCACCACCACCAGCACCGCCGCGCGCCGCAGGTACGAGCGGCGCAGCGCCACGTCCGAGAGATCGTGACGCCCCAGCCACGTGCCGTACGCGACGAAGCCGAACCACGGCAGCACGGGGTGCACTCCGTCGAGGAAGACATCGAGCGCCAAGCCGATCGGCGTGAGGTACGGCACCTCCGCGCGCCCCGGCAGGGCGACGTCGATCACCGCTGCGGCGAGCGTCGCGATCGCGCCGAACGACAGCACGAGCCAACCCGGCGCGCGCACGAACAGCAGCGTCGCGAGGAGCAGATAGACGGCATAGAAGTGCAGGATGTCGATCGGCCACGCGAGCAAGAGCACGTTGCCGGCCACGAACAGGAAGCCCACGCGCAGGAGCATCGTGCGCAGCGCCACGAACAGCTCGGTGCGGTCGCGAGCGGCATCCCCCGTCTTCACACGCGCGCGCCGCGTGAGCAGCGAGAAGCCCACGCCCGCGAGCACCACGAAGAGCGAGCTCGATCGCCCGCTCGGCACGTGCACGAGCCAGCGCAGCACCTGATCGCCGTACGCGAGGCCCGTGGAGGGCGGGCGCGCAGCGAGCATCAGCTGGAAGTTGATGAGGACCATCATCACGATCGCGAAGGAGCGCGCGAGATCCCACCCATGCTCGCGCGAGCCCACGGAGGCTGCCTCCGCGCGGGAGCGTGCGAACCAGTCGACTGCGAATGCGCGCGCCCGAGCGATCACGGGGTCGGCTCGGTCCCCTCGTCGCCCTCGGCCCCGTCGCCCTCGACCTCGACGGCCTCGGCCTCGTCGCCCGCAGCAGCCGCCGTCTCGGGCAGCGGTGCTTCGATCGCGAGGCGCGTGAGCGCATCGCCGCTGCGGGGGACTGTGTAGAGGTGGATCTCGCGGCCCTCACGCACCACGAGATCGATCTGCGATCCGATCGTGACGTACGCGGGCACACCGTCCTCGAACGTCGCGAGCACGGTGCTGCCTCGCACGACGTAGGTGCTCCATCCCGCGAGCACCGACGCGCCCGTCTCGCCGATCGCGTGCGACTGGAGATCCATCTCCTCACCATCGCCCGCCTCGGTCTCTTGCTCCGCGACGATCGTCGCGAGCTCCGCGGGCGCCGCGGTCATGCTCGCGCCGATCAGCTGCTCGACGGCCGCTTCACCCTCCACACCGAAGGGGTGCGTGGTCTCGATGCTCTCGACGGAGCTGCCTTCGCACGGCGCGACCTCGAGCGCGGCGTAGCTCGTAGGCGTCTGTCCCTCCACCGTGCCCCGCAGCTCGAGCGTGCGGAGGATGCGCGTGCTGCACGTGCCCACGGGGCCGAACAACGTCGCGGTGCGATCGGTCGCGTCGCTCGTGCTGAGGATCGAGAGCTCACGCTCCACGCCGCCGACCCACGCGGCGCCGATCACCGTCGCGTCCGCGGGCGCCTCGGCTGGCGCATCGCCCGTGCGGCGCAGGACAAAGAGGCGCGTGGTGACGGTGTTGTCGTCGAACACCCCGAGCGTGCGCCCGATGGGCCCCGGCTCCTCGGGCCCGCCGGTCGGACCGTCGCGATCGGCCGTCTCGTCGTCGCCGCCGCCTTCTTCGTCCTGTCCTTCGTCACTGCCCTCGCCCTCGTCACCTTCGGACGAGGCGTCGTCTCTGTCGCACTCACAGGCAGGTGTGAGCGCGAGACCGGAAGAGAGCGCGAGGACGAGAGCGAGGCGCGTGGTGATCATCGCGGCGGAGCGTAGCGGAACCGCGAACGCCCGCGGTGCGTCTCGATGGGATCAGGGTCCGACGCTGAGCTCGCACCACGCGAGCTCCATGCTCCCGCGAACTGTCGTTCCGTCTTGCAGCACGGCGTCGATGAGCATGCGAGGCCCACCCTCGTCGGTGATCCCCTCCAGGCGAACCGAGCCGCTCTCTCCGGGAATCGGCGTCGGAGGACCGTCGCCGTCATCGACATTCAAGAAGAGCTGCGCTGTGAGGGCCTCTCCACCTTCCATTCCTGGCTGAACCGGATAGTCGCCTTCGACCGGTGGCAAGAACTCGAGCCCGTCGACGTCTGGCCCGCGGAGGGTGACGGCCAGTTGATTCGGCGGCGCGACCGGACCGCCTTGGTGCTCGGCGCAAGCGTCCTGTCCGGGCCGAAAGAACGTCCATAGAAACACGGGCCGTGGCTGAGGCACGGGCTCGATCCCCGTTCGGGCCCAGACGGCAATGCCTCTCGAGAGCGTGAGCTCGAGCGGTCCTCGAACCTCGACGACCCCACGGACCTCCTCCGCGTCCGCCACCGACGCGGTGTCGGCGATCTCGACCGAGGCATCCAGAGGAGGTGGTGACGCGTGGCAGCCGCAGAGGGACAGAGCGACCCACGCAACGACAGGAAGCGGCTCGTTCATGGTCACTCCCTCGAGGATCCGTCCGCGGCCGAGGCCCAGCCAGAAACCGAGGCTCGTCTGCATGGGGCGAGCGTACACGTGGTCAAAGGCGCTCAGCGCGCGACACTGTCGGAGAGCGCGGCGCGCGCGAGCTCGGCGAGGGGCGTGCGTCGCTCGGCGTCACCCCCTGCATCACGGTTCGAGAGCGCGAGCATGGTGTCGACGCGTGCGGCATCGATCACGTCAGGCGGGCTCGGCGGCGCGTCGCGAAAGTTGAGCGGGCACCAGGTGACGTCGGAGCCCACGGTCTCGGACCCAACCGTCTCTCGGCGCAGGAACACCGCGCTCACGGGGATGACGCCATTCGGATAACGAAGCGGCAGGCCCTGCGTGCGGCACACGAGCGGTCGCGACGCGTACACGGCGCATCGCCCCGCCGCGTCGAGGAACACGCACGCAGACTCGGGCCCCACGGTCTCGAGCCGCAGCGCGAGCCCTGCGCGCGCTTCGTCGTCGAGCGCATCGATGCCCTCGCGGAGCAGCGCCGCCTCCACGTCGCACACCGAGAGCTGCTGTCCGCAGCACGCGCTACAGCCGGCGCGACACGCCATGTCCGCCGCCCGTCGCGTGCGCACAGCGACGTCGAACGCATCGACCTTGGCCACGAGCGCGCGATGTGGAGGTGGGGCGACGGTGATGGGACGAGCCAAGCCGCGAGCCTCTCACCGATCGCCTCGCCACGCACCCCGACGACCCCCGAGACCTATCGCGCGGTGCAGCGCCGGAGCACCGCGTTACCGCTCACGTCGGCGTAATCGAACTGCACCGGCTCCCACCCTGGCGGCACCATGCACGAGTCGCCGTCGCGCACGAACACGTTGCTGCCGCACTCGTCGCGCGCCCGCCACACAGCGACCTCCCACTGCGTGCACGGCATCTCTTGCGCGGCCGCGTCGGAGCGCGTCGCGTCGTGGAGGAGCGTGCCCGCGTCGATCATCGCGTCCCCGATCATGCGCGTGTCGATGCTGCATGCCGCCACGAACGCGGCAAAGAGCACGAGCGCATTCCGCCTGCGATTGGCCTTTTGGTCCATCCTCGAGTCCCCTCCTGTGTGTGCGACGGCGTGATGCCGCGCCTCCCCGAGGCTGCCGATGGCTGCCAGTGAGGGCAAGCGCAAATCGCGTCCGATCACGGTGACTCGAGCCACGCCGCCTCGCAGCGAGGAGAAGCTCACGTCGAGAGGCGCAACATTCCAGAGGCCGCTTCGACATCGAGGTCCCAGGAGAAGCCCCTCCCGCAGGGAGGGGTTGGGGAGGGTCGACAAGGCCTCGCCTCATCACGCAACCACGAGCACCGCAGCAAGCAGCGAGCCCGCAAGCAAACAGGCCCCCCTCCCGCCAGCGGGAGGGGCAGGGGGTGGGTCAGCGGTGCTGGGCCAGGTCGCTCGCCCGCTTCGACCGAGGCGCCGACACCTTCCGTATTCAGGCCGGCCCCTTGGTCATCCACACGGGCAAGCTCGGGAACGGAGGCGGCAAGCCGATCGACCGCGGCGGCAAGCCGAACAACCGAGGCGGCAAGCTCGCCAGGCACGGCGGCAAGCTCCGGAACCGAGGCGGCAAGCTCGCCAGCCAAGCCGGCAACCTCGAAACGCTCGCCGGCAAGCTCGAAACCGGAGGCGGCAAGCGTCAGGCGGGACAAAAGAAGCCGGAACGTCGAGTCGACAGCCTCGAGGTCGATTCGGCCGCGCCGACCCCGACAACGTGGGCTCGCGCCAACACGCCGCTCAGTACGCGCTCGAAGGCACAGGCTGGGACGTTCGCGTCACGCCGCCCCGGACCTACTCGTCCGTCAGGCTCACCTCGGGCAGGCGGTCCTCCACTGGCGCGAACGAGACCGTCACCGCGATAAAGTCTCCCACGCTGACGAACTTCAGCTCCCACCAGCGTGGCGGACTGCTGCCCGAGCCCAACCAGAGAGCAACCGTCCAAGTCTGGCGACCGCGGGGGTGGGGGAGGAACGCGCTAAATCCAAAGGATCTTGTGGTGAAGGGTGCCAACGGGATTCCGAGTTCGAACGGTTCATATCCCGACTCAACGTTCGACGCACTGCTGGGTACCCACCGCGCGATCTGCTCTAAGGTGTGGCCTTTCGGAATGCTCTGCACCAAACGACCGAGGGTCCAGCGCAGCGCTCCGGCATGAACCTCCCGCGCGTAGGTCATGCCCTGGTTGTGGACGAGAATCTGGACGGAGAAGCGGTCCCCCTCCGAGCTGACGACTCGCTTCGTTGCAGTCACGGACGAAAGGACGAGGCAGGCCGTTCTCGCCGACCGAACGTAACGTCAGCAAGCAGGTACTCGGGCATTCGTGCGGTTTTGTCGAGGGTGCGAATGAAGTAGCTAACGCCGTGGTCCGGGACGGCCGCGAGTCGCCCGGAGCGCAAGATCGGCAGCACCAACACCGTGTGCCCGTCCACGTCCAGTCTTCGAAGGTCTCGCGGCCCGGAAGAAGTTGACCGGTGAGGCTCTGACAGATGCTCGCGATCTGCTCCACCGCCCTGTCAACATCCCCGACACAGCCGGAAAGCCTCTGAGCACGGTCAGTGCTCTCATTGTTACTAGAGTCGACGTCACTCACTCCGATCACCAGGCATCCACCATCGCTGTTGGCGAACGCTGTGATGTCACGCCGAAGCTCGTCCCTGTCCACCCTCGCGGTCCAGGCACCGTCCTTGAAGTCTATCCAGGTGTCCTCGTGCAGCCTGGAGCGGATTAGCCCACGGACTAGGTCGGCCGCCTCGTCGTCCGCCGGTTGGGCCAGCATGCGGTGGAGAAACGCATGGCCATTCTTGATATTCGTGATGGACATGGGCCTCAGGCTTGATCGAGCGTGTGCCGAGCGTCTGCGTCGCCGTCGTCTGGGGGCGTAGGCTTGGCGAGGGCGGCCGCCTTGTTCTTCGATCGCAGCGCGCGTTCGTAGACCTGCGCGTCGATCTGCCGACGGAGCTGACGATTCGTCCACCCGCCTCGGAGGCACTCGGTCTCGTAGAACGCCCGCGGCTCGGGCTCGAGGCGCAGCAGCTCGACGTAGTGGGACCACGGCAGCGGGAACCGGCGCGGCGCGTCGGTGCTCGAAGATTTTGCAGACGCCGTCTGCAAAATCTCGCTGGAGGCGGGGCGAGGAGATTTTGCAGACACCGTCTGCCAAATCGGGAGCCACGGTGCCGTGGCACCGCGATACGCCAAGAAGAACGCGCGCATCTGCGCGAGGTTGCGTCGGCCTAAGCCTCTGCCGAGCCTCGTCGTGAGCGCCGCTGCGAGCCGCTCGATGAGCTGCGTGCCATAGCCAGCGCGTTCCGCGCCCCGCTGCTCTTCCTCCACGATCTGGCGACCGACCTCGAAGTAGGCCGACGTCATCACGGTGTCGATTGCCTGCGTCGTCGCGCGGCGCGCACCGTCGATGAGATCAGCGATCCCCTCGGCGAGCCCGACGGCGCGGATGTCGAGATCTCTCGAGCGCTCGACCGCCGAGGCCCGGCGCTTCGACGGCGGGCGCGTCATACGAGCCCCCGGTACCCGTGAGGCAACGGCTCCTCCCGGTGGGTCTCCTTGGCCAGCTCGAGGATCTGCCACCACATCCGCTCGGTCACGTCCTCCCGGTACGTGATCCCATCGTCCCGAAGGACGTGACAGAGCGACCAGAGCTTCTGAACGATGTCGTGGGTGGTGGTCATCGAACAGCCCGGGACGATCGCACAAACGTCGCGCTCCGCGGCGCGAAGATCGACACCGGGGCGGGTCGTCAGCCGAGCGGCGTCGAGGAGACGACGAAGTCCCAGAGCCGATAGACCCCGAGCTCGCACACGGTGCCGCTCTCGACGGTCATCACGAACCCTCCTCGCCCATCACGGCGAACGCCGCCACGCACGACGGCCGGTTGAAAGTACATGACGTCCGACAGCCCACCCGTGAGCATGCCGGGGACCTGCCTCTCGAGGACGTCCACGAACGCCTCCGCCGGCTCCAGCACGATCGCGTGCCGTGCGTGCTCCTGCGCATAGGCGACGCGATCGATGGACGCGTCCACGAGCGGCTCCGCGGGCAGCAGCAGCACCTGGCGACGGCTGTCAAAGAACGCAAGACACAACACGCCCGATACCGCGCGTGCATTGCTCGGGTCGAGCCGCGAGTGCGTGAGATCTTCGACTGACAACGTCGGCTTCCAGTGTTGCGTCGGTGTGGGCGCGGTCATGCGCTCATGCACTCCCTGAACAGTAAGACAAAGTCGCGCGGAATGAACCGTGGGTGATCGTCTGCTGTCGTCCGAAGGATCGTGGCCGTCAGACGTCCCGGGTCCTCGACTCGCCAGTAACTCCTGAGTTTGGGATACGCGGCGAGGATGGCCTCTTCGAGGTCGTGGCCGCGCGTGTGGAGGTACCAATGGGGGGCCTGGAGGCTGAATGCGTTGTCGTTGCAGTACTCGAGCGTGCAGCGCAGGCGCCTCAGCAGATCGATCTGGGCCTCGCGGCGATCGACGTAGACGCCCATGCGCGCCGCGGCGAGCTGCGCGAGATCCTCGGCCAGCATGCGGACCTTGCTGATCGAGGCCGGCGGGTCGACGTGGAAGAGCAGCTCCGCCGAGGACCCCAGCATGACGAGCCTCGCGTGATGTTCCGCGAGGAAGCCGAAGTTCGACGTCGCTTGTGCGGGGGTCCCCACGCGGGGGCGAGACTATCAGTGGCTTCGTCGGGTTGTCTCGGGGGTCTTGTGGGTGCGATGGGTGAACGGCACCGCTGACCCACCCCCGGCCCCTCCCGCTGGCGGGAGGGGGCCCTTGCTTCGAGACCGGTCAGCGCTTCTCGACGACCTTGCCGCGCTTCACGCCGGCGCCGCGGGAGTAGGGGGCCAGTGAGGCGTCGTCTCTTCGGCCCGAGGCGAGCGAGAGCGCGCCGACGTAGGCGATCATCGCTGCGTTGTCCGTGCACGATGCGATCGGAGGCACGAAGACCGAGACGCCGCACTTCTCGCCGAGCTCTCTCGTGCGCGCGCGAAGACCCTTGTTGGCGGCCACGCCGCCTGCGAGCACCAGGCGCGGAATGCCAGTCACCTTGCAGGCCTCGAGGCTCTTCTGGGCGAGCACCTCGACGATGGCGGCTTGGTAGGCGGCACACAGATCCGAGAGCGCTTGTCCCTCGGGCACGCCGTGCAGCTCCACGTGACGCGCGATGGCTGTCTTGAGGCCGGAGAACGAGAACTCG
Organism: Deltaproteobacteria bacterium; assembly: GCA_017303575.1. Lineage (GTDB taxonomy): Bacteria > Myxococcota_A > Polyangia > Polyangiales > Sandaracinaceae > JAFLCL01. The sequence continues at coordinate 15,539 of JAFLCL010000136.1, forward strand.
AGTGAGCCTTTGCGGAGCATCGGACGCGGCAGATCGGAGCGCGTTGGGTCGCCCGTCGATGCCAGTCGGTCGACCATGGGGCCGCCCGGATAGCCGAGGCCCAGGATCTTCGCGCCCTTGTCGAACGCCTCGCCGGCGGCGTCGTCGCGCGTCTGACCGAGCATCGTGATCCTGTCGTGCGCGTGCACCTCGTAGAGCGCCGTGTGACCGCCGCTCGCGAGCAGCGCGACGAACGGCAGCTCGGGCACCGGCGTGGGCTCGTCACCGCGCTGGAGGAAGGGCGCGAACAAGTGACCCACCAGGTGATCGACGCCCACCAGCGGAAGACCACGCGCGAACGCGAGCGCCTTGCCCGTGCTCAGGCCCACGAGCAACGCGCCCACGAGGCCTGGGCCCTGCGTCACGGCGATCGCATCGATCGTGTCGAGCCCGCCGGCCTCCGCGACCGCTTGCGAGATCACGTGCCACACGCTCTCGAGGTGCGCGCGCGATGCGAGCTCGGGGACCACGCCGCCATAAGGCGCGTGCGTCTCGATCTGCGAGGACACGACGTCCGACGAGACGAGGCCGCGCTCGTCGACGACGGCGGCGGCGGTCTCGTCGCAGCTCGACTCGATGCCGAGGACGCGCATCAGAGAGCTCGCGTCAGAGCGGCGCTCGCATCGCGGGCGATCACGACGCGCACGTGGGGGCCAGCGCGATCACTCGATCGCGCACATCGCGGAGCAGCCGTCGCCGTCGGACGTGTTGCCGTCGTCGCAGGCCTCGCCGGTGGTGGGGATGCCGTTGCCGCAGCGGGTGTCGAGACAGGCGGGGAGCCACTGGGGTCCCGCGCCGTCGTCGGGGCCGATGCCGTCGTCGCAGCCATCGCCGTCCGTCAGGTTGCCGTCGTCGCACTCCTCGATGCCCACCGCCTCGACGCCATCGCCGCAGTCCGAGGTGCAGCCCGTGGTCGGCTCGCCGGGCGGGCAGGCCCAGCCGGCCTCGATCTGACAAGTCGCCGAGCAGCCGTCGCCGGCCTCGTCGCCGCCGTCGTCGCAGGCCTCGGTGTCCGAGATCGTTCCGTCGCCGCAGCCAGTGGTGCACACGCTCGGCTCGCCCATGCAGGAGTAGCCGGTCTCGATCTGGCAGTCGGCGTCGCAGCCGTCGCCGGGCGCCGTGCCGTCGTCGTCGCACATCTCGTCGCCGTCGACCACGCCGTCGCCGCACTCGAACGTGACGCTCGCAGCGTCCACGCCGCTGTCACGGGCGGGGCGGAACGCGTCGAGGTCGGCGTCGGTACCGGGAGGCATGTAGGCGTCGGGGATCGCGCCCGCGTCGGGGTCGACGGGGGTCTCGCACTCACAGCCCACGATCGGCAGCGCGACCACGAAGAGGCCAACCCAACGAAGCGAGATCCGCATGCGACGTGCCTCCGGTGCGGGGCCACGCGCGCCCCAGGGTCAAGAGAGAAGGAGAGGGGAGGTTGAAGAGTGCACGCCGTGCGTGCAAGTCGAGGACGCGGCGCGCGCGACCCTGCAGAAAACTCGCGAGGTCGCGCGGAGGGCTCGAAGATCACGGAATGCGTCCGCATGCGATCCTCGTGGTGGTGGAGTCCGAAGGCCGTTCCCAATTGGGGAAGCGCCTCAACGTGTCGAGCGATCAGCCCGTCGCGCTGGTGGTGGAGCGAGGGGAGGCGAGGCTCGAGCCCACGCGCGGGGCGACCGATCGACGCATGGCGGGATGGATCGAGCCCGTGGGCCGCAAGCTCTTCGTGCACGCCGTCGATCCGCGGGTGCGTCGCAACGGCGCGGACGTGCCGCCGGTGGGGGCGCTCCTCTCGGACGGTGACGAGCTCGAGCTCGGACCGGTGCGCGTGCGTGTGCGCATGACCGACGACCTCGAGGCCGCCTACCACGAGACAGTCTACGGCCTGGCCGACAAGCGCCACGCGGTCGTCGATCGTCACGCGAATTAGTCAGGAGGCGTGGAAGCCGAGCTTGCGGAGGGCGTGCTCCAGACGCGCCGCGGGCAGGCTCACGCGCGTGGGCATGCCGCCGTCGACGCCGAAGAGCTCGAGCAGGTTCACGCCGCTGTCGAAGCGCGCGGCCGCAGTGACCGTCACGTCGTCGTGCACCACCGAGATGCGCGCGCGCTCCTGACCGAGGAGCAAGAGCACGGTCTTGTCGTAGGGCCTCGAGCCGCGCGCGTCACAGACAGCGACGTCGTTGTCGATCACGAAGCGGCGCGCGAGCTCGCGTGACTGCTCCTCGATCACCCGCACCTCTTCGGAGGCCTCGTGGATGGTGCGGAAGAGCGCGCCGTCGGTCGCGCCGGTGGCGAGGAAGCGCACGATGAGGCCCTTGAGGCCGTCGTCGCGCGGTCGGGCTCGGAGCGCGCGATCGATCGTCTGCCCGCGCTCGCTCGGGGCGCCGAGGCGCGTGTCGACGGCGTGCGCGTCCTTGTCTGCGCCCTCGTAGGCCTCCACGCCATCGCGGATCCACTTGGCCGCGGAGCAGAGGCCGTCGAAGTCGCCGTGGCAGAGGATCGTCTCGATGCTGCCCGCGCGCGTCACGAGCTCGGGCGTGATCATCTCGGGGCAGGCGCCGTGCTGGGCCTTGGTCGCGAGCACGAAGCGCGGATCCGACGCGAAGCTCGCGTGGAGGACGTGGTCGTGGTGATCGACCCACATCGCGAGGCGCGCGCCCAGGCCGTCGATGAGCTTCTTCGTCACCTTCTCGAAGCTCGTGCCCGTGCCCTCGGCGGCGAACGCGATGTCGAGCACGACGACGCGACCGCGCAGCTCCGTGGCGCGCGGGAGCTTGCGCGGCGTGGCGAACGAGAGCTCGGGGAAGCGCATCGACGCACTCTCTCGGACCCCAGGGGTTCTCGCAAGCGGGCAGCGCCCCCATCTCGCTGCGCCTGCGCCGCGGAAAACAGCGAGACCGAGAATGAATCGGCCCGCGGCACGCATGCTCTTCTGGGGGAGCCAGCCGGCGGGGGACGCTGCGTCCCCCATGAGGCGCGAGCGATGGAGGAGCGCAGCGACGATGGAGCGATGGGGGTTCCGGGGGTCGAGCCCCCGGCCGCGCCGAAGGCGCGAGAAACACCGAGAAACCCGGTACAGTGCGCCGCGGAACGAGGACCGAATGAAGAACGTCGACGTGCTGATCGTGGGAGCGGGACCGACGGGCCTGACGCTGGCGTGTGACCTGCGTCGTCGAGGGCTCGATGCGCTGGTCATCGATGACAACGCCGCGCCCAATGACACCTCGCGCGCGCTCGGCGTGCACGCGCGCACGCTCGAGCTGCTCGAGTCGTTCGGCATCGCGGACGAGCTCGTGGCGCGGGGCAAGGCCGTGACGGGCGTGACGATCTGGGCCGGCGGTGAGCCCGTGGTGCGCGCCGACTTCGACGAGATCGACTCGCGCTTCAAGCACGTGCTCGTGCTCTCGCAGGTCGAGATCGAGGCGAAGCTCACCGCCAAGCTGTGCGAGCTCGGGGGCAGCATCGATCGCGGCGCCAAGCTCGTCTCGTTCCGACAGGACGGCACCGGCGTGACCGCCACCATCGAGCGCGCCTCGACCGAGGTGCCGACGGTGATCGAGGGGGAGGCGCCGGCCGAGGGCGCACCGGCCCCCGCGGTACCGACCGAGGAGATCCGCGCGGCGTGGCTCGTGGGCGCGGACGGCGCGCACAGCATCGTGCGCAAGCAGCTCGAGCTGCCCTTCGAGGGCGAGACCTACGAGGAGGAGTACGTCCTCGGCGACGTGAAGATCGCGTGGGACATGCGTGACGATCGCATCCACACCTTCCTCGGAGAGAACGGTCTCGTGGCGTGCTTCCCCATGGCGGAGGGGCGTCACCGCGTGATCGCGTCGCTGCCCGCGGAGGCGCGCGCGAACAAGTCCGCGCCCACGCTCGACGACCTACAGACGCTCTTCGCGCTCAACACCACGGCCAACGGGCGGCTCACCGATCCCACGTGGATCGCGCGCTTCCGCATCCACTGCCGGCAGGTCGCGCGCTACCGCGACGACCGTGTGTTCCTCGCCGGCGACGCTGCGCACATCCACAGCCCGCTCGGCGGGCAGGGCATGAACACCGGCATCCAGGACGCGCTCAACCTCGGGTGGAAGCTCGCGCTCGTGCACCGCGGACACGCGCGCGGGCTCTTGCTCGACACCTACCAAGAGGAGCGCCACGGCGTGGGTCGCTCGGTGCTGCGCAACACCGACGCGGCGACGCGCATCGCGAACGTGAAGAGCGCGGCGGCGAAGTCGATGCGCAACGAGATGGGCCGCTTCCTCGGCTCGCTCGAGCTCTTCCAGCAGCGGGTGGCCAAGGAGGCCGCGGAGCTGAGCGTGAGCTACGAGCGCAGCTCGATCGTGCGGGAGGACAAGACCTCGCTCTTGAACGCGCGCCTGGGCTCGGCGGCGGGCGGTGACACGCCGACCATCGGCTCGGTGCGCGAGTTCGCGGCGGCGCCCGCGGCAGGACAGCGCGCGCCCGACGGACGCGCCACCATCGCAGGCCAGGGCGGCACGCGACGCATCTACGAGGTGCTCGACGGAAAGAAGCACGCGCTCTTCTTGTTCGACGGGCGATCGAGCACGCCCGAGGGCTACGAGCGCTTCAAGCGGATCCTCTCCGAGGTGCGCGCGAAGTTCGGTCACTCGGTCGATGCGTGGGTGGTCACGCCACAGCGCGCGCGGCCCGAGGACCTCTTGACGGATGTGCCCGTGCTGCTCGATCCCGATGGTGAGCTGGAGAAGAGGTACGCGGCGAGCACCGAGTGCCTCTACGTGATCCGTCCCGATGGCTACATCGGCTACCGCAGCCAGCCCGCCGATCGCGAGAGCCTCCTCGAGTACCTGGGGACGACGTTGCGAAAGGGCGCGTGAGCGAGGAGATCTCGCGACGAACCCGATGGGACTCTTCGACGTCCACGCGCACCTCACGCACCCCAAGCTCGTCGATCGTGTCGACGAGATCCTCGCGCGCGCCAGCGCCGCGGGGGTGACCACCATCCTCTCGAACGGGCTCAACCCGAGCGACAACGAGGCGGTGCGGCAGCTCGCGCGTCGCGCACCGATGGTGAAGCCCTGCTTCGGCCTCTATCCCGTGGATGCCGTGATGCTCGAGATGGAGCGCCTGGGCGTGGACTACCCGCGCGATGCGCCCGCGGTCTCGGGCGACGAGGGCATCGCGTGGGTGCGCGATCACGTCGAGGAGGCGTTCGCGGTGGGCGAGATCGGCCTCGACGGCTACTGGGTGCCGGAGCCGCTCTGGGCCGAGCAGGAGCGGGTGTTCCGCGCGCTCGTCGCGATCGCGATGGAGGCCGACAAGCCGATCATCGTGCACACGCGCAAGCGCGAGCGGCGCGTGCTCGAGGTGCTCGACGAGCTGGGCGCGACGAAGGTCGACTGGCACTGCTTCGGCGGCAAGGTGACCCTCGCGCGGCAGATCGCGGAGCGCGGGCACTACCTCTCGATCCCCGCGAACGCGCGGCGCCACGAGGCCTTCACGCGCATGCTCCAGACGCTGCCGCGCGATCAGATCCTCTTCGAGACGGACTGTCCGTACCTCGGCCCGGTGCCGGGCGAGGACAACGAGCCCGCGAACGTGAAGACCACGCTCGCGTACACCGCCGAGCTCTGGGGCGAGCCCGAAGAGGCGGTCCTCGCGAGGACGAGCGAGAGCTTCGCGCGCCTCTTCGGCGTGGCGCCATGACGACGGGGTGGGGCAGCGCGTTCGGGCGTGCGGCCCCGCTGGCCATGATCGGCTCTGCGCTCGTGCTGCTCGGGGCGAGCGTCTCGCCGGTGCACGCGACGCTGCGCGGTGAGCGCGACGTGGATCGCGCGATCGAGGCGCTCTACGACGAGGACGACGACGAGGTGCGCGCGCGCGCGGCGCGCTGGCTCGGGAGCTACGGGCCCGACGAGGTGGTGCTCGAGGCCTTGCTCGACGCTGCGTCGGACGAGGACGAGTCGATCGTGATGACGGCGCTGGCCGAGGCGATCGCGCGTCGTGCGCGGGCGAGCGAGGCCGAGGAGCTCCTCGAGCTCGAGCACCGCATGCGCGCGCCGGTGCGCGCCACCTTCGCCGTGCTGCTCGCGCAGCTCGGCGCGGAGGAGTCGGACGCGTGGCTGGTCGAGCGCCTCTCGAGCCCGGCGGGCACCGAGCTGCGACCGGCGCTGGAGCAGGTCGCCGAGATCGCGCGCGCACGACGC
>JAFLCL010000137.1 GCA_017303575.1 Deltaproteobacteria bacterium
CGGGGCGCTCGACACCGCTCGTCGCGCCACCTCGTCGGCAGTGAGGCCCGTGCCGCTGCCACGCAGCACGCGCTCGAGATCGAGCGGCTCGATGATGGAGCTCGCCGTGGCCGCGGTCGGCGCAGGAGTGGGCGCCGTGGCGACGAACGACGACGGCGGCGCCACGGCCTCCCTGGCCTGCGCCAGCACGCCTGCGGGCGCGAGCGCGATGGACGCGATCAGCCCTAGAAACACAGGCCTCCGCGCACCGACGTCCACCGCCCGACTGCCCCCTCGTGCTCGACCCATGCGTACCTCCGGGGCCGCGATATGTGCTCGGTTGCGCGCGCACGCAACAACTCCGGAACGTCGCCTCGCTCGGGCGGCTGTGATAGTGGCGTTCCCCCATGGGCAACGAGTCTTCACGCGCTGATCGTAAGTTTCGTGTCGCAGTCCTCGGGGCCACAGGCGCCGTCGGACGCAAGATGCTCGACGTGCTCGTCGAGCGACGTTTCCCGGTGAGCGAGGTGCGTGCCCTCGCGTCACCCAAGAGCGCTGGCGTGAGCATTCCCTTCGCGGGCGGCTCGCTGACCGTCGCGCCCGTGACCGAGGCAGCGTTCGAGGGCGTCGATGTGGCGCTCTTCTCGGCGGGCTCCGGGCCGAGCCGCGCGTGGGGCCCGATCGCCGCGAGCAAGGGCGCGATCGTGATCGACAACTCGGCCGCGTGGCGCATGGACGCCGAGGTCCCGCTGTGCGTGCCGGAGGTGAACCTCGCCGCCGCGCGAGAGCGTCCGCGGGGCATCGTCGCGAACCCGAACTGCTCGACGATCCAGATGCTCGTCGCGCTCGCGCCCATCCACCGCGTGGCGCGCATCCGTCGCATCGTCGTCTCGACCTACCAGGCGATCAGCGGCGCGGGCGCGCAGGCCGTCGATCACTTCCGCGCCCAATCGCGCGCCTTCGCTGCGTCGGAGGCGATGCCCGAAGGCCCGATCGCCAAGCAGCTCGCCGGCAACCTCCTCATGGAGTGGAAGCGGGACGCGTCCGTCGGCTACCAAGAGGAAGAGCTCAAGATGATCCACGAGACGCGCAAGATCCTCGGCGACCCCGAGATCCGCATCTCGCCGACGACGGTTCGCGTGCCCGTGATCAATGGTCACTCGGAGTCGATCGCGATCGAGCTCGAGCGCCCGATGACCGCGAGCGAGGCGCGCGCGATCCTCGAGAAGGCGCCCGGCCTCCGCGTGATGGACGACTTCGCGGCAGGCCTCTACCCGACGCCGCTCGACTGCGACGATCGCGACGAGGTGCTCGTCGGCCGCATCCGCGAGGACCTCGGCAACCCCGGCGGTCTCATGCTCTGGGTCGTGGGCGACAACCTCCGCAAGGGCGCTGCCACCAACGCGATCCAGATCGCCGAAGGCCTCCTCCTCGGGTGAGCTGTCGACGGCCAACGTGTCCAAGGCGGCGCTGTCGGAGCGCCGTCTCGTGACAAACTGTCGGCCAGCACGTGCGTCGATCCTCTCCTGCGCGCACGTTCTCACTGGCGCGCATGCGGCACACGCATTGCTGAAAACGCGCTACGCCTCGCCCGGCCGACCCGCGAATCGAGCACCGATGCACGACCGATCCCTCGCCCTCCTCTCTCCGACCCGCAGGCTCGCGCTGCTCCTCGTGTCGCTCGCCGCCGCGCTGGTCGGCAACGCGATCGCCACCCAACGCGCGCACGCGCAGATCACCTACACGTTCCAGACGTACGGCGATCGCGGCACGCCCACGTCGGGCGCCACGAACTACCTCGTCAGCTGGCCGCTCTCGTACGAGGAGTGCCTCGACAACGAGGAGATCTCGATGGTCATCACCGGCGCGCCTTACGACGCGACCGGCACGACGCGGCTCGAGTGGGATCTCTGGCAGGGCGGCACCGGCACGGCGGGCGCGAACTGTCAGACGGCGACCAACCGCCGCACGAGCGGCGGATCGGCGGCGGTCTGCGTGCACCGCCCGGGGTGGGACGGGGGTGGCCAGATCACCTCCACGATGCCGACGATCACGTTCCGCCCGCAGGAGCTGTTCCCCGATGGCTGCGAGGCCACGGCTCAGGGCACCTACGTCTTCTATGTGCTGGCGGTGAGCGCGCCCGGCGACACGACGACCGACATCGCAGCGACCGCCTACTTCGCGTTCAACGTGGCCCTCGACTTCGAGGCGCCGGAGGCGCCGGAGCTGGAAGACGCCGCGGGCGATCGTCAGATCGGGCTCGAGTGGACGAACATCGCGACCGAGACGCTCGCGGGCGCACGAGTCTATGTCGACACCGCGGGCACGTGCGGTGGAACGACCTCTCTCGTCGCCGGCAGCGCCGCGCCGAGCTCGCTCTCGCCGACCGTCGAGGTGAGCGGCAGCGCACCGACCACAGCCACCCTCGACGGCGTGGACCTCGGCCTCGAGATCGGAGAGTCGGCGCCCGTGGCCGTCGCTGTCTTCGACACGGCACGCAACGAGTCCGTGCTCTCGAACGTGGCGTGCGTCGAGCGCGTGCCGGTCGAGGGATTCTGGGACGACTACTGCCGGCAAGAGATGCTGAGCACCGAGGAGTGCCGCTCGCGCTACTCGGGCTGCAGTGCGCTGCCGGGCATGCCGCTGCGTGATGGCGGCCTCGCGCTGGTGCTGATCGCGATCGCGGCGGTCGTTGCCCGCGCACGCAAGCAGGACGGGGGACGACGATGAGCCGCGCTGCGATCTTCGGGCTCGGCGCCATCGGTGCGTTGGCGCTCTGTCTCTCGGCCTCGAGCGTGCACGCGCAGGACGCGAGCAACCCCCGCCGTCAGGGCGCGCGACCGATCGGCGAGTGGTCCGACGAGCCGATCTTCGTGCCGTCGTCCGAGAGCTTCACCGTGGAGCTCCGCGCTGGCGCGTACCGTCCCGATCTCGGTCCCGCGTTCGAGACCTCGTTCGGCGGCGACCTCGGTCCGCTCGTGGCGATCGAGCTCGACTACCACCTCTTCCGCATCCCCTACATCGGCCCACTGCAGATCGGCGCGCGCATCGGCTGGGTGGAGTGGAACGGCGACGCGCGCACCACGTCGAGCTCGACCAACGTGGGCGGCACGGGCTTGAGCCTGGTGCCGATCACCGCGCTCGCCTCGATCCGCATCGATGGCCTCGCGCGTCACCTCTCGTTCCCGCTGATCTTCACGCCCAAGATCGGCCTCGACTTCGGCTACTTCCAATCCGGCACGAGCGGCGTGACGCAGGCCGACGGCTGGAGCGTGGGCCTCGATTGGGGCGCGCAGGTCGCCCTCGAGCTCGACTTCCTCGATCGACGCTCGGCGCGACGACTCGACGAAGAGTGGGGCCTCAACCACTCCGAGGTCTTCTTCGAGCTGTTCGGATCGACGATGGGCTCGTTCTCCGATCGACAGCTCCCGCTCGGGACCTCGCTCGCCTGGGCCGCAGGGCTCGGGTTCACCTTCTGATCGGGGTCTGCCCGTTGATCCCATCCTGATCGATCGGCAGCTCGCATGACCGATCCGCGCGCCGCTCGCCCCGACGAGCGCCCTCATGGCATCCGCTTCGTCGTCGCCTACGACGGCACGGACTTCCACGGCTGGGCCCGCCAACCCGACACGCGCACCGTGCAGGGCGTGCTCGAGGCCGCGATCGCATCGATGGCGGGCCACGAGGTGAGCTGCCGCGGCGCAGGACGCACCGATCGCGGCGTGCACGCGCTCGGTCAGATCGCAGCGTTCGACGCGCGTCGCGCGATCAAGCCCGAGGGCTGGCTCCGCGGCGTGAACCAGGCCCTTCCCGACGACGTCGCCGTGCGCAGCGCCGAGGCGTGCGAGCCCGGCTACACGCCGCGCTTCGACGCGATCGACAAGACCTATCGCTACATCCTGCTCGTCGACGACGAGCGCGATCCGCTGCTGCGACATCGCGCCTGGCGGCTTCCGCCTCGCCTTCGTCATCCCGATCGCGCCTCGAGCAGCACGCCCGCCGACACCCTGGATCTCGACGCGATGCGATCCGCCGCCACGCGCCTCCTCGGCACCCACGACTTCCGCGCGTTCCGCGCCGCGGACGACGAGCGCGAGAACACGATCCGCACGCTGCACACGCTCAGCGTGGAGCCCGGATGGGCGGGCGATCCGCGCCAGATCGCCCTCACCTACCGAGGCTCGGCCTTCATGAAGAACATGGTCCGGATCCTCACCGGCACCTTGCTCGAGGCCGGTCGAGGGCGCATGACGCCCGACCGCATCGCGGCGCTCCTCGGCGCCGAGGGGCGTCGGCAGGATGCGGGGCCCACCGCGCCGGCCGAAGGCCTCACCCTCGTCGAGGTCCGTCTCGGACGCGGAACCCTCGCCCCGGACACGGAAGGCGCTTGACGCGCGAGGGTCCCTCGATACACTCCGCGCCCTTTCTCCGGACCCTCATCACGCGCGGCCGGATCGTTCGAGCAGAGCACCATCATGAACACGTACCCCGGCCTCATCGGCAAGAAGCTCGGAAACACCCAGGTCTTCGAGGACGACGGCAACGTTCGCCGCGTCACCGTCGTCGAGGTGGGCCCCTGCACCGTCCTCGGAAAGCGCACGGAAGAGAAGGACGGCTACTCGGCCCTCATCGTCGGCCTCGGCGAGAAGCGCGAGAAGCTGGTGAACAAGGCGGAAGCCGGGTTCTTCAAGAAGTCCGGACAGAAGGCCGTCCGCACGATCCGCGAGCTGCGTCTCGCAGCGGACGACGTCGCGAAGTACGAGGTCGGCACGGTCATCAAGCCGTCGGACCTCTTCACGGCGGGTCAGCTCGTCGACGTCAGCGGCCAGACCAAGGGCCGCGGCTTCACGGGCGTCATGACGCGCTGGAACTTCAAGGGCTCCGCGACGGCGACGCACGGCACGCACGAGTACCAGCGTCACGGCGGCGCGATCGGCACGAACATGACGCCCGGCCGCACGCTGCCGAACCTCAAGATGCCCGGTCAGTACGGCGACGAGAAGGTCACGATCCAGAACCTCAAGGTCGTCCGCGTGCTCGACGACAAGTTCATGCTCCTCATCGAGGGCGCGGTCCCCGGTCACCGCAACGCGGTGGTCACCGTGCGCGGCGCGATCAAGAAGCGCGGCGGCAAGAAGTGATCTGATCGCTGCGACCCAGGGTCGCAGCGTCGCTCGACGAGGCCGATTCCGAGAGGAGTCGGCCTCGATGCGTTCCGTCGCACGCGAGCACGTCTCGACGATCGAACAGGGCGCCCGATACCGCACCGGGGGACCTCGTGGTATCGAGGCGCCGACATGACGAAGCGAGTGAAGATCGATCAGCTGGGCGGAGAGGTCGGAGAGCGCGTCACGATCGAGGGCTGGCTCTACAACAAGCGCTCGAGCGGCAAGCTGCACTTCCTCGAGCTGCGCGATGGATCCGGCATCTGCCAGTGCGTGGTGTTCAAGGGCGACGTGAGCGCGGAGATCTTCGCGAAGGCCGACCACCTCTCGCAGGAGACCAGCCTGCGCGTGAGCGGTGTCGTGCGCGAGCACGCGAAGCTCAAGGGCACGTTCGAGGTCGGCGTGACCGAGCTCGAGGTCCTCGCCACGCCGATGCGCGAGTTCCCGATCAGCCCGAAGGAGCACGGCACCGACTTCCTCATGGACAACCGCCACCTGTGGCTCCGCAGCAAGCGGCAGCACGCGATCCTCCGCGTGCGCGCGGAGATCATCGCAGCGGTGCGCGACTACTTCGACGGCAACGGCTTCACGCTCGTCGACGCGCCGATCTTCACGCCCAACGCGTGCGAGGGCACCTCGAACCTGTTCGAGACCGACTACCACGGCGATGCCGCGTACCTCACGCAGAGCGGCCAGCTCTACATGGAGGCCGCCGCGGCCGCAGTGGGCAAGGCGTACTGCTTCGGGCCCACGTTCCGCGCGGAGAAGTCCAAGACGCGCCGTCACCTCGCCGAGTTCTGGATGGTGGAGCCCGAGGTCGCGTTCATGGATCTCGAGGGCGACATGGAGCTCGCCGAGGACTTCCTCGTGTCGGTCGTCGCGCGCGTGCTCGACAAGCGTCGCAAGGAGCTCGAGTCGATCGAGCGCGACACGAGCAAGCTCGAGCTCATCAAGAAGCCCTTCCCGCGCATCACGTACGCGCAGGCGATCGAGACGCTCCAGAAGGCGGGACACGACGCCAAGCACGGCGACGACTTCGGTGGCGACGAAGAGACCGTCATCTCGAACGGCTTCGATCGCCCCGTGATCGTGCACCGCTATCCGATGGACCTGAAGGCCTTCTACTTCAAGAAGGACCCCACCGATCCGCGGCTCGCGCTGAACATGGACGTGCTCGCGCCCGAGGGCTACGGAGAGGTGATCGGCGGCGGACAGCGTGAAGACGATCTCGCGACGCTCGAGGCCGCGATCACGCACCACAAGCTGCCGATGGAGGCGTTCGAGTGGTACCTCGATCTCCGCCGCTACGGCTCGTTCCCGCACGCGGGCTTCGGCCTCGGCATCGAGCGCACCGTGGCGTGGCTCTGCGGCCTGCCGCACGTGCGTGAGACGATCCCCTTCCCTCGCATGCTCAACCGCCTGCATCCCTGAGCGTCGATGGATCGCGCCCAGCGACGACGGAGCCTCCGCGAGGACGCAGTCAACCTGCCGAACCTCCTCACGATGCTTCGCATCGTGCTGATCCCCGTCGCGCTGTATCTCATCATCGAAGGAACGCCGCGCGCGAGCTTCTACGCCGCGATGGTCTACGCGATCAGCGCGATCACCGACTTCCTCGACGGCTGGATCGCACGACGGCAGGGGCTCGTGAGCGTGCTCGGGAAGTTCCTCGATCCGCTCGCCGACAAGCTGCTCGTGGCGTCGTCGCTCATCGCGATGGTGGCGATGCACCGCGTGCCGGCGTGGGCGGTCATCATCATCATCGCGCGCGAGCTCTCGATCACGAGCCTGCGCGTGATCGCGATGAGCGAAGGCGTGACGATCGCCGCTGGACAGGGCGGCAAGGAGAAGGCCGCGCTGCAGATGGTCGCGGTCTTCATGCTGATGATCCACCACCGCTTCGACGTGGACTTCGGTCTCTTCCGGACCGAGCAGGTCGACTTCAACGCGATCGGCGTCGTGCTGCTCTACCTCAGCGTCTTCTTCGCGATCACGAGCGCGGGCGAGTACCTCAAGCTCTTCGCGGACGCCGTCGAGAACAAGGACAAGCGGCTGTCCGAGACCGACGGCAGCCCCCTCGACTGACGCCCGGATCCTGTTCCGAGCGTGCGGTCAGGCGACGAGGACCGTGCCGTCGCCGCGGAGGAGCATCGTGTCCGGCGCCACGCTCGCGGCGGGGAAGAGGTGGCCCGACCACCCGATCAGGCGCGCGACGGCGAGCGTGACGGACTCACCATGCGTGGCGAGCGCGAGCGGTCGACGCGGGCACGACACTGCGACGTTCGTGCGGCCGCGGATCGCGACCACACGCAGCGAGACGCCGCCGACCTCGAGGTTGCGTGCCTCGCCGCCGCCAGCCTCGTCGTACGCGAGCAGGTGCCTCTCCACGACGTAGAGCATCTCGCCCTCGCCCACGGAGAGCGTGACGATCACGTGGCCATCGGGCGCCGCGAGCAGCGCCTGCTGGCCTCGCGGTACCGCGATGTGTCTGGGGCGCGTGGGGCCCGCCACGTCGCCTCGCACGACGAGGGCGCGCTCTGCCACCACCATCACGTCGCCATCGCGCGGCGTCACCACCAGCAGGCCACCCTCGCTCAGGCCCAGGCTCACGCCCTCGGGCATGCGCGGCATCCATCGATCGAGCGCTGTGCGCAGCGTCGGTGGATGCGAGATGCGCTCGCCGCCATCGAGCACGGTGAGATCGATGCTGCCCCGCGATCCCTCGGGCCGTGCCCACTCGGTGGGCGGGATCGAGGCACGTCGCGGGCTCTCTTCGCCTTCGATCGGAGGCGGCGCGACGGAGAGCGAGGGCGCCGAGTGACCGCCCGCGCTCGCCGAGATGCCCAGCATCTCCTCCATGCGCCGCTGCATCGAGGCCTGACCGCCGCGCATGAACGCATCGCGCGCGCGATCGAGGCGACCCTCGCGCCACAGCGCGAGCCCGAGGTAGCCCCATGCACGCGCGTGCGTGTCGTCCAGGCTCGTGGCGCGAGTGAGGTGGGTGACGGCCTCCTCGAGCTGCGCGGTCTTGAGGTACGCGAGCCCGAGGTTCACGCGAAGCGGGACGTCGTCGGGGTGCTGATCCACGAGCACGCTCCACAGCTCGATCGCACGCGGATAGACGCCGAGGCGGAAGTAGACGCCCGCGAGGAGATCCTGCCCCTTTGCATCGCGAGGCTGCACGACGAGCGCGCGCTCGAGCTCTTCCTTCGCCTCGCCGACCCGGTTGGCGATGAGGAATTCGCTGCCGCGCGAGAGGTGGTAGAGGAACTCCTCGTCGTACGGCAGCGGCTCTTCGATGGCGCTCCCGCGGCTCGACATGCCGAGGATCGTAGACCGACGGATCGCGCCGCGTCGAGTTCGACGCAGCCGCGACGACGTCACCACGTCACGGCGAGGTCCACCCCATGCGCGCGCATGCATCGAGCGCATCGCCGATGCGGCTCGCCCACGCGGCCTCGTTGTGGGGCGCGCCCTCCTGCCATGCGTACGTGAGTGAAGTGCCGCGCGCATAGCCTGCACGCTCGAGCACGTCGAGCAGCTGGAGGTTCACGCAGTAGTTGTCCGAGTCGTCGGCGTCGTCCTGGACTCCGTCGGCGTCGGAGTCTCGGCAGGCACCGGTCACGCCGCCGCCACTGTCGAGGTAGAGCGCGGCGTGCACGCCTCGCCACGTCTCGACGATCGCCGTGTCTCCGCGCGCGCTCGACGCGATCGAGCCCCATCCGACGGTCGAGGACATCGCCGCGCCGCAGCCCATCGAGGCCACGTCGCGCTGCGCCGCGTGGAGCGTCACGAGACCCCCGAGTGAGCTGCCCGCGATCATCAGCGAGCGGCCGCGCGCCACGATTCCGTAGCGCGCGCGGAAGAACGGCAGCGCCTCGTCCTCGAGGAGCGCGAGGTAGTCGTCGGCACGTCCGCCGATCGCCCCTCCGCCGAGGTCGTCCGCGACCTGCGTGTACGCGTCCATGCGATCGGGGGCGTTGTCGATCGCGAGCGCGATCACGTCGGTGCCCCGCGCGGCGAGCGCTTCGTCCACGTGCCAGCCACCGAAGAACGCGTCGGGATGAAAGACGTTCTGACCATCGTGGAGCAGCAGCGTGCGCGCAGCGCGAGCGCTCGTGCCGTGCGGCTCGAAGCCCGCCGGCACGTACGCGCGGAAGGCGCGAGGGTCCGACAGATGTGCAGAGACGAAGGCGGGGAACTGCTCGAGGTGCGCGACGTCGCGCGGCGCGCGCACCCAGCCGAAGCGACCGAACTCGTCGTAGCCGTACTGCGTGGCCTCGGGCGGCACGAGGTAGGCGTCGTCGCGTGCCACGTACCACTTGTACTTCGAGCCGACGGGCGAGCTCGTCGTGGTGGCCTCGTCGATCACGACGTAGAAGCGCGAGCCATCTCCGCACCGCGTGGCAGGCCAGCGCGTCGTGTCCCAGTCCCCGAGATCGCCGACGAGGCTGGCCGAAGGAACGCTGCCCTCGAGCCGCGTCGCGAAGAGCCAGCGCCCCTCTCCCTCGAGCGGCCAGCCCTCGCTCCACGCGATCTCGTGGAGCGCACGATCGAAGCGCGTCGGATCGCAGCTCGCGAGCTCGGCGACGACGGCATCGAGATCACGTGTGGCAGCATCGGGTTCGTTCGTGTCGTGCTCGACGACGGGCGCGTCCGCCGTGAACGCGTCCTCGAGCCGACGAGCGTCGAGACCGGGCGCATCGAGCCCCAACGCGTCGGTGAGCGGCGTTTGCGCATCGCGCATGGCCACCGCGGCATCGTCTGCCGTGGTGTCTCCGTCGCAGCCTGCGAGCGCGACGAGCACGAGGAACATCGATCGAGGCACCGACCTCATGGCGTCTCCCTCGGGCGCGCGGGCCCTTCCCGTGGCACCGGCGGGGGCATCGGCGTGCGCACGAGGCGGCTCGGCTGCATGCCCGCGAGATCACCCACGACCACGTCGTTCTCGTCGGCGAAGATCGGCTCGCGCCCGTAGATCGTGTAGACGCGCACGTGACCGAGGGCGGCGTCGTCACGATCCTCGTGCCGCGTCAGCGTCACGTCGCGGACGATCTCGATCGGCTCGCGGATGTCCGCCGCTGGCTCGCGCACGCGACCGCCCACCTCGAGGTGCGCGCGACGCAGCCACATCGTGATGAGGCCTCGGCCCGGCCCGATCACGACAGCGGGCGGCGCGAGTCGGAAGCGCCAGAGCTCGATCTCGTCGGTCGGTCCACGGCGTCGCATCGCCAGACGCTCGCCCCGGAAGTCGTACGAGCGGATGTCGGTGCGCTCGCGCGGCGTGAGCGGCCCGGGCGCGGTGCCGCGCTTCCACGCTCGGATCGGTCGCAGATCGCGGTCGTAGACCACCTCGACGTCGGTCGCGCCCATGTTCCAGTCGAGCACGCCCGTGAACACCACGTGGCAGCCACGCTCGACGATGGAGAACGACTCGACCACCGTCGACTCGCGCATCACCGGTCCCGCGCGCAGCTCGCCCGAGGCGATCTCGCGCTCCGGCTCGTCGCCATCGGGACAGGTCGGATACGGCGAGTCAGGCAAGGACTCCACGCGCTCACGCGGCGGCGCCACGCACGCGATCGCGAGCACGACGACCGACAGCAGCACGACACGCACGAAGCGCGACGAGGCGCGAGCCCTTTCGCTCGCGCCTCGCCGACCGCTCGCCTCTGCGAGCGACTCAGTGCTCCGCAGCCTCGGCACCGTGCTCGCCCTCGGCCGCGGGGGCCTCGGCCTCGGCGCCCTCGCCACCCTCGTGCCCCTCGGCCGCAGCCTCGCCGTGCTCGCCGCCCTCGTGTCCCTCGCCACCTTCGTGGTGCACGACGAACTCGGCGCAGCGTCCCGCTTCGCAGTTGTACGACACACAGTTGGCGGGCACCTCGCAGCTGCCGCCGATGTCGGCCAGACCGCCGGGCGCGCGCTCACCGGTCGACGGATCGACGTGCACGCCCTGGTAGCGGTCCTCGTGCTGGCGGTAGTAGGTGTCATTGAGCGTGTACGCGAGGAACACGCCCGCGAAGAGCACCGAGCCCACGAAGAACAGCGCGTTGAAGCGCGCGTCGTCCTTGAGGTGCATGAACCACGTGCAGACGAAGGCCGCCTTGCACGTGGCGATCGCCATCGCGAGGAGGAAGTTCAAGCCGCCCGCGCCGTGCGGCGTGCCCGGACGGACGAGGCCGTCGATGTCGAGGTACGACGTCGCGACGGTGAACACGGTGAGGAAGATCAGCCCGCCGAACACCTTCAAGTAGAAGGAGACGTCGTGGACGTGGACGTGAACCGCCCCGTCGTTCGAGTGGTGATCGTGATCGTGAGAGTCGCCGGACATGTGGTTCTCCGAGTCGGTCGGTGAGCGACGCGTCAGATCAGGTACAGCAAGGGGAAGAGGTAGATCCAGACGAGGTCGACGAGATGCCAGTACAGCGCCGCGAGGTCGACCGGCGTCCAGTACTCCTTCGAGAACTCGCCGTTGTGGTTGCGCATCATGATCCAGAACAGGATCCCGATGCCGATCAGCACGTGCACGCCGTGCAGACCGGTCAGCATGAAGTACACGCCGAAGAAGACGTGCATGTGATCGAGCGGCGCGTCGATGCCGACGAGGTGCGACGGGTTCCAGTGGATGCCGGGGAGGAGGCCGTGCTCGAACTTCGCGGTGTACTCGAAGTACTTGATCACCATGAAGCCGAAGGCGCAGATGATGGTGATGAAGAGGTAGCGGGTGACCTCGTCCTTCTTCCCGAGCTGCGCGCTGCGTACCGCGAGCGCGGCGGTGAGCGACGAGAACAGCAGCACGATGGTGTTCGCGCCGCCCATGATCTTGTTCAGCTGCATCGAGCCCGCGGCGAACGCCTCGGGGTACGCGATGCGGAAGATTCCGTACGCCACGAAGAGACCGCTGAAGAACAGGATCTCCTGCGCGAGGAACGCCCACATACCGAGCTTCGACGACTCGAACTGCTGGATGGGCGTCTCGAAGTGGTGCTGCAGCCACTTCGGACCGTGGTGCCCGTGGCCGTCGTGGCCCTCGTGCGCGTGCGTGTCTGCGCTCATGTCTCGGTTCCTTCCGGCCGCGCTGGGGGCCGGTCCTCAATCAAGAATCGTTCGTTGACGCTCGAGCTCATTCCTTCGCGGCGGCTTCCTCGGGGAAGCCGTCGAAGAGCTCCTCGTCCGTCGCGAGGTGGTAGTCGTAGGGGCCGCGCGTCATGACCGGCTGGCCGTGGAAGTTGTGCTCGATCGGCGGCGAGGCCGTCGCCCACTCGTAGCCTGCGGAGCCCCACGGATTCGGCGGCGCCTTGGCCCCGCTCGCCAGCGAGCGAATGAACATGAAGGCCATCACGAGGAAGCCCGCGCCCAGCACGAGCGCGCCGACCGACGAGAAGCCGTGCAGCGGCGCGAAGTGCGGCAGGTAGTCGTAGTAGCGGCGCGGCATGCCCTGCGAGCCCAGCACGAACTGGGTGAAGAAGGTCATGTTGAAGCCGATGAACACGAGCGCGAACGCCACGCGCGCGAGGTTCTCGTCGTACATCCGGCCGAACATCTTGGGCCACCAGTAGTGAAGGCCTGCGAGGAAGCCGAACACCGTGCCGCCGACCATCACGTAGTGGAAGTGGGCGACGACGAAGTACGTGTCGTGGAGGTGGATGTCGACCGAGAGCGTGCCGAGGAAGAGGCCCGTCAGACCACCGATGGAGAACAGGACGAGGAACGCCAGCGCGTAGAGCATCGGCGACTCGAACGAGATCGAGCCCTTGTAGAGCGTCGCGATCCAGTTGAAGACCTTCACGCCCGAGGGAATGGCGACGAGGAACGTGAGCGCCGAGAACACGAGCGTCGCGTACTCACTCATGCCGGCCACGAACATGTGGTGGCCCCACACGAGGAAGCCGACGAGCGCCAGGCCCACCGAGCTCATCGCGACGAACATGTAGCCGAAGATCTTGCGGCGGCTGAACGTCGCGAGGACCTCGTTCACGATCGCCATGCCCGGCAGGATCATGATGTAGACGGCGGGGTGCGAGTAGAACCAGAAGAAGTGCTGGAAGAGCACCGGGTCGCCGCCGAGCTGCGGGTTGAAGATGCCCAGCGTCAGCACGTTCTCCATGATCAGGATGAACAGCGTGATCGCGATGACCGGCGTCGCGAGGACCTGGATGACGCTGGTCGCGTACATGCCCCACACGAAGAGCGGCAGGCGCTTCCAGTGGAGGCCGGGCGCGCGCAGCTTGTGCACCGTCGCGATGAAGTTCACGCCCGTGAGGATCGACGAGAAGCCGAGGATGAAGACCGAGAGCGTCACCCACACGACGGCCGTGTCCGTGCGCGTGCTGTAGGGCGTGTAGAAGGTCCAGCCGGTGTCGACGGCGTTGATCGCGATGGAGGCCACCGCGAGGATCGCGCCGAGCACGTAGATGTAGAAGCTCAGCAGGTTCAGGCGCGGGAACGCGACGTCCTTGGCGCCGAGCATGATCGGGAGGAAGAAGTTCCCCAGCGCTCCCGGGATGGACGGGATGATGAAGAGGAACACCATGATCGCGCCATGCAGCGTGAACGCCTTGTTGTACATGGTCGGCGACATGATCGTCTCGCCGGGCGTCATGAGCTCGATGCGCACCAGCAGCGCGAAGAAGCCGCCGATCGCGAAGAACATCAGGATCGACGCGAGGTACATGATCCCGAGGCGCTTGTGGTCGACCGTGTAGATCCACGAGCCGATGCCCGTCTTCGCGTTCAGGTAGTCCGGCTCGTGTGCGTGAGCTGCCGTTGCGGTGGCCATTGAAACCTCAGCGATGCGTCGTCAGGAGAACGGCGTGAAAGGGTGCGCGATCACTCGGTCGCGGTGCCGAGCGAGCGGACGTACGCGATCAGCGCGTTGGTCTCCGGCTCGGTCAGCTGGATCTGCGGCATGACGGGCGAGTAGCCCTGAGCGACCTGGGAGCGCGGGTCCATGATGGACTGGCGCACGAAGTCCTCGTTCACCTCGACCGACTCGCCGCTGGTGAGCTGCTGCTGCGTGCCCCAGAGGCCGACGAACGTGGGGCCCGCGAGCTGCGGCCCACCCGCCTGGTTCTGGTGGCAGGCCGTGCAGCCCTTGGAGCCGAAGAGACAGCTGCCCGCTGCCTCGGGCGAGCACTCGGTCTCGCTGACGGCGCAGGTGCCGTTCTCCTGCGGGCAGGGCAGCGGGCGCGGTGCCCGCAGGAAAGCCTGGTAGTCCTGGTCCCGCTGCACGTGCACGAGGGCGTACATCGTCGCGTGGCCCATGTTGGGGCCCCACGCGCCACCCGCCCCGCAGTACTCCGCGCAGTAGACCTGCGACGTGTAGAGAACGCGGTTGGGATCCACTTCGGCGTCGTCGGGCACGGAGCCGGGATCGCGCTGGACGGCCTGGAACCACAGGCTCGTGAACATGCCCGGCACGAGGTCGCGCTTCACGCGGAAGTCCGGCACGTAGAACGAGTGCAGGACGTCCGCCGACGACATGACGAGGCGCACGGGCCGATCCACGGGCACGTGGACCTCGTTGTCCTCGATCGCTCCGTTCGGGTGCTCGAACGTCCACGCCCACTGGCGCGCGCGCACTCGGACGATCATCGCGTCATCCGGCGCCTCCGCCATCTGGAGGAAGCCCTGCCAGCCCCAGAAGAACATCATGAAGAGGATGATGAGCGGCGAGAACGTCCAGAAGAGCTCGAGCGTGTTGTGGTGGCCCGTGGGCTCCGACTTCACGCCCGGACGACGGCGGTACTTCACCATGAAGTAGAGCGTCGAACCGACGATGCCGACGAAGAAGACGACGCTCACCCAGAAGATGAAGTGGTAGAGCCAGTCCACCTCGGGCGCGAACGTCGAGAGCTGCGCGGGAAGCTGAAGGCTGGGCTCGGTCTGGTTCTCCATGTTTCCTCAACTCGCGACCCTCAGAGAGGGTTGCGAACTCAGCGCGCGGCCGTCCCGGCGCGCGTGCTCGCGCCGGAAGGGTCGCCGTCGGACGAAGTGCCACTGGACGATACGCCACTGGACGATACGCCACTGGACGATACGGAAGTCGGGCCACGAGGACGAAGCTCGTTGCGCCAGAACCACAGAAGCGTGCCGATCAGGAGGAGCGCACAGAAGCCGCCTCCGATCCGCATGATGCGCCACGCCATCACGACGTAACGTCCCTGTTGGGCGTCATACATGAAGCAGTAGAGGAGCGCGGCCTCGGCGGCGTCGACCGTGCGGCCATCGGCGGCCTCGGCGAGGCCGATGCGCACGTCGTTGGGGGACTGCTCGATGCCGTAGAGGTAGCGACCCACGCGCGCCTCGGGGCCCGCGCGCAGGATCATCATCACCGCAGGGTGTGCGAACTGCTGCGACGGCTCGTC
The DNA here is from genome assembly GCA_017303575.1 of Deltaproteobacteria bacterium. Taxonomy (GTDB): domain Bacteria; phylum Myxococcota_A; class Polyangia; order Polyangiales; family Sandaracinaceae; genus JAFLCL01. The sequence goes on from JAFLCL010000137.1 coordinate 15,512, forward strand.
CCAGCGGTAGCGGTAGCCGACGGCCTGGGCGACGCGCTGAATCTGCCCTTCGTCGCCGGTGAGGAAGTGCCAGCCGTCGGCGGCCTCGGCACGGCCGTAGCGGCCGAGCGAACGAGCCCGCGCCTGCGCCGCCACCTCGGGCGTGTCGCGCGGGTCCATGCTGATCGTGTAGACGTCGAGATCGATGCCCACGCTGCGCGGCTGCGCCGTGAGCACCGTGGTGAGGCCAGTCATCGCGACGTCGCAGGTCGTCGCGCACTGGTGGTAGACGAACTGGAGGATCGCGGGCCGATCGCCGCGCCAGAGCTCTCCGAACGTGACGGTGTGGCCCTCGTGGTCGCGGAGGGTCGCGTCCGCCGGGATGGGAGACTCATAGGTCTCGTCGACTCCGACCTCACGCAGGATCATCTCCGCGCCGCCCGTGCCCGGCGTGATGACAGGCCGGATGCCCGCCTGTGCAGACGCCACGCCGCCCCCACCCGTGAGGGCGAGCGCGACGATGGCGGAGCAGAGGATGAGCGAGGTAGAGCGCATGGGTACTGCGTGCGAGCTCAGCGGGTCGAGCCGCCCGTCGCCTCGTCGGGCTCGGGCGTGAGGGGCGCCTGGGCGGGCGCCCGACGGTTCCAGCCTTCGCGTGCTCCCCGGTCGCCCGAGGCGTACGGGCGGACCTGCGGGAAGGCGCCGCGACCGCGCTCGGCGAGCTGCGTGATGGCCCGATCGATCGGCATCTCGCCCCCTTCGAGGGCCTCGCGGACCTCGTCGCGGTGCTCGGCCAGCGCTTCGCTCGAGCGGCTCTCCTCGAGGTGCCCTGCGCGTGTCTCTCGACGGCTCGACTCGAGGAACGAGTCGAACACGAACTTGAGGCCCACGAGCGACGCCACGGCCAGCATCGCGTAGACGAAGATCAGCGTGTTCTGGGGCGGCGAGTCGTCGGGGAGCGGCTTGCCGTCCCGGATCGCCGGCTGGTGCGATTCCTCGTGTTCGTCCGACATCAGACCACCTCGTGGCGGAGCGAGCGCGCCAGGCGCGGATCGCCGACAGGGATGAGCGGGAGCTGCGTCATGCGGAAGAACACGAACGCGAGGTACGTGCCCGCGACCGCGAGCACCGCCGCGATGTCCATCCAGTGCAGCTCGAAGCTGCCCGTCTCGCTCGCGTACGGCATGACGAGCCAGAAGCACTCGAGCACGTGCATCACGAGGAGCCAGGCCGCGCCGAACGCCAGCAGCTGCACGCGACGCTTGATGTTGCGCGAGATGAGGAAGAAGAACGGGAACACGAAGTGCCCGAGCGCGAGCGCGAGCGTGAACGTCTGCCAGCCCTCGTTCCAGCGCAGGTGGTAGTAGGTCGTCTCCTCGGGGATCGACGCGTACCAGATGAGCATGAACTGGGAGAACGTGATGTAGGCCCAGAACACGAGGAAGCCGAAGAGGAGCTTTCCGAGGTCGTGGTAGTGCTCGGTCTGCACGGCCTCGCCCAGGATGCCTGCGTTCTTGAGCGCGTAGCTGACGGTGATGATGGTCGCGAGCCCCGCGACCGCAGAGACGGCGAAGTACTGCACGCCGAAGATGGTCGAGTACCAGGCCGGCTCGAGCGACATCATCCAGTCGAACGCGGCGAACGTCAGCGAGAGAGCGAACGTGAAGGTCGCGACCGGCGATGCGCTCTGCATCGTCTGCGTCGTCTTGGTGTCGCGCTTGGTGTCCTGGCTGAGCGAGCGGCTCACGAAAAACCACGAGAGCAGGCCCCAGAGGACGAAGTAGATGACCGCGCGAATGCCGAAGAACGTCGGGTTGAGGAACGCCGTCTTGGCCTCGATGGTCGACTCGTGCAGGGCGTGCTGCGGCGTGTGGTGCTCGCCGTGTCCGCCGCCGTGCCCCTCTTCGGCCGCCGCGCCGTGGTCCTGCGCATGCGCGATCGACGCGCCGAGCAGGCTCTCACCGCTCGCGTGCTCGCCGCCCTCGCTCGCCGCCTCGTGCGCCTCCTCGTGAGCGCTCGGCTGGTGGTGCATCCACGGATAGAGCTCGTCGAGTGACACCGCAATCGGCACGAACAGCAGCGCGAAGACGGGGAGGCCCGACGCGAAGATCTCCGGGACACGGCGCCAGCTCACGCTCCAGCTCGCGCCGGCCATGTGCTGCACGATGACGAAGAAGAGGGAGCCGAGCGCGACCGCGAGCACCGCCATGAAGGCGAAGAGCCACGAGAAGGCGAAGCGGTGCGGGTCGCTCGACCACGCCATGCCCGACATCGCGATGCCGAGGGCGCCGACGCCCGCGGCGAGCTTCCACGCGTTGGACCAGCCCGCGTCCCGCGGGATGCGGTAGCGGTCGGGCGACGGAGCCTTGGAGGACTTGGTGTCGGTAGCCATGGTCAGACTCCTCCCGCCGCCGCGGCGCCTGCCGGAGCCGCGGCGTCAGCCTCGACGGCCGGCGGCACCACGTGCAGCTCGACGCGACGATTGGCCTGACGGCCTTCGCGCGTGGTGTTGTCGCCGCGCGGACGCGCCGAGCCGAAGCCCGCGCTCTGGATACGCTCACCCGAGACGCCGCGCTGCACGAGCCACTGCATGACCACGCGCGCACGACGCTCGCTCAGCGCCTGGTTGACGGCCGCGTCGCCGCGGTCGTCGGTGTGTCCCTCGATCGCGATGCGCGTGACCTCGGGGTGGGCGACGAGGAACGCTCGGATCTCGTCGAGGATCGCCAGCGACTCGTCCTTGAGGACGTCGCGGCCGTTCTCGAAGCGGATGTTCGCGCCCAGGCGGATGTTGAGCGGATCCGCGGGGTCGATCGCGACCGTGCCTGCGCAGCCGCTGAGCCCCGCGGTACCGGCCGAGAGCGGGCATGCGTCCGCAGCATCGTCGATGCCGTCGGCATCGTTGTCGGCCTCGGGGCAGCCATCGAGGTCCTGGAAGCCGTCGCGATCTTCGGGCTGCTCGGGGCAGCCGTCGGCGCCGGCGGGCAGCTGATCGTTGTCGGTGTCGGCGATGGCCACCGCGGCGTCGCCGCGCGAGACCTGGAGCGCGCGCACGTACGCGACGATCGCCCAGCGATCCTGCACGGGGATCTGCGCACGGTACGCGGGCATCGTGCGGACGCCGTTCGAGATGGTGAGGAAGAGGCGGCCATCTGGCATGTGCTGGAAGGCCGGATCCATGAGGTTGGCCGCAGCGAACGTGACGCCGAGCGACGCCGCGCGCTGCGAGACCATCCCGTTGCCGTCGCCGACCTCGCTGTGGCAAGGCGCGCAGTAGATGTCGTAGCGCTGGTGGCCGCGACGCAGGAGCGTCTCGAGACCGCCCGAGCGCTCGACGACCGCCGTCGGAACGCTGAGGACGTAGCTGCCATCCGCGTCGAGACCCGTCCCGACCTGCGGGTCGATCTCCATCTCGCGCGAGACGGTTCCCTCGATCTCGGGGCGCATGGTGCGACCGTCCTCGAAGTAGCCGCTGTGCTCCTGCGCGTCGTAGCGGGGCATCTCGTGCATGCCGCGGAACGGCACGATCGGCGGCTCCGCCGAGGTCTGTCCACGACAGCCGGCGACCGCGACGACCACGACGAGGACGCTGGACGCAGAGGTGAGTCTGCGAGCGAAGGTCACGACTCCTCCTGGATGAGCTCGAGGTGCGAGGGCGAGAGCGACTCGAGCAGCGCTCGGGTGTCCTCGAGATCGAACTTGTCGTCCGACGCCTCGATCGAGATGAAGAAGCGGTCGTCCGTCCCGCGCTCGAAGCGAGGCGAGTAGAAGACCGGATGGTGGTGACGGGGCAGCTGGTTCAGGCCGAACATCCCGAGCACCGCGCCGAACGCGCTGAGCAGGATGGTGAGCTCGAACATGACCGGGACCGCCGAGGGGAACGAGAACGGCGGCTTGCCACCGATCACGATCGGATAGTCGATGCCGTTCGTGTACCAGATGAGACCGAAGGCCAGCGAACAGCCCGTGAGACCGCACGCGAGCACGATCCAACCGAGCTTGCTGTCGGACAGACCCATCGCCTTGTCCATGCCGTGCACGGGGAACGGCGTGTGGGCGTCCCAGCGGCGGTAGCCGGCGTCGCGCACCCTCTCGGCAGCGTGGACAATCTGGCCTGCCGTCTCGAACTCGGCGAGATAGAGGACGGGGCGCTTCTGGCGGGGGCGAGCGGGCTTGACGTGTTCTTCGTCCGACATCTCAAGCCTCCTTCGCGACGGCAGGCTCGGCGTGACCGTGGTCGTCACCGTGCTCGTGATCGTGGTCGCCTTCGCCGTGACCGAAGTGGGGGTCCGCCTCGGGCAGGACCATCTTCACCTCTGCGATGGCGATCATCGGCACCCACCGGATGAACAGCAGGAACAGCGTCATGAAGAGGCCGATCGAGCCGACGTAGATGAGGATGTCGACGATCGTCGGGCTGTAGTTGCCCCACGCCGAGACCATGTAGTCGCGGTGCAGCGTCGTCACGATGATGACGAAGCGCTCGAACCACATACCGATGTTGATGAGGATGGACGCGATGAACATCCACGGGATGCTCGTGCGCATGCTCTTGAACCAGAACGTCTGGGGCACGAGCACGTTGCACGTGATCATCGACCAGTACGCCCACCAGTAGTCGCCGAACGCGCGGTTGATGAAGCAGTAGCGCTCGTAGGGATTGCCCGAGTACCACGCGATGAAGAACTCCATCGCGTACGCGTACCCGACGATGGATCCCGTCGTGAGCATGATCTGGTTCATCAGATCGAGGTGACGGATCTGCACGAGGTCGTGGAGCTTGAAGACCGTCCTCGCGATGAGGAGCAGCGTCATCACCATCGCGAAGCCGGAGAACACGGCGCCCGCGACGAAGTACGGCGGGAAGATCGTGGTGTGCCAGCCGGGCTCGACCGACGTTGCGAAGTCGAACGAAACGACCGAGTGCACGGAGAGCACGAGCGGCGTCGAGATCGCGGCGAGGATGAGGTACGCGCGCTCGTAGTTCTGCCAGTGGCGGTGCGAGCTTCGCCAGCCGAGCGCGAGGCCGCCGTAGATGGCCGCGCGCAGCTGGAGGAGCGTCGACGGAGGACCGCCCTCCATGGAGAGCACGCCCGCCTCGCGCAGACGCTTCGTGGTGCGGTCACGCAGCGTCGCCAGATCCGGGATGAGACCGACGTACCAGAAGAGCAGCGAGACGGTGAAGTAGGTGCTGACCGCGAACACGTCCCACAACAGCGGGGACTTGAAGTTCGGCCAGAGGTTCATCGCGTTCGGGATCGGCAGCGGGTAGTAGATGTGCCAGGGGCGACCCGTGTGGATCGTCGGGAACATCAGGGCGCAGATGACGGCGAAGATCGTCATCGCTTCCGCGAACCGGTTGATCGCCGTTCGCCAGTACTGGCGGAACAGGTGGAGGACGGCGGAGATGAGCGTCCCGGCGTGACCGATGCCGATCCACCAGACGAAGTTGGTGATGTCCCACGCCCAGCCGACCGGGCTGTTGTTGCCCCAGGTGCCGATGCCCATCCAGAGCAGGTACGCGAGCGTGAGCCCGAGGAGACCGGTGATGGAGGCGGAGAGACCGAAGAGGATCCACCAGCCGCGCGGGGCCGGGTTCTCGGTCACGCGACTGACGATCTCGGTCACGTCGTGGAAGGTGGTGCCTGGCTTGGCGAGGTAGCCCTCGCCGAGCTCCGTGATGGGCTTGTTGGCCATCAGCTCGCCTCCGCGCTGGACGACTCGGACGTCGACATCTCGGGGTTGGGATTCCGGACGCGCGCGAGGTAGGTCGTGCGCGGCTGCGTTCCGATCTGTGCGAGCAGCTTGTACTGGCGGTCCGTGCGCGCGAGACGCGCGACCCGCGACTGCTCGTCGTTGAGGTCACCGAAGGTGAGTGCCTGCGAGGGGCAGGCCTGCGCGCACGCCGTGACGATGTCGCCGTCGGCGGGGCGTCGGTTGCCGTCGTTGCGCGCGGCGATCTTCGCCGCCTGCACGCGCTGCACGCAGTACGTGCACTTCTCCATCACACCGCGCATGCGCACGCTGACGTTCGGGTTGAACTGCATGCGCTGGAGCTCGGTCGGGTGGCCCTGGTACGCGAGGTAGTTGAAGCGCCGGACCTTGTACGGGCAGTTGTTCATGCAGTACCGCGTGCCGATGCAGCGGTTGTAGGCCATCTCGTTGATGCCCTCGGGGCTGTGCTCCGTCGCGTTGACGGGACACACGTTCTCGCAAGGCGCCTCTTCGCAGTGCTGGCAAGCGACCGGCTGGAACGC
>JAFLCL010000138.1 GCA_017303575.1 Deltaproteobacteria bacterium
GACGCCGGCGCGCTCGGCGCCAAGCTCACGGGCGGCGGCGGCGGTGGCTGCATGATCGCGCTCGTGCGCGATGACGGGAGCGCGGCGCGTGTGCGCGAGGCGCTGAGCGCGATGGGCCACGTCGCGTTCGAGACCACGATCGACCAGACCACGATCGACCAGACCACGATCGATCAGACCACGATCGGAGCCGCCCGCGCGGTCTCCACGGAGAGCACATGACCGGCAAGGCCACGGCGGTGGCGCGCGCGAACATCGCGCTCGCGAAGTACTGGGGAAAGAGCGACGAGACGCTCAACCTGCCCGCGGTGCCGAGCGTCTCGATGACGCTCGCGCCGATGCGCACGGAGACCGTCGTCACGCTCGAGCCCAAGCTCGAGCACGACGTCTTCGAGCTCGACGGTGCGCGCGCGAGCGACAAGGAGTCCGCGCGCGTGGCGGTGATGCTCGCGGAGATCCGCGACGAGGCGCGCGATCACACGCACGCGCACGTCGCGAGCAGGAACTTCTTCCCCACCGCGGGCGGCCTCGCGTCGAGCGCGTCGGGCTTTGCCGCGCTCGCGTCCGCCGCCCGCAGCGCGTACGGCCTCCCGCGTGACGATCGTCGCGCCTCGATCCTCGCGCGCCGGGCGAGCGCCTCCGCGGCGCGCTCGATCTTCGGCGGCTGGGTCGAGCTTCCCGCGGGCGCGCGGGGCGACGACTCGCTCGCGGCGTATCCGCTGTTCGGCGAAGACCACTGGGATCTGCGCCTCGTCGTCGCCGTGATCACCGAAGGCCGCAAGGACGTGAGCTCGCGCGACGGCATGGGCATCTCGCGCCGCACCTCGCCGTACTACGACGCGTGGGTGGAGCAGTCGCCGCGCATCGCCGGCACGATCCGCGAGGGCCTGTCCAAGCGGGACCTCGCGATGCTCGGTCACGCGACGGAGCAGAGCTTCACCGCGATGCACGCGCTCGCGTTCGCGTCGAGCCCGTTCACGCTCTACTTCCAGCCCGGCTCGCTCGCCGCGCTCTCCACCGTGCGACGCCTGCGCGACGTGCAGGGCATCTCGGTGTTCGCGACGATGGACGCGGGCCCGCACGTGAAGGCGCTCTGCCATGCGGGCGACGTGGAGCACGTCGCCGAGGCGCTCGCGCAGACCACCGGTGTGCTCCGCACGATCGTCGCGGACCCCGGTCCGGGCGTCGAGCTCGAGTGAGCGATCGCTGAACGGCTCGCGACGACGACGCAACGTTGTCGCGGCATGAACGGATCGATCTCTCTCGCGTGGGCGTGCCCGCCCGCGCTCACGTGTGCTCTCGCGATCGTCGGCTGCGGTGGTGGCGCCGTCGACCACGACGCAGGCCCGGTCGCCGCCGACGCTGCGATCTCGACCCACGATGCGTGGTCACTCGAGGACGCGGGCCCCTCACCCGACGACGCGGCGGTCGTCCTCGGCGACTCGGGCGTCCCCGTCATGCCCGAGCAGTGCACGGGCGGCCTCGACGAGGACGGCGATCGCCGCGCCGACTGCGACGACGACGACTGCTGGAGCGAGGAGCGCTGCATCGCGCTCGACGTCGCGCGTGTGGGCCCTTCGCTCGTGCCGTGTGGGGATCCGATCGAGATCGACGAGGCCACCGTCGAGGCGACGTGCCCCACGCTGATGCCGTCGAGCACCGAGATCCCGCGCGAGTGCGACGCGAGCACGGCGTCGTCGGCCATCGCGCGTGTCTTCTGCGATGGGGACGGCGCGGCCGCGGCGCTGTGGATCGAGGAGCGGATCACCACGCCGCGCTCGTCGCGCATGATCAGCGACCGCATGTTCGAGACCACGAGCTTCGAGCGCGCAGGGATCCTCGACTGGGAGCGTCAAGAGAGCGGCGCGTCCGCGCGCGAGAGCCCCGGCACCGCCACGGGCCGCGAGATCGGCGACCACGCCTCGAGCGAGCACACCGGCTTCCGCGTGATCTCGGTGCGCGCCGTGGCGCCGGGCGACGTCGTCCTGCGCCTCCTCGGCATGAACCGCGTGCTCAGCGTCATCGACATCGACGCGGGCCGCTCCACCGACACGCGCGCCGCGCTGCGCACCGGAGGGATTCGCATCGTCGTACCGCGGCCCTGATCGACGACCGACGGAACGCGCGACGCCCGGAGATCGCGAGGACCTCCGGGCGCGCGACGTCTCGATGGGCTCAGCGGTAGGCGGACTGACCAGCAGCGAGCTCGAGATCACGCGGGGCTTCGGTGCGGAAGCGAGTGCGGACGAGCGCGCCCACGCCGATGCAGGCCACCAGCGCGACGAGGATCGGGCCGACGAAGGGCACGAGCGATCCGACGAAGAGCACACCGACGCCGGACGCGAGGCGGAGGATCGGACGATCGCTCAGCTTCTCGCTCGGGATGGCGGCGCCGATCACCGTCGCGCAGGCCGCGAGGCCCACGTACGTGGCGATGGGCATGCCGAACGCGAGCACCACCGCGGCGGGGATGCCGAGCACAGTGATCGTCAGCGCGATGATCAGCACCACGGCGCCGACGTAGCTGCCGATGCCCAGCGCGCCCGAGCGCACGGGCTCGCGGATGATGGCCTTGTGGAGCGCGGTCATGCGCTCGGGGAACAAGCCCGAGAGCACGAGCGCGAGCAGGAACAAGAGACCATGAGCGATCAGACTCTCGAACATGTTGCGTACTCCTCTCGCGAACCAACCCTCACCGCCGTGGGCGCGGTGACGTGAACCGTGATGTGCCTGCGCTGCTTCCATCTCGGGCCAGCGCGGCGGCGGCGGCGCGACCCGCTGCGCGGGCTGCCAGCCGTTCCACATCGGCGAGACGCTCTCGTGGCCACCGAACGTCGCGATCGATCCGTCGATCACCGCCGCGGGATCACGCGCCAACGCGCCGCCCATGGTGGCGATGTTGCCGTGCACGTGGGCGTTCGGGCCGAGGGCGATGCTGCCGCCGAAGCTCGTCACGTCGCCGCGCACCTCGCCGTCGATCGCGACGTCACCTCCGAACGACGCGGCCGAGTCGACCACCTCGTTCGTCGCGACGACGACCCCCTGACCGAAGCTCACGCGATCATCGGCGTGCGCGGGGGCCGCTGCGATCGCGAGCGAGCCCGCGACGGCGATGGACGACAACACCAGGGACGGAGCACGAACGAGCGACACGATGGGCATGCGGGACCTCCTCACGTCGCGCGTTCGACAGGCGACGACAGGGACCCGTACGCGTCGAGGGAACGCGTATTTCAGGCGCGCTCGCTACCTCACGATCGCCCAGTCCACGTCGGGGCGGACCTCGAGGTGGAGGTGGTTCGCGTGTCGGTCGTCGTGGTGCGGTGTGATCACCACCTGGAACAAGCCCTCACGCACGCCGCGGCACGCGAGCTCGCGCACGCGCGCTTGCTCGCCCGTCTCCTCGCGCGTCGCGCACGGATCGGCGCCGCGCTCGCGCTGCGCCCAGTCCTCGAGGATGGTGAAGCGTGAGCCGTCGGCGCGGATCAGCGCGAGCACGTCGATCGCCATCGCGCTCGCGTGGCCGCTCGGTCGGCCCGTGGCGGCGACGCGCGAGTGAGGACGAAACACCGACACGTGCTCCACGCCGACGAAGCCAGCCTCCCGCGCCCACGCGCTCCACGTCTCGAGCGCGACGACGAGGCGGCAGTCGAAGATCGCGTCGAGGCGCGTGTCGCGCTGCAGGCGCCCGCGCACCACGCGCGGCTCGCGCCCGTGCTGACGGATGAGGAAGCCGCCCTGGATCGGACCGCGCAGGCGCAGGGGCTGATCGACGTCCGAGGTGGCCGCCAAGGGCTCGAAGGGGATGGCGGCGTCGCGCAGCTGCTGCTCGCACTGCGCGCGATCGAGCGCGCCCAACGCACGACCGCGCCACGCATGGTCGGGCAACGCAGGCGGCCTCGCGCTCGGCGCGGGCTCGACCTCCGTCACGACGCGCGGTGCGCTCGCGCGCTGTGCGCTCTCACGCTGTGCGCTCGCACGCTGCGTGGCGGGCCGATCGAGCGCGAGCGTGCACTCCTCGCCGACCTCGCTGCTCTGGACGCGCGCGCGTTGTCCGTCGGCGCGTGTGGCCCAGGACGTCGCCACCCAGAGGAGGCTCGCCGTCACGCAGAGGGTCGCGGTCCGGAACGACGTCACGCTCGCAAGGGTGGCAACGGCCCCGCGTCGCATCCAGAAACCGACGACACGATCGGGGAGGCACGTCGCCTGGCCGTGACGCACGTGTCCGTGGCATCACGCCCCAACCTGCACGCGCACGAGCGCTGACGCCTCACACGAAGGTGGCGTGATCTTCGTCGAGGTGCGGGAGCGTGTTGAACGTGAAGAGCGAGAGCGCGTGCGTGCCATCCTCGCCGCGGCGCACCGAGAGCTCGCTCAGCGCTGTGTTGCGCATCGCGAACATCAGCTCGAACGTGCGCTCGAGCGAGCAGCCGAGCGCCTCGCCGATCACCGAAGAGATCAGTCCGCCCGAGCTGATGACCCACACGCTCGCGGTCTCGCCGAGGCCCGAGAGGCGAGGCGAGACCGTGCGCGAGCGCGTCATGAAGTCGGCCCACGGCTCGACGTCCGGGTGCGAGAGCTCGCCGCGCGCCCACGCTGGCATCGTGAGCAACACGAGCTCGATGAACGCGCGCTTGCCGCCGCCCGCGAACGCACGACGGGCCGCGCGTCCGATCGCGTCGTCGCGCTGCGCGAGCAGAGGCCCGAGGCTCGTGAGGAGCTGCACGCCGTGGTGCTCGTCGAGCGCGTCGAGCATCGTGGGCACCGGCAGCATGCGGCGCGTGAGGCTCGAGGTGGGATCGACGACGAGCTGACCCTCGAGCGTGAGGCCGATCGCTTCGTGGTACCCGCTCGCGAGCTCCTCGAACGTGTCGCGGTGTCGCTTGCGCGGCCCGACGTAGACGTGCGTCGGAGCCTTGTTGCGCTCGGCCAGCCAGCGCCCGAGCAGCCGGGACTGTGTGCGCCCAAGCTCCGAGAGCTCGTCGTAGTCGGCCGCGCCCGCGGAGGCCTGCCCGTGCCGCACGAAGAGCACGCGCGTCACGTGAGCGTGACCCCGTTGAGGAAGAAGTCCTGCGTGAGGCGCTGCACGAAGTCGATGAGATCGACGATCACGAACTGCCAGTAGCCCCACGCCGCCACGGCGAGCAGACCGAGCTGCACGAACGACAGGCCCGTGATCCACGGCTTGCCCGACGTGTCGTCGGACGCGTTCTTCATCGCGCGCAGGCGGTAGCTGCGGCGATCGCCGGTGGTCAGCTCGAGGAAGAGATCGGTGCCGCTCTTGGCCACGCCGTACGCGGCGAGGAAGAGGTCGGTCGTCACCGACACAGGCACCGACTCGCCGTCTGCGAGCGTCGCCGTGAACTGTGTGCCGCTGCGCTTCAGCTTGCCTCGCATCCACCCCGAGCCGTGATCGCGCACGTGCGCGAGACCGCGGAGCTCGGGGAGCTTCTTCTTCCGCGGAGGCACGGGCACGATCGGGAGCACGATGCCCAGCGTGCGTCCGCCGGCGCCCAGCATCGCGACGCAGAACGTGAGCCCGAGCGCGAGCTGCCCCACGGCGAAGATGCCCATCGAGAGCTGGCCGATCGCGATCACACCACGCGCGACCTGACCGACCGCGATGAAGCCCGTCGCGAACTGGCCGAGCGCGAACACGCCGGTCGCCTCCTGCCCGATCGCGATGAAACCCTCGGCGTGCTGACCGACCGCGAAGAACCGCATGGGAGGCCGAAGGATACACGCGCGGAAAACCCGCGCGCCGCACAATCTCGGGTACGCCAGCGGGCGGGGCGGAGCGCCGGAGGCGCGGGAGAGAGAGCCCTTTGACGACCCCGGAGGCCCCTGCTACATCGCGCCTCCCGCAAGGGGTCGTAGCTCAGATGGGAGAGCGCCTCGATGGCATCGAGGAGGTCAGGGGTTCGATTCCCCTCGACTCCAAACCAGGAGAAGGCCCGCGAAGGACAACCTCGCGGGCCTTCGCCGTTCGCGGCGAGCGCAGGGCCCGTGGTCTTCAGGACCACGGTTTGTTTCAATTTGAAACAAACGCGTCAAGGTCCTTTACACGGTCACGTGAGCCCGATCGCGGCGATCAAGCGGTCGAGCTCCTCGCTCGTGCACTCGAGCTCTGGCGCCGACGCGACGGGCCATCCGGCCGCGCGCATCGCGCTCGCGCGCTCGGGCTCGTGGGCGCCGATCGCGACCGGCTTGGCGCCCACGCCGAGGTGGAGCACACGGCCACGTCGTCCCCACGACGCGTACACGCCCTTCCTCACCGACGCGCGCACCGACTCGATCGACGCGCGCGACAGCTCGGGCCCGTCGGTGCGCAGCAAGACCACCACGTCTTGCTCCACACGCAGTCGTCGCCCGCCGAGCTGGAGGAACACCAGCGCGAAGAGCGGAAGCACCATCATCGGGCACGAGAGCGAGCAGAGGCCCGTCGACACGAGGTAGCCCAGGCCCGTGATCCCGAGCGCGGCCGTCGCCACCGAGAGGGCGACGCCCGCGAGCGCCATCCCGAGGCCGAGGCCCGTCATCACGCCCGCGCGCAGCACCACGCCGAGCCATGGGTCGAGGGCGCTCCGCTGAAGAGACAGCTCGAGCACGGCGCCCTCGCGCGTGCTGCGTCGTTCGTGGGAGGCATGCTCGGCCATCGCTCGCGGGACGCGTTGTAGCGCAGCTCGACGTCCTATCTCTCGGCCACGCGCGCCCGTATCCTCCGCGCCATGCGCACACGCGATCTCGCCCCGCTCTGTCTCGCCCTCGCGACCTCTCTCGGGTCGATCGCGTGCTCGAGTGATCCCGCGCCCGCCGATGCAGCCCCCGACGCAGGCGCGCTGCGCGACGCGCCCGGTGGAGGCACCGCGGACAGCGCCGCGGACGTGGGCGCGCCGGTCTCGTGCTTGAGCGGCACGGCGTGCGACATCGAGCCCAACTCCGGCTGCAGCGGCACCAACGTCTGCGCCTACGCGTTCGAGAGCGACGCGCGCACCAACGAGTGCATCGCGCCCGGCACCGGCGCGCTCGGCACCGCGTGCGACGCGAACACCGACTGCGCGTCGGGCTTCAGCTGTCTCTTCGGCTTCTGCACCGAGCTCTGCTGCCCCGACACGGGCTCGTGCACCGCGAGCACCACGTGCGGCACCGTCGACGTCATGGGCACGGACTTCACCGATACCCTCCACGTGTGCCTGTGCGACGTGGGCGGCTCGAGCTGCCCGCCCGATCACTTCTGCAACCCCATCGGCACGGGCACCCGCGGCACATGCTTGGCGCAAGGCGCGTGCAGCCGCTTGATGCAGGACTGTCCCTCGGGACAAGGCTGCTACGGCAGCATTCGCGAGTGTGCGCCCCCCGGCACCGCGGCGATCGGCGAGGCGTGCACGAACCACCCGGACTGCGTGCCTGGCGCGTGGTGTCGAGGCTCGGGAGGCTCGGGCCAGTGCGCGAGCTACTGCGAGGTGGGCGGCACCGACGTGTGCCCCGCGGGCTTCGAGTGCACCTCGTTCGGTGACGACGAGCCCAACGTCGGCGGCTGCTACCCGATGTGATCGCCGCGAGCGCGCCTCGCGTGCGCGTCAAGTCTTGAACGCTCGATCTCGGGTCGCTATGTAGCGCGGCCCCATGACCGACATCACGACGAGCACCGAGACCGCCAAGCCCACCTTCGATCCGACGCCGTGGCTCGCGCGCGAGCTGGGGCTGCCCGAGCGCGGTGTGCGTGCTGTCGTCGCGCTGCTCGCCGAGAACGCGACGGTCCCGTTCATCGCGCGCTACCGCAAGGAGGTCACCGGTGGCCTCGACGAGGTGCAGATCCGCGACATCCAGGAGAAGCGCACCTACGTGCTCGAGATGGAGGAGCGTCGCGCCTCGATCCTCGAAGAGATCGGCAAGCAGGGAAAGCTCAGCCCCGAGCTCGAGAAGAAGATCCGCGGCGCGAGCACCAAGGCCGAGCTCGAGGATCTCTACCTGCCGTACAAGCCCAAGCGCCGCACGCGCGCGATGATCGCCAAGGAGCGCGGCCTCGAGCCGCTCGCGCTCCGCATCCTCGCGCAGGCGAGCGACGGCGATCCGAGCGGTGAGGCGCAGGCGTTCGTCGACGCCGCGAAGGAGGTGCCCTCGATCGCCGACGCGCTCAAGGGCGCGCGCGACATCGTGGCCGAGGTCCTCGCCGAGCACGCCTCGGCGCGTGCGATCGTGCGCGAGGCCTTCGAGAAGGAGAGCGTGATCAAGACGTCGGCGGTGCCCGAGAAGACCAAGGAGCCGACGAAGTTCGAGCAGTACTACGAGTTCTCCGAGGCCGCGTCTGTGATGCCTTCGCACCGCTTCCTGGCGATCCGTCGTGGTGAGAAGGAAGGGATCCTCCGCACCGAGATGGTGCTCGAGGCCGAGCGCACGGTGCCCAAGCTCGAGGCCGTGATGAAGCTCGATCGGCGCTCGCCGTGGGCGGGCGAGCTCGAGCTCGCGGTGGCCGACGGCTACAAGCGCCTGCTCGTGCCGAGCGTCGAGAACGACGTGCGCGTCGAGCTGAAGATGAAGGCCGATCGCGCGGCCGTGGACGTCTTCGCCGACAACCTCGCGCACCTTCTCCTCGCAGCGCCGCTGGGAACCAAGACCGTGATCGGCGTGGACCCCGGCATCCGCACGGGATGCAAGATCGCCGTGCTCGACGCGACGGGGAAGTTCCTCGAGAACACGACGATCTATCCCGGCCAGGGCGCGAACAAGGACGAAGAGGCCCGCCGCACCGTGCAGGCGTTCGCGAAGAAGTACGAGCCGTTCGCGTTCGCGGTGGGCAACGGCACCGCGGGCCGCGAGACCGAGAGCTTCGTGAAGAAGGCGCTCGCGGAGGCGGGCATCACGACGATCCTCGTCGTCCCGGTGAGCGAGTCGGGCGCGAGCGTGTACTCGGCGAGCGACGTCGCGCGCGAAGAGTTCCCCGATCTCGATCTCACGGTGCGCGGCGCCATCTCGATCGGACGTCGCCTGCAGGATCCGCTCGCCGAGCTGGTGAAGTGCGATCCGAAGTCGATCGGCGTCGGTCAGTACCAGCACGACGTCCACCAGCCGCTGCTCGGTCGCAAGCTCGGTGAGGTCGTCGAGAGCTGCGTGAACCGCGTGGGCGTGGAGCTCAACACAGCGAGCGCGCAGCTCTTGTCGTACGTCGCCGGCGTGGGCGCCTCGCTCGCGAAGAAGATCGTGAAGCACCGTGACGACAAGGGGCGCTTCAGCACCCGCAAGGATCTGCTCGAGGTCTCGGGCCTCGGGCCGCGCGCGTTCGAGCAGTGTGCGGGCTTCCTCCGCATCCACGGCTCGAGCCATCCGCTCGACAGCTCCGCGGTGCACCCCGAGCGCTACGCGCTGGTCGAGCGCATGGCCTCGGATCTGGGCGTGAGCGTCGCGGATCTCGTGGGCAACAAGGACGCGGTGAAGAAGATCGTGATCGCGAAGTACGTGTCCGACGACGTCGGTGAGCCGACGCTGAAGGACATCCTCGCGGAGCTCGAGAAGCCGGGCCGCGATCCGCGTGCGAGCTTCGAGCCGCCGAAGTTCCGCGAGGACGTGACGACGCTCGAGGATCTGAAGGAAGGGATGATCCTCGAGGGCGTGGTCACCAACGTCACGGCGTTCGGCGCGTTCGTCGACGTGGGCGTGCACCAAGACGGCCTCGTGCACGTGAGCCGCATCGCCGATCGTTTCGTGAAGGACCCCGCCGAGGTCGTGAAGGTGGGCGACAAGCTCAAGGTGAAGGTCCTCGAGGTGGATCTGCCGCGGAAGCGCATCTCGCTCTCGGCGCGCATGGACGAGGGCCCGCGCCAGGGTGGTGCGCGCAACGATCGCGACGTGCGCGGCGGTGGCGGCGGTCCTACGCGCGGACCGCAGCACGGAGGTGGTGGCCAGCCGCAGCGCGGCGGTGGTGGTCAGCGACCCAACACGCCGCCGCTCGCGACCAAGTTCTCGAACAATCCGTTCGCGGGTCTCTTGAAGAAGTGACGCCCGAGATCGAGGGGCTCAGCCGCCGGGGGCGAGCATCGGCTCCATGAGGTCGTGCAAGCGGTCGCAGACGTTGCCTTGCTGGCCGGCCTCGCAGAAGTGCGTGGTGGTGCCGAGCCGACAGAAGTCTGCGCCCTCCTCGCTGAAGTCGTCGTCGGTGCAGCCGCCCACGCCGCACGCGCTCACGCGGACCGAGTCGCTGGGCAGCGTGAGCCCGTCGGTGAAGTCCTGATCCGTCAGCGAGTGCGCGTAGCAGCTCGTGCGGCCCACGAAGAACGCGCGCTCGAAGACGAGATCCTCGAAGCCGGCCCAAGTGTCGGTCTCCACGGGATCGCACTCCGTGTCGTTCGTGCAGTAGATCACCCGTACCGTGAGCTCGCGCTCCGTGAAGCCGACGTTGCGGAGGAGCGTCACGCCGAGCACCTGCCTCGAGCGACCGAGCTCCACGATCCGCGAGCGCGAGCCGTCCAACGTCGTGCCGCGATCGGCGATCGCGGGCAGCGCGACGACGCGCGCGAAGTTCGCCGCGCCTCCACCCTCGATCATCACCGCCGGTGGGAGCTCGACGTAGAGCTCGAAGAGCGCGTTCTGCGCGCAGCCGCTCGAGGCGATCGCGGAGGCGAGACCGACGCCGAGGAGCGTGAGTCGCGTGGGGCTCATAGACGAAGGACCTCGAGGTTGGGGCGAGGATCGAGCTGCGCGTCGTCCTGGAGGAAGAAGCCGAGGCCGATGCCGCCGCCGATCGCACCGGCCAGGAGCACCATGCCGATCCAGAAGCCGGGCGAGTCCGCGATGGACTGCTCGCCGGACGCGAGCGGCACGAGCGTCACCTCGACGCTCTCGCGCCCACCCTCGGTCGTGCGGCCGTCCCAGGTGAACGTCGCGTAGCCGCTCGCTGCGACCACCACCGTGTGCGTGCCCGGATCGAGCTCGACGAGCAGCGGGCGGGCCGTGACGGCGATGGCGCGACCGTCGATGCGCACGTTCTGCTCCGCAGGATCCACGGGCAGGCGCAGCTCGAGCGTGCCCACGCGCGCGGCCTCCGTCGCGAACAAGCGCGCGGCCTCGGCGCGCGTCGCGTCGTCCGAGCTCGTCGCGTGATCGCGCATCCATCGCGAGAACGCATCACGCGCCTCGCGGTGACGACCGAGCGACTGGAGCGCGATGCCCTGGTTGAACAGCGCGTCGCCGCGCGTGGCGGCGTCGGGTGCGCGCTCGACGAGGCGCTCGAAGCAGATCGCAGCGCTGTCCCACGCGCCGTTCTGCGCGAGCTCGCCGCCGAGGCGAGAGAGCTCCGCGGGCGCTTCGACCGTCTCGCACGTACCGAGCGACTGCGCGTGAGCGCGTCCGGGCACGACGAGCGGCGTGAGGCAGAGAGCGAGGAGCGAGAGGCACGTGAAGAGGCGAAGCGCCATCGGCCGCGAGCCTACACCATCCGTCCAGCCTGCTTGAACCTCGCTCGCCGCGCGTGCAACGTCGCGCCCGTGAGCGAGGAGCCCACACCGAGCGCGTGGTCGCGCTTCACGACGTACCTGAGCAAGAACCGCTCGCGCGTCGCGCGCTTCGCGCTCCTCGTCGCGCTCCTCTACGCGGTGACCGATCTCGTCTCGAGCTCGCCGCGCGACGCCACGCTCTCGCTGCCGCTCGACGAGGTGCGCGCCGAAGCACGCGCCGCGGGGCAGTCGGGCGACGAGGTGGAGATCACGATCCTCGTGCCCGACACGGGCGAGCCCCTCACGCACACGCGCCAGCGCCTCGAGGACGACGCGCGCGAGCTCCGGCACGACGTGCACCTCGCGCCCGGCGCCTACGACGTGCGCCTCGACGTGACGGGCGCCGAGCCTCGTCGCAGTCACTTCGAGATCCCGGCCGAAGGTGTCGTTCGAGTACGATGGTCGAGCCCGCCATGAACGCGTCATGAGCACCGTCCTCGGCACCTCGCACGCCGCCGATCCGCGCATCCTCGAGCTGTCGCGCTGCGCGCTCACCGTGCTCTCGGGGCCCGAGCGCGGGCACGAGCGCATGATCGATCGCGATCTGTTCCGCATCGGCAAGGCGCCGGAGAACGACTTCGTGCTCTCGGATGGAACGGTCTCTCGTGCGCACTGCGAGATCGTTCGCGAGCCCAAGGGCTACTTGCTCCGCGACCTCGGCTCTACGAACGGCACGCTGCTCGACGGCGCAGAGATCAAGGAGGCGTGGCTCAAGCCAGGCGCGGTCATCACAGTCGGCAAGGTGGAGATCAAGGTGCGCCCGTTCTCGGAGCGCATCGAGCTCATGCCCTCCGAGAAGGGCGAGCTCGGGGAGGCGGTCGGCAAGTCGCTCGGGATGCGCGCGATCTTCGGCCTGCTCGAGCGCCTCGCGCCCACCGACGCGACCGTCCTGATCGGCGGCGAGACGGGCACCGGCAAGGACGTGCTCGCGCGATCGATCCACGCGGCCTCGCCGCGCAAGGGCAAGCCGTTCGTCGTGGTCGACTGCGGCGCTGTCGTGGGCACGCTCATCGAGAGCGAGCTCTTCGGTCACGAGAAGGGATCGTTCACCGGCGCGACAGCGAGCCGACAGGGCGCGTTCGAGATGGCCAACGGCGGCACCCTCTTCCTCGACGAGATCGGAGAGCTGCCGCTCGATCTCCAGCCCAAGCTCCTGCGCGCGCTCGAGCAGCGCGCGTTCCGTCGCGTGGGCGGCAACAAGGAGCTGCGCGTCGACATCCGGGTGATCGCCGCGAGCAAGCGCAACCTCAAGATGGAGGTCGCGCGCGGCAAGTTCCGCGAGGATCTCTACTTCCGTCTCGCGGTGGTGCCGATCGAGATGCCTCCCCTGCGCGAGCGACGCGAGGACGTGCCCGTGCTCGCGACGCGCCTGCTCTCCGATCTCGCCAAGCACGAGGGCCAGCCGCCCCTGACGCTGTCGAAGGAAGCGCTCGATTCGCTGAGCGCGCACGACTGGCCGGGCAACGTGCGCGAGCTGCGCAACGTGCTCGAGCGCGCGAGCTACCTCGCGCGTGCGCAGGGCCTCACCGTGATTCCTGGCGGCGCGCTCCCCATGGCGTCCGCGCCGAGCGGGAGCAAGAGCGAGCCGCTCGTGCCGCAGAGCTTCGACGTGGGCAAGAGCTACCGCGACACGCGCGCCGAGTGGGAGGCGAGCTTCGAGAAGTCGTACGTGAGCTGGCTGCTCGATCGTCACCACGGAAACATCTCCGCGGCCTCGCGCGCGGCGGACATGGATCGCAAGTACCTCCACAAGCTCGCGAAGAAGCACGGCGTCGCGCGCGGCGACGGCGACGACGAGTGACCGAGTCACACCGCGTGAGCGCGCTCCGCGCGATCGGCTTCCGCAACCTCGCGCCGCTCGAGCTCGCGCCGGGCCCTCGCCTCAACGTGATCGCGGGCGACAACGGCCAGGGCAAGAGCAACCTGCTCGAGGCGATCCACTACGCAGCCACGCTGCGCAGCTTCCGGGGCGCGGGCACCGACGAGCTCGTGGCCACGGGCACCGACGAGGCGCGTGTGGTCTTGCGCGCGGAAGCGAGCCCGCTCGCGCGCACGCTCGAGGTGGGTCTTCGTCGTGGTCAGGCGCGACAGCCCAAGCTCGATGGCAAGCGTCCGCGCTCGAGCCTCGCGTGGCTCGGTGTGCTCCCCGCAGTGCTCTTTCATCCGGGGGATCTCGCGCTCGCGCAGGGCGGTCCGGAGGGACGTCGCACGCTGCTCGACGAGGTGCTCTCGGAGATCGATCCGACGTACGCCTCGACGCTGGCGAGCTACGTGAAGGCGCTCCGCAGCAGGAACCGCCTGTTGAAGGAAGAGCCCGTGAACCGTCGCGCGGTGACGGCCTTCGACGGTGTGCTCGCCGCCGCGGGCACGATCCTCGGACAAGCACGGCAGCGCCTGGTGGCCGACCTCGCGCCGCGCGCGACCGAGGTGTGGCACGAGCTCTTCGAGACCACGGTGCCGCTCGAGATCGCGTTCGTGCCGCGCTGCGAGCCCGAGGAGCGCGCGCTGCTCGCCGCGCTCGCGGAGAGCCTCGATCGCGACGTGATGCGCGGCTTCACCGCCGAGGGACCTCACGCCGACGACGTCGCGCTGCGCGTGAAGGACAAGAGCGCCAAGCACCACGCCTCGCAGGGGCAGCAGCGCGCGCTCGTGCTCGCGCTCAAGGTCGCGGAGCTCGAGGTGCTGTCGCACCGCACGGGTCAGGTGCCGCTGCTCTTGCTCGACGACGTCTCGAGCGAGCTCGACGCCACGCGCAACCGTCGCTTCTTCGGGCTGCTCGCGCGCATGGGTGGTCAAGTGTTCTTGACGACCACGGACCCTCGCCTCATCCAGCTCGAGGACGCGCGCACCGACTTCCGTGTGGTCGCGGGCCGCATCGAGCGCACGTGAGCACCCGTCCGGACGCATGGCGGGCGTGTGCGACGATCGACCGCATGGGCTATGCCGAGTCGACTCGTAGAGTCGCGGTGACGGTGATCGCTCGACGCGACCGATGCCTGAGAGGTGACCGATGACTTCCTTCCTCCGCTCTTCGCTCCTCGGATCCACGGCGCTGCTCGCGCTCGCCGGCTGCCCCTCGACACCGAGCGAGACGTCGATGGACCTCGCGTTCTCCGCGCAGGTGAACGGCGCCGACTTCGAGTGCGGTCGCGAGTACCCGAACGTGGGCACCTCGGGCACGACGATCACCGCACAAGACCTGCGCCTCTACGTGCACGACGTGCGCTTCGTGACGAGCGCAGGGGTCGAGGTGCCGCTGGTGCTCGATCAGATCGACTTCCAGAACGGCGACGTCGCGCTGCTCGACTTCGAGACCGGCGGCTCGGCGTGCGGCGCCGGCAACACGCCCACGCACACGAACCTCACCGGCACGCTGGCGAGCGCGGGCCCCTTCACCGCGGTGCGTCTGCGCATCGGCGTGCCCGAGGATCGCAACCACCTCGACAGCGCCTCGCAGCCCTCGCCGATGAACTTCTCCTCGATGTATTGGAACTGGCAGGGCGGCTACAAGTTCATGCGCTTCGAGGCGCTCACCGACACGGCCGCGCGCGGCGTGAGCTTCCACCTCGCCGCGACGAACTGCTCGGGCGACGCGACGATGGGCACGCGCACGTGCGCCAACGGCAACCGTCCCGAGATCGAGCTCGCGCTGCCCGAAGACTTCGGTCCCGGCACGCACGAGGTGGTGCTCGACGTGGGCACGTGGCTCGCGGGCCTCGATCTCACGACCGACGGCTGCGAGTCGGGCTTGTCCGACGCGGACTGCGCGTCGTGGTTCGAGACGGTGGGCCTGCCCGACGCGTCTGCGCAGACGTTGCTGCGCGTCGTGCGTCGCCCGACGAGGTGAGCATGCGCGCGCTCGTGCTCGTGGTGCTCTCTGCCTCGATCGCGTCGGCCTCGTGCGGACCGGCGCCGGTCGCGTGGGACTGGGAGCTCCCTCCCGGCATCCCGGCGCCGCGCGTGCCGGCGGACAACCCGATGAACGCCGCGAAGGTCGAGCTCGGCCGTCGTCTCTTCTACGACGTGCGCATGAGCGGCAACCAGACGCAGAGCTGCGGCAGCTGTCACGCGCAGGAGCGCGCGTTCACCGATGGTCGGCTCGTGTCGGTCGGCTCCACGGGAGACCACACCCCGCGCAACGCGATGTCGCTCACGAACGTCGCGTACAACCCCACGCAGACGTGGGCCAACCCTGCGCTCGTCGCGCTCGAGGATCAGGCGCTCGTGCCGATCTTCGGCGAGCACCCCGTGGAGCTCGGCCTGGCGAACATGGAGGACGAGCTCGTCGCGCGCCTCCGCGCCGAGCCGCTCTATCCCGATCTCTTCGCCGAGGCGTATCCGGGCGAGGCGGATCCGATCAGGGTGCCCAACGCCGTGCGCGCGATCGCTGCCTTCGAGCGCACGATGCTCTCGTTCGATGCGCCCTACGATCGCTACTTCTACCGAGGCGATCGCACGGCGTTGAGCGAGTCCGCGCTGCGGGGTCTGGATCTCTTCAACTCCGAGCGGCTCGAGTGCTTCCACTGCCACGGTGGCTTCAACTTCACCGATGGCGTGATGCACGGCGGCACCACGATCCCCGAGATCCAGTTCCACAACACCGGCCTCTACAACATCGACGGACGCGGCGGTTACCCCGAGCCCAACCGGGGCCTCTACGAGCACACGGGCTCGCCGCGCGACATGGGCCGCTTCCGCGCGCCGACGCTGCGCAACATCACCGAGACCGCGCCCTACATGCACGACGGCTCGGTCGTGGACCTCGACGCGGCGCTCGATCACTACGCCGCCGGCGGCCGCACGATCGAGTCGGGCGACTACGCGGGCGTGGGCGCCGAGAGCCCGCTCAAGAACCTCTTCCTCCACGGCTTCACGCTGAGCGAGCAAGAGCGCGCCGACGTGATGGCGCTCTTCGACGCGCTGCGCGACGACACGTTCCTCACCGACCCGCGCTTCTCCGATCCCTGGCCCTGACTCGGTTTGTCTGGGTCGAGGGACCTCTGGCCTCAGGATCCGACACACCTCGCGATCGCCCAGAATCCATGGCTCTTCGCAACGCCCGAGGGACGCGGAGTGGGGGGTCCAGGGCGAGTTCCCCAGGCCGAAGGCCGAGGATGTCTGAGCTTCGGACCCCCCACCTCTGCGGCCCCACTCGAAGCGGGGAATTCTCTCTCGCTCTCTCGCTCTCTCGCTCTCTCGCTCTCTCAATAGGCCAGGAGCGAGCCCACGAGGCCCTGCGCGGTGATCACGCCCCAGCTCACCGTGCCCAGGGCGAGGTGCGTGGCGGCCATCGCGCGATCGGCGCCGAAGTCGTTGAGCTCCACGTTCTGCGAGATCGCGCCGAGCACGATCTGGAGCGCCATGATCGCGAGCGAGGTCCACCGCAGCGCGCGGTGTACGTTGATCTCGGTCGAGCGCGCGCTCGGTCCCTCGCCGACGCCGAGCGGGTCGGGCATCACGGCGCCGATCGTGAACGCCGAGCCGTAGAAGAGCGTGAGCGCGGTGATCGAGACGACGTGCGCGAGCGGGAGGCTCCCGGCCGGGCACGTGTCGCCGAAGACCGCGCTCGATCGCGCGCAGCCGGTGCTCGCGGGGTTTCCGTCGAAGCCGTAGCGATCGCTGAACGCGATGAAGCCGAAGATCGTCGCGACGTTGCTCGCCGCCCACGTGAGGTTGCCGAAGAGGATGTGCCAAGGGCGAAGTCGTCGACGCTCCGCGAGCCCCGCCGCGATGCGCGCGTCCTCTTCGTCTGCTTCGGTCGGCTGGGCCTCGCCAGCGACCCTCGACGCGTCGAGCGGAGGCAGCGACCCGCTCGCGACCTCGTTCGTCGTCGTCCCGTTCGTCGTGGTCTCGCTCGTCGTGGTCTCGCTCGTCGTGGTCTCGCTCGAGGCCTCCGCGGTCACGCTCGGCGCTTCCTCCTGGACGAACTCCTCGGCCAGCTCGTCCGCCCGCGCCCGCAGCGAGAAGGAGAGCAACACACCGAACGCGAGGACTGTGAGGACACGGGGCATGACGGAGAGCGTACGCAATCGCGGCGTCTTCGCGGATAGACTCGCCCAGCAGAGCCCCCGCCGTGCCCGAGCTGCCCGACATCGTGACGTACCTCCGTGCGCTCGAGCCCCGCGTCGTGGGCCAACCGCTCGAGGCGCTGAGGCTCGCTTCGCCGTTCGTCTTGCGCTCGGTCGATCCACCGGTGCGCGAGGTCGTGGGCAAGCGCGTGCTCTCGCTCGCGCGCATCGGCAAGCGCATCGTCTTCGCGCTCGAGGACGATCTCTTCGTCGTCGTGCACCTCATGGTGTCGGGCCGGTTCCAGTGGAAGAAGCGGGGCGACAAGGTGCCCGGCAAGGTCGGCCTCGGCGCGTTCGACTTCCCCACCGGCAGCCTGATCTTCACCGAGGCCTCGACGAAGAAGCGCGCATCGATCCACCTCGTGCGCGGCAGAGAAGCGCTCGCCACCTTCTCGCGCGGCGGCGTGGAGCCGCTCGAGGTCGACCTGCCCACCTTCCGCGAAGCGCTCCTCCGTGAGCGTCACACGCTCAAGCGCGCGCTCACCGATCCGCGCCTCTTCTCCGGCATCGGCAACGCCTACTCGGACGAGATCCTCCACGCCGCGCAGCTCTCGCCGGTGACGCGCAGCGATCGCCTCACGGAAGAGCAGATCGCGCGCCTCTACACGACCACGCAGCGGGTGCTCACGCAGTGGACCGAGCTTCTCTCGAAGGAGGCCGCGACCGAGTTCCCGACGAAGGTCACAGCGTTCCGTCCCGAGATGGCCGTGCACGGCAAGTACGGCCAGCCGTGCCCCGTGTGCGGCACGAAGGTGCAGCGCATCGTCTACGCGGAGAACGAGTCGAACTACTGCCCGCGCTGTCAGACCGGCGGAAAGCTGCTCGCCGATCGCAGCCTCTCTCGGCTCTTGAAGGACAACTGGCCCAAGACGATCGAGGAGCTCGAGGGGCGTTGACGCTCGCGCCGGGCACGCTCGTCGGTGGACGCTTCCGCGTCGAGCGTCTCGCGGGCGCGGGCGGCATGGGCGAGGTGCATCGCGCGATCGACCTCGAGAGCGCGCGACCTGTCGCGATCAAGATCACGCGACAGACGGTCGACGAAGAGGCGCGTTTCCTCCGCGAGACACGCCTTCTCGAGACGCTCTCGGATCCCGCGATCGTCGGCTACCTCGGTCACGGTCGCCTCGAGGATGGTCGACCCTACCTCGCGATGGAGTGGCTCGAGGGCGAGAGCCTCTCGGATCGCCTCGAGCGCGGCACGCTCGCGCCCCACGAGGTGACGCACGTGGTCCGCGCCGTCGCACGCGCGCTCGGCGTCGCGCACCGACGCGGCATCGTGCACCGCGACATCAAGCCCTCGAACGTCTTCCTCGTGGGTCAGGCCGTGGGCCAGGGCGCGATCGATGGCGCGGACGTTCGCCTCATCGACTTCGGGATCGCGCGTCACCACGCGCTCCGCGGCGCGACGGTGACCAAGACCGACGCCGCGATCGGCACGCCTCACTACATGGCCCCCGAGCAGGTCCGCGGAAGCAAGAGCGTTGGCCCTGCGGCCGACGTGTTCGCGCTCGGATGTCTGCTCTACGAGTGCCTCGTGGGTCGCAGCCCGTTCGTGAGCGAGACGATGCTCGCGGCGCTCGCGGCCGTGTTGCTCGAGGAGCCCGAGCCTCCGCGCAAGCTCGTGCCCGCGATCTCGCCCGAGCTCGAGCGGCTCGTGCTCCGCATGCTGAGCAAGGACGCCTCGCAGCGACCGCCCGATGGCGATGCTGTCGTGCGAGAGCTCGACGCGCTCGGCGGCGGCGCGCGTGATCAAAGCGTTGCGCTCGGCGCCCTCACGTTCGCGGGCCTCTCGCACCGCGAGCAGCGCCTCGTCTTGGTGCTCGTCGCGCTGCCCTCCGAGGAGCGCCGCGCGACCGACGCGACCCAGCGCGCCGACGAGCCCGATCGAACGACCGTCGAGCTGCGCGGCATCGTCGAGCGGAGTGACGGCCGCGTGGAGCTCTCGGCCGAGGGCGCGCTCGTCGCGTCGTTCTCCGACGAAGGGGCCACGCGCGATCGCGTTGCCCGCGCGCGTCGTTGTGCACGACGCCTCCTCGACGCCGACGCGACCGTGCGCATCGGGATCGTCGCGGGTCGAACCGTCGCCGGTCGTGTCCCCGTGGGCGAGGCCGTGGAGCGCGCGATCGCGATCGCACGAGGCGCGGGCCACGGCGCGGGCGGCGGCATCGGCCTCGACGACGACGTGGCCGCGTTCGCCGAGGAGAGCGAGGAGACACGGGTGACGGGCGGTGCGCCTCGCCCCAAGCTCTTCGGTCGCGATCGCGAGGTGGGCGCGATCGTGAGCTCGATCGACGAGGCCCTGGGCGAGCCGATCGCGCGCGCGATCGTGGTCGAGGGCGACACGGGCATCGGTCGCACCGCCGTGCTCGAGGCCGTGCTCTCGCGCGTGGGACGCGAGATGGACGGTGCCACGCGCGTGCTCGACGTCCGCCTCGACGCGGGAGATCACGACGCGCCCCTCTCGGTGATCGTGCGTCTCGTGCGATCGGCGGCGCACATCGAAGACGGTGAGTCGATCGACGTGCGCCGCGACAAGCTCGCCTCGCACGTGGAGACGCTCGAGATCGCGGAGGATCGCCGCGCCGCACTCCTCAGGGATCTGGGAGATCTCGCGCGCGTGCCGATCGCCGACGCGGAGAGCGTCGATCCCACGCAGCGCGATCACGTGATGCGGGGCGATGCGTTCCTCCGCGGTGATCGCGAGCGTCGCGCGTTCCACGACTGGATCGCCGCTGTCGCGGTCGAGCCCGTGCTGATCGCCATCGACGACGCGCAGCACGCGGACCCGAGCTCGATCGAGCTCCTCGCGCAGGCGCTCGCCGCGCTCGTCGCTCGGCCTCTCGTCGCGCTCGGGATGGTGCGCACAGCGCCTGACGACACGCGTGCCTCTCTCTCGAAGGTGCTCGAGGGCTCGGGCGATGCTCACGTGGAGACGCAGCGCCTCGCGCCGCTCCTTCCGCGCGCGGCGAAGTCGCTCGTCGAGCAGGCCTTGCCCGGTGCTGACGCTGCCGACGCACGTGCGGCGATCGTCAGCGCAGGCGAGGGCAACCCGTTCTTCTTGCGCGAGCTCTGTGCGGCGCACCTCCGAGGCGCGGCTGCGCCGACGAGCATCCTCGCCGCGATCGAGGAGCGCATCCTCCGCGTGTCGGAGGAGGCGCGTCGCGTGCTGCGTGCGATCTCGCTCCTCCGTGAGCCCTCCGCGCCCGAGGCGATCGCCGCGCTGGTGCCGGGTCTCTCGCTGCCCGACGTGGGCGCGCGCCTCGACGAGCTCGCGCGCTCCGAGCTCGTCGAGCACGACGTGCGCGCCCGCGTGCTGTATCGACCCAAGAGCGCGCTCGTCGCGGACGCGGCGTACGCGATGATCCCCGACGACGATCGTCGTGTCGCCCATCGCCTCGCAGGCCTGGGCCTCCGTGACGCGGGCGCGGAGCCCTCCCGTGTCGGTCATCACCTCGAGCGCGGCGGCGAGCCGATCCTCGCCGCGACGTCGTTCCGCGACGCGGCCGAGCGCGCGATCGAGGCCCACGATCTCGTGGTCGCGCGATCGCACGCGAGCCGAGGCCTGGCCCTCGTGTCGAGCGCCGTGGACGACACGCGCGCGCTCGCAGGCGATCTCTTCCTGAGACGCGCCGAGGCCTCACGCTGGAAGGGCGAGTACGCCGCGGCGCTCGAGGACGCGCTCGCGGCGCTCGACGCCCTCGAGCCTGCGGGATCGCGTGAGCGCGAGCGTGCGCTGCGTTTCCTCGAGGCGCTGGGCATCGCGCTCGTGGCCTCGTCCGCGCTCGGTCGCGATCCTGCGCACGAAGACGCGCAAGCCCGCACGTGGATGCGCGCGGAGCTCGTGGTCTTCGCCGATCCGCTCGCGTTCGAGGACGATCGTGAGGTCGTCGCGCTCGCCGTGGTCGCGCTCTGCCGGGGCGCGGCCGCGTGGCTCGGTCGAGGTCGTCGTGAGGACGCGGCGCGCTGGCTCGCGCGCGCCCGCTCGCGCGCAGGC
>JAFLCL010000139.1 GCA_017303575.1 Deltaproteobacteria bacterium
AGGCTGCGTGGGCACGGCGCCCGACGCGGGCGCGCGCAGCAAGACGAGCGCGCCGACCGCGAGGACGACGCTGACGATCGCGAGCACCGGCTCGCGGCGTCGCAGGGACGCGGAACGAAGGATCGTGGTGGGCTTCATGGGGGGCTCCTCGCCACCCCTTCAGCAGCCGCCGGGCCACTGCGAAATGCCAGGCGTTCGCGCGATCCGACCTCACGGCCGAAGCGCCGTTGCTACGAATCGAAGACTTCGACGCTATGAATCGTCGCTCGGCTTCGCGCGTCCGGGCACTGGCTCGGAGACCAGCACCGGCCCCCTCGATGGCGTTACGCGCGACGCGAGCCAGCCACCGAGGGTCGCGCCGAGCGGCGGCGTCACCAGGTAGCCGATCGCGAACCACCCCGGAAAGCCCTGGAGGGCTTCCATCGAGATCGCAGCGAACATGCCGAGGATGGCGCCGAGCACCCCGCCGTGCGCGACGCGCATCACGCGCCCGATGCGTCCCGCGATCAGGCCTGCGAGCGCGGCGTTGACCACGTTCATGAGGAGCATCGCCACGAGCCCGACCGTGCCGGGCACCACGATCGTGGACTCGTCGGGCTGCGCGGGGAACGCTGAGGGCATCAACACCGCGAGGGTGACCGCGCCCACGCGGGACAGGATCTGCGTGAAGAGCAGGAAGCTGAACGAGATGGCCGCCATGCTCCGCACGGGCGAGAGCTGGGCCAGCTCGAGCTCGCGCGCGGTCGGCTGCGTCGCGACGTTCGGGTCCGGTGCTGCAGGCTCGGTCATCGTCGCGCCTCTCGCTCGTCCTTCGATCGCGTGCGCACGCCGTCGAGCACCAGGCGGATGAGCGTGGTGAGGATGTCGATCGGCGAGGCGTCGAGCGCACCGCTCAGCACCGCGTGCGCGAGCCGCTCGATCGCCCCCACCACGATGAACGCCGAGATGCGCGGATCGCTCACGTGGAGGAGGCCTCTGTCCACGGCGACCTGCGTGAGGCGCACCGAGCCGTCGTCGATCGTCTTGGCGAACGCAGCGAGCGGCGCGCGCGCGCCCACCGGCGGCGCGGCGCGCTCCTGGAGGTGCAGACGAAACACGTCGAGGTGCCCGATCGCCACGGGGAACAGGGCGAGCGCGAGCCCTTGGTACGCGGCGTTGAGCGATGTGGCGTCCTCGGCCTCGCGCAGGCGCAGCTCGCACGCATCGAGCGCCTCGCGCACCGCCTGATCGACGGGCGACACCAGCGCCTCCACCAGCGCCTCTTTGTCGGTGAAGTAGCGATAGAACGAGCCCTTCGCGACGTCGGCGGCGCGGCAGATGTCGTCGATCGTGACGACCTCGATGCCGCGCGCGAGGAAGAGCGAGAGCGCCGTCTGACCGAGCTGGGTGGTGCGCTCGCGTCGGTTGCGATCGCGCTTGCCGCCGGGTGCGCCGGGACGCTCCGCGGGGGCGCTCGCGACCGCCACGCTCGCCGTCGAGCGTGCCCCGGCCGAGGCCTCGCTGGCGCGGCGCGGCCTTCTCGACGCAGGTGCCGCGGACGATCGGGTCACGCGCTTTTTCGTGCTGGACACGGCCGCGGAGCGATGCCATAAGATATCGCGACTGTCCGGTCACGTTTTGAACCGGACGCGAGGCGACCCTTTCCCACGAGGCTCACGTCATGATCGGCATCCCCCTCGGGCTCCTCTACGCGAACGCTAGCGAGTGGATGATCCACAAGTACGTGCTGCACCCGGCGGGCCGGAAGAAGGGCTCGTTCTTCCGCTTCCACTGGATGGAGCACCACCGCTCGGTGCGCCTCCACGAGATGATCGATCACGACTACGAGCGTTCCGTGTTCGGCGATCACGCCCAGGGCCGCGAGGCGCTCGGCCTCGCCGTCGCAGCCCTCGCTCACCTGCCGCTGTTCCCGATCGCCCCGTTCTTCACGGGAACGGTGCTCTACGCGATCGGAAACTACTACGTGCAGCACAAGCGCTCCCACCTCGACCCGGAGTGGGCCAAGGAGCACCTACCCTGGCACTACGACCACCACATGGCGCCCGACCAGGACGCCAACTGGTGCGTCACCAAGCCGTGGTTCGATCACCTGATGGGCACGCGCAAGAAGTGGCTGGGCACCGAGGCGCAGAAGCAGGACGAGGCCCGCAGGGCCAAGCGCCGCGCCGCCGCCGCAGCCTCGAAGGAGGCGGCTCCGACCGCGGGGAACGAGCCCGCGGTCAGCCCCGAGCCCGCGCTCGAGCCGGCGCTCGCCGCAGCGAGCTGACCAACCGGTCACGCTTCGGCCCTCGCGTGCGTCGGGGCACCTCAGCCCGTAGAAGAGGCGGCCGTGCTCGCCGCGCTCGTGACGCTGCTCTTCCCTCTCGTCCTCGGTGTGCTCGCCCGTCGAGGACGCTGGCTCGAGACCTCCACGGTCACCAGCGCGCAGGCGATGGCTGCGCTCAACCGCTTCGCGCTCGCGATCGCGTTCCCTGCGCTGGTCGTGGCGAGCTTCCTCGATCCCTCGCGACAGCTCGCGCTGCGCTGGCCGGTCGTGGTGCTCGCCGGTGCACCGCTCCTCGTCGGTGTCGCCGTGTCGCTCGCTCTCGGAGGTCGGGTCGTGAGCGGCGAGACGTTGCCGTCACGAGGCACGCTCGCGCTCGTCGCGCTCTTCGGCAACTCGGCGTACCTCGGCCTGCCGCTCGTAGCCGCGTGGCTGGGCGAGGATCACCTCGCGCTCGCGAGCACGATCGTGTCGGTGCACGTGGCCCTCACAGTCACGCTCGGCACGGCACTTCTCGAGCGCGAGGGCGGAGGCACCGATCCGAAGCGGCTCGCGCGACGACTGATCACGAGCCCCCTCGCGATGTCGCCCATCGTCGGCGCGCTGCTCGCATGGGGCCTCGACGCGCTCGCGCTCGACACGCACCCGCTCGTCCATGCCAGCTTCCGAGCGCTCGACGTCCTCGGCAAGACAGCCTCGCCGCTCGGCATCTTCGTGCTCGGCCTGTTCCTCGGCGCGCGCGCACCTTCGCTCGAGCGTCCGCGGGGTCAGCTCGCGTTCGTGCTCGTGCGCCTCTTGGTCGTGCCCGCCGCGACGCTCGTGCTCGCGCTCGTGCTCCGCTCCGTCTCGGCCGTCACGCGCGACGAGCTCCGCGCGCTCGTGCTCCTCGCTTCCGTGCCTGCGGCGATCAGCACCTTCGCGATGGTCGAGGAGGTGGGCGGGGACTCGGCGCCTGTCGCACGCGCCATCGTCACGACCTCGCTCGCCTCGATCGTCACCGTCCCCGCGTGGCTCGCGCTGGCCGATGCGCTCGCCGCCTGACGCGGCCCGCGCTCACGCCGAGAACACGTCCTCGGCAGACTGAGCCGTCAACACCCGCACCGCCCAGCGCTCGAGGGTCAGCTCGTCCGCGGTGTCGATGGGTCGGAGGTCGGTGCCGGGGCCGAGCTTGAGCCGCAGCTGCAGGCGGAGCGCTGCGCGAAGTCCCTCGAGCCGACCTTCGAGGCGACCTTCGACTCGACCTTCGACTCGACCTTCTGCACGGCCGTCGTCGAGCAGCTTCTGCGCGATGCTCCGCATGGTTCCCTCTCGCTCCGCTGGCTGGTTTCGTGCGAATCGCAGCGTCAGCTCTTCTTCTTTCGTCCCATCCACGTCGCGAGAAGCGAGTGACCGCCGCCCCACGCGAGCGCCATCAGGAAGAACAGGGCACCGGTCCAGAACGCGTTGGCGGCCACGAGGAACGCGCTGCCCGCGAGCAGCGAGCCCACGACGATGCCCGAGTAGATGCGGCGACCGATGAGGTCGTATTGCGCGATCTGCGCCGAGTCCTTCGTGCGGAGCTCGAGCCTCCCTTGTCGCAGGTCCTCGAGGATCTCCTGCGCCTGGAGCGGGAAGTCCGTGGCCGCGCCCGAGATGCGGGAGAGCGAGCGCAGGATCTCGGGGAGCATCTTCTCCGGCGAGTAGCGCTGCTGGAGGAGCTTCAGGAAGTACGGCTTCATCTCCTCGTAGAGATCGAAGTGAGGCGAGATCTCCTTGCCCACGCCCTCCATCGTCATGATGGCTTTGCCCACCATCAGGAAGTCGGGCGGGATCTCGAGCCCGTACTTCTGTGCGCCGTTGACGAGGTCGCGGATGAGCGCCGACACCTCGATCTCCGCCAGCTGCTTGCCGAGGTACTTCTGCGCGAGCTGCGTGACCTCGGCCTCGAACGCGTTGCGGTCGACCTTCTTGGTCGGCGTACCGATCGCGTAGAGCGCGTCCGCGAGACCGCGGTAGTCCTCCTGCACCGCGGCGACCATGAGGTCGATCGTCTTGTCGCGGAGCTGCGGCGTGAGCCGTCCGACGAGGCCGAGATCGATCATGCCGATCACGGGCGCCGCCGCCTGGCCCATGATGAGGATGTTCCCAGGGTGCGGATCGGCGTGGAAGAAGCCGTCCTCGAAGATGCTCTTGATGGTGATCGAGAGCATCGTGCGGGTGATGTCCTCACCGTCGAAGCCGCGCTTCACCGCGTCGTAGACCTTGAGCCCGTCGAAGAACTCGAGCACCAGCACGCGCTTGGAGGACATGCGCCGGTAGATCTTGGGGAACCGCACGTGGGGCAGGCCCTCGAAGTTCTTGGCGAAGCGCACGGCGTGATCGGCCTCGAGGCCGAAGTCGAGCTCGGCGGAGATCGATCGATCGAACTCACTCACCATCTTGCTCGGCGAGTAGATGCGCGACTCCGGGATCGCGCGCTCGACCGCGCCCGCGAGCAGGAAGAGCAGCTCCATGTCGCGCTCGATCGTCTGCTTGATGTTCGGCCGCTGCACCTTGACGACGACGTCGCGCGGCGAGCCGTCCTCGAGGCGGATGCGCGCGCGATGCACCTGCCCGACCGAGGCAGAGGCCAGCGGCGTCTCGTCGAACGCCTCGAACACCTCGTGGATCTGCGCGCCGAGGTCGGTCTCGATCTGCGTCTTGATCTCCGGGAACGGCACCGGCGGCACGCGATCCTGGAGCTTCTTGAGCTCGAGGATGACCTCGGCCGGCACGAGGTCCGGCCGGGTCGACATGATCTGGCCGAGCTTGACGAACGAGGGGCCGAGGTCGGTGACGACCAGGCGAACACGCTCACCGAGCGCGCGGTTGCCCGTCTCGCTCTTGCCAACGACGAGCGACCCGAGCGCCGTGCGCGACAGCATCTCGCCGAACCCGTGACGGACCAGCACGGCGATGATCTGCCGGAGCCGATCGAGATCGCGGACTGTGGAGAGAAAGGTCGGCGGCGCCATGGGGAGGGACGGTAGCAGCCCTACGCATGAGGGCTCGCCACCCTTTCAGAGCGCACGAGAGGCGCGTTAGGGTCCGCGTCGATGAACAATTAGACCTCGCAGATCGGCGCTGGATGTCTCGGCTGCGGAGCGCTCCTCGCGATCGTGCTCTCCTGCGTCGCGACCGGGGGCATCCCGTACTTCAACAGCGAGGTCGAGCGCTGGGAGCGCATGCGCTCCGACGACATCGCGACCGGCGCCGACCCGATCATCCTGATGATCGACGACGGCGCGATCGACGAGAACACGACGAGCATGCAGGCCAGCGGCGGCTGCGCATGCTGCGCAGGCTTCATCGGTCTGCTCGGTCTCGGCGGCGCCGTGGGTCTCTTCCTGCGGAGCCGCAAGCTCGAGGCGTGATCTTCACGGTCGGATCGCGACGAGAGCTCGCGTCTCGGCGGGCGCAAGGCGCGACATCGTGTCGATGAGCATGCGCGGCTCCGTCGTCCCCAGGCGGCCGAGGTCGTGGAGCACCTTCGTGCGGCTCGCGAGCCAGAGCAGCGACGCGATCACCTCGCGCGGAAAGGCGCCCACGAGCGCGACGCTCCACGGCAAGAGGCGATGCCCCAGCCGGCGCACCAACACGAAGCCTTCCTTCATCGCGCGCGCGTAGCGTCGCGCCTCGGCGAACGTGATGCTCCCGCGCTGCACCGCCACGGTGCTCATCGACATGAGCGGCGCCACCAGCGCGGCGTGCGAGCGCAGCCAGCCGTGCATGTCCTTCTCCACGACCGATGGAATGCCCGCGTCGGAGAAGACCCTCGCCCAGCCCGGATCGCTCACCGTCGTGCCGCGACGGATCTGGGGATCGAGGACGCCGTCGAGGAGCAGCGCGAAGACGCCGCCGGGGAAGCCGAACACGAAGCGCGAGGCGCCCACCGCGCGCTCGAGCGGCACGATCGGATCGAAGGTGTTGAACATGAACATCACGGCGCGCGCGGCGCTGCGCGTCAGCGCGTCGAGCACGGCGTCCACCTGCGTCGCCAGCACGGTGACGAGCACGAGATCGTAGGCCTTCGCCTCGTCGAGCCGCGCGTGCACGGCAACCGGGGTGCGCTCACCCGACGCGAGCACGATCGCGCCGTCACGCTCGAGCTGCGCCAGGCGCGTTCCACGCGCGATCACGGTCACGTCGTGACCACTCCGTGCGAGTCGATGCGCGAAGGTGCTCCCGATGGCGCCCGCGCCCAGCACTGCGATGTCCATGACGGCAGGATGGTCGCGAGCCCTCGACGTCGCGATGTGCGAGCTCGCGAGACCGTTTTGCGCCCACGCAACACGCAATGCCCAAAACGAGGTCGATCCGCGCGGGCGCCGGCGCATCATGGTGTGCATCCATGCGCATCGAGCAGCTCCCGTGGGACGACCTCCGGTACCTCCTCGCCGTGCACCGACACGGCAGCTTCCTCGGTGCTGCGCAGTCGCTCGGCCTCTCGACCTCCACGATCTCGCGACGCATCGACGCGCTCGAGCGCACACTGGGCCACGCTGTGGTCCAGCGCACGACCAAGGGCGCGCGCCTCGAGGACGAGGCGTTGGCGTTGGTCGCGACAGCCGAGCAGTTCGAGACGACGCTGCGTGCGCTGGCGCGTGATCCGTCGGACGCGCGCTCCGCGCACGCAGGCACCGTGCGTGTGTCCGTGCCCGATGGCTTCGGCCCGGCGATGGCGGTGGCGGCTGCGCGCGTGCAGCGCGTCCATCCCGAGACGCACGTCGAGGTCGTCGTCGAGTCTCGCTACGCCGATCTCGCCGGGCGTGAGGCCGACCTCGCGGTGAGGAACGGTCGCTCGTCCTCGCGCGTGCTCACCGAGCGTGCGCTGGGAGAGATCCGCGTCGGTCTCTACGCGAGCCCCGACTACCTCGCGCGGCACGTGCCTTCACGACGCCTCGAGGCGGACGCGATCACCTCGCTCGATTTCATCGGCGTCGATGCCACGCCGCACGGAGCCGACGGCAGCCTCGCGAGCCGTGGGGCGCGTCGTCATCCCTTCAGCGCCACCTCGGTCGATGCGCGTGTGCAGGCCGCGCGCGAAGGGCTCGGGATCGTCGCGCTCGGTGTCGGCGTCGGCTACGCGGGCCTCGAGCGCCTGGTGGTCGATCCGCCGCTGCCGAGCCTGCGCTTCTTCCTGACGATGCGGCACGAGCTCCGCAAGGTGCCGCGCGTGCGCGTCGTCGCGGCGGCGATCGTGGAGATCTTCGACGAGCACCTCGCGGCCCAAGACGCCGAAGACACAGCGTTCGCGCGGGCGTCGCGGCTCAGACGAGCGTCGTCTCGCTCGCCTCGAACACGAGCTCGACCTTGAGCGTCTTCTGCGCCCAGCTGCGGAGGAATGCGCGCCACGCGTCCGCCCCTGCTGCGACGGCCGCCGCACCGTCGGTGCCGAGCACCTCGCCCGCGTGATCGAACAGGACGATCTCGTCGGCGAGCGTCAGCGTCAACGTCGTCGGGGGCGCGCCCTTCTCGAGCGCACGCACGAACAAGTCCGTGATGCGCGTGACCACGCGGATGCCGCGCAGCGTGGAGGGGATCTCGCGCTTCGCCGACGACGACTCGCGGGTCTCGCTCTTCACCTTCAGCTTGCCGAGGATCGACACTGCACCTTCCACCATCGCCGCGAACACGCGCGCTTGGCAAGAGGCTGACGCGAGATTCGTCGCGCATCCGCTCACACGGTGAAAGTCCGCTGCTGCGGGATCGCGAGGAAGCGCTCGACGGGGCGAGGTGCGCGAGAGAGGGGTCATGGCGCCCCCGTGGATCCCCCGTAGGTGAAGCTCACGCGTCGGTCGCAGCGCGCCGCTCCGCGGCCGCGAGCAGCTCGATCACCCGCGACCATCCGAGCTGCTCGGCGAGCATGCGTGGCGTCTTGCCGCTTCGCGTGCGAGCCACCGGATCTGCGCCTTCATCCAAGAGCACGCGCACGCAGCCCGCGCTGCCCCCGAGCGCCATCGCGTGCAGCATCGTGAGGCCGGACGGATCGGTCGATCGCAGGAACGCGTCGCGGTTCTCGGCGATCTGCTCGGCGAGCGGCTTCGACATGTTCTCCGACATCGGGTGCTCGACGTCCGGATCGCGGCTCGCGTTGCCCGGCCACGCCGGCACGAGCGCGACGGCGCGAGGATCACCGAAGTCGAAGCCCCACGCCTCGTCGTGATCGCGCCGCGCCTCGGACGTCATGCGCCCGCGCAGCACCTGGATCGTGTGCCCGCCGTAGACGCGCCCCTCCATCGTGTACATCCAGTCCTCGAGCCGATCGCGCGCGAGGGGCACGCGATCGCCCGCGCGCACCGAGCGCACGGTGTTCGGTCGGTTGAGCAGCGTGCCCTCGAGCACGTCGCCGTCGAACGTCACGTCGCCGAGCCACATGTGCTCGACCTCTTCGACCTTCCCGCCCGGATCGGCGAACGCGGCCTTGATCGCGGAGAGCTCGAGGCCCGGGATGATCCGGCGCTGCTCCCACGTGAGCTCGCGCCAGAAGTACTTGAACGTGCGTTGTGCCTCGGTGCTCGCCGCGCTCATCGCGGCGTCGACGGCAGGCGCGTAGACGACGGGGCTCTTGCTCATGCTCGTCCTCGCGTCACTCGGCGCCGGTGGACCCGAGGAAGATGCCGCTCACGCGGCCGTCCGTGAACGTGTAGGCGAGGCGCGCGTACGCATTGCCGATCACGAAGCGCTCGGGGCGCGCGGCATCGTCACGCGGCTCGTCGTCTTCGTGCACGGGCACGTCGGCGTAGGCCGCGATCACGTCCTCTCGCGCGCTGCCGAGCGACACACCCCCATGGCCGGCGACGAAGCCACACGGCGCGCGCAGGATGATCGCGGCGATCGTCGGCCTGCCCTCCACCTCGACCATCGAGAGCTCGATGCCGAGGTCGGGCCACATCCAGGTCGCGACGCGATCGCCCGTCGCCTCCATCTCCTGGAACCCGGGTCGGCTCACGGGCTCTCCGATCGCCGACACGATCTCCGCCTCGCTCATCCCGAGGCGCAGAGGCCCGAGCGTCTCGTCCTCCCACCGCGCGATCGCGGGGCGCCCGCTGCTCGGATCCGCCGTGCTCGATCCCGAGGAAGACGACGATGACGACGCACCGCACGCCGAGAGCGCGAGCAGCGAGGCGAGGACGAGAGAGACGCGCAGGCAGCGACGCACGTGAGGCTCCGTTCGAGTCGCTCCGAGACTGGAGCGCAGCAACGTTCGGCGACGCACGCGCGATCCGTCAAGCCTACGTCGATGGTTCACGCGCGCCGACGCTTCTGTCAGCCTGACGCTGGCGATGACCACGAGCGACTCCGCGCGACTGCGTTTCGATGGTCTCTACCGAGGTCCCTTGGAGGAGTCGTCGCAGTCGGTTCAGTACTTTCGCTTCTACGACGACGGTCTCGTCGTCAGCGTCCCTGTCGTCGCCGAAGAGCCTCCGTTGGACGTCGCGACGTGGTTCCACCGAGCGTTTCGCGGTGCCGGGCGAGGGCATTGGGAGCTCGTCGACGGCGTGCTCTCGTTCTCGGAGACCTCGCACGGAGAGGACGACAACGGCGACCCCGAGACGATCGAGCTCCGCTGGACCGGACGCCTCGAGGTGGACGCGCTGACCATGCGCGTGGAGAGCGCGCGGCACGTCCAGACGGACATGCGATTCGTGTTCATCGAAGCGGCGGAAGGGAAGCCGAAGAAGCGCGCTGGGCGCCGCTGACGCGCCGGCACGGCGCGAGCCCCTTCCGAGGACATCGCGCAGCTCACCGCGCGAGGAAGCGCGCCAAGCTCGGGACATCGACGTCGCAGTGGCCGCCGTCGCGTGGATGCCAGTCCAGCGCGAGGTTCCGCCCGCGGGCCGCTTCGACCAGCGCGAGCGAGCCCTCCATGCAGCCCCAGTCGTCGCGGCGGCCGCAGAGCAGGTAGAGCGATGGCGTCTGCTCGGGGCGCGCGGCGGCTGCAAGGCGAACCGGATTGTGTCTGTGCCACGCGGCCTCGGAGCGGAAGAAGTGACGCCCGAGGCCACGCAGCATGAACGCGCGCTGCCACGTCGTGCTCGACTCCGCGACGAGCGCGCTGGTCTCGACGAAGCCCACGAACGGAGAGCCCGTGGAGAGCGGTGGACAGAGCGCTGCCGCGCGGTCGACGCGACCGGGTCGACGCAGCACCAGAAGGAGCGCGTTCACGGCGCCCATCGATTCGCCGACGACGATTCGCTGGCGCGGCTCGAAGCCGATCGCGCGCTCGATCGCCGGGACGACCTCTTGATCGAACACGTCGAGAAGCGCGGGGGATCCTTCCTCGACGTTCTCGTCGGTGAGAAGCCAGAGCGGCCCGAACGAGACGCCGACCACGACTGGCGCAGGCGTGCCGACGCGCGCCCACTCCGCGTGGACCTCACCGGTGTAGTACTCGCGATCGTTCCACCAGGTGGCGTTGCCGCGCCGACCGTGGAGGTGGATCACGAGGTCGCGGCTGGAGCTCTCGGCGGTGCGGTGCACACACAGCGTGAACGGCACGGACCCCGCGACCTCGGAGCACTCCGTCTGCACGCCCGCGATGGGCACGGGCTCCCAATCGCTGGGCCCAGAGAGCGGCACCACGAACAGCTCGGGGAAGCTCCACGCACCGAGGACGCACGAGAGCAACACGACGCCGAGCGCCGCGAGCGCGAGCCCGTGGCGTCGCAGACGCGGTCGAAGCGTGGAGGAGCTCGTCACTCGTCCCGGGCGCAGGCGAGCGTCAGGTGCCGCATGCCAGAGTCATCGCAGCCTTCGCGTCGCTCGGCATCCCCGCCCTCGACTCCATCACGAGCGAGTGGAGACGCCTCACGGCGGCAGGACTCGCACGGGAGTCGGTGAGCGGAGGAACACGCCATCGGCCAGCAGGGAACCTTGGCCCCAGCAGAACACCGCGCCGTCGCGGACGCCGCATGCTGCGCGACCTCCTGAGTCGATCTGCGTCATTCCATCGAGGTTGGGTGCTCGCACCGGCGAGAGGATCCCCGCAGTCATCGTGTCACCACGCAGGTCTGCAGAGCCCCACTTCCACGCCTCGCCGCTCAGCGTCATCGCGAAGCTCGCTCGAAACGCGAACGGGAAGGCGACGGAGCTCACGCCCGGAGTCACGACGGCAGTGCGGATCGGCGTGTCAGTCGTACCGATGCCGATCTCGCCCAGGCCGTTCACGCCGACGCAGGCCATCGTTCCATCGGTGAACGACACGCATGTGTGATCGTCGCCTGTCACGACGATGGCGACGTTCGTCACGCCTACCATCTCCAACGGTCGTCGCACCGAACCGCTGTCGCCCACTCCACACTTGTGGAGAGCGCAGTAGCCCCAGCACGACACGTGGGAGTCTCGTCGCAGTGCGCACGTGTGGGAGTCATAGGTCGTCAAGGCCACGACGTCGGTCACGTCGGCCGTCGCGGTGAACGTCGGTCGTGCCACCGTCGTCCCGTCGCCGAGCTGGCCGAAGCTGTTCTGGCCAGCGCACTGCACCCGACCGTCGGACAGCGCGACACACGTGAACTCGATCCCGAGCGAC
The DNA here is from genome assembly GCA_017303575.1 of Deltaproteobacteria bacterium. Lineage (GTDB taxonomy): Bacteria > Myxococcota_A > Polyangia > Polyangiales > Sandaracinaceae > JAFLCL01. The sequence continues at coordinate 11,814 of JAFLCL010000139.1, forward strand.
ACGTCGACGACAGAGAGCGGAAAGGTGTGCTCCCTGGGTGTCGTCACGTCGTCGAGCCCATAGCCGAAGCCGAGGTCGGCGGACGCATTGCGACCCCAGCAGCTCAGGCGGCCACCACCCCAGATGGCGCACACTGTCTGGAAGCCAGCGACGACACGTGTGACGTCGCTCAGGCCCGGAACGACGGCCGGCAGTCGATGCGGCTCGCCCGTCCCGTCACCCAACTGGCCCCATCCATTGGCTCCCCAACACGCCACGCGACCGTCGTCGCGAAGCACGCATGCGAAGTCGAGACCGACGGTGACGGACGTCGCGGCGTGGCACGTCGCTCCGGTGCAGCCCCACGCGCAGTCCACTGGACAACAGGCGCCCGCCCTGCCCTCGCATCCATTCGACGCGTCGCCATCGCAGTCCGCCCAGTCGACCTCGCACGAGGCGATCTCGCAAGAACCGCTCGCGCAGATCGCCGAGGCATGGGGAACGGCGGGACAGCTCGCCATCGCACCGTCCGGCGTTCCATCGCAGTCGTCGTCGAGCCCATCACAGAGCTCCACGCGAGGACCGACACCGCCATCGCACGCCGTCCACGCACCAGACACGCACGCCTCTTCGCCGATGACGCACTCTCCGACCTCGGTGTCGGACCCGCACGGTCGCGTCGTACCCGTCACGCACGCGCATCCCACGTTGGGTGTCCCATCGCAGTCTTCATCGCGCATAGCGGCGTCACAGACCTCGACACCGTCAGGATGGCAGTCCGAACAGTGGTCGTCGCAGTCGTCGGCGGTCTCCACGGCACCGAGCGGCGCTACACATCCTCCGCTCGATGACCGAGGGTCGCCATGGCCATCTCCATCGAGGTCCGAGAACCACATTCGCGGTGTGCACGCGTCGGGGTCGGCTGCTGCATCTGGGTCAGTTGCTGCGTCGTCCGCGGGGGCATCGTCCGCGAGCCGCGCGTCCGTCGGCTCGGCCGCATCGACGACGCGAGCATCCAATGCGCCTGCGTCTTGCGACGATACGACGGCGTCGGGGATCTCTTCGGTCCCCTCCCGGCATCCGGGCGCGACAGCCAAGAAGCACACTGCCACCATTACCCGTACTCGCATCCGGGGAGGATCACCGCGCCTTCGACGTCTGACAAGCCGCATCGACAGGTCGCTTGATGCGCTTCATCCGACGCTCTCGAGGTAAGGGCGCATCGCGCCGAGGACGCGACTGCGCTCTGCGAGCTTCGTGAGCTCGGCGAGCGAGCAGCGTCGATCGCGGCGCGCCTCGCGTAGCGCTTCGAGGGCGACGTCGAGGCCGATCTTGTTCCAGTAGCGGAACAGATCGACTACGGTCTTCAAGGATTCGTATCACGGCCCCGTCGCGCGCTTGAGTCTGCGGATCTCGGCTTGGGTCATCGGGCCACGGAGGTAGCTCATGGCCCAGCGCGGGTTGAGCAGGGTGGGCTTTCCGCCGCGGGCGTCGCGGACGACGAACCATCGCGGGGAGAGCTTCTTCACCAGCGCTGCGATCTCGCTCTTCTTGTGATCCTCGCCGAGGCCCTCCATCACGCGCTTGCGGTCCGCGTCGGTCGAGAGACGTCCGAGGATCCACGTGCCTGCGTTGCTGAGCGCGCGGTAGTCGAGGTCCATCGGGTTCTGCGTGGCGAGCACGCAGCCGACACCGAACGCGCGCGCTTGCTTCATCAGCGTCACGAGCGGCTTCTTCGTCGGCGGGCACGCGGGGTGTGGCGGCACGAAGCCGTGCACTTCGTCGAAGACGATCAGCGCGCGCAACGAGCTGCTGCCGGGCTGACTTCGCACCCAGCTCAGCACCTCCTCGAGCACGACGCCGAGCGCGAGCGTGCGCTGCTCGTCGTCGAGGTGCGCGACGCTGACGATCGTCGCCGGCGTCTTGCCGTTCTCGGTCGCCATCCAACGCGCGACATCGAGGTCTGCGCCGCGTCGCCACGCTGCGATCGACGGAGACGCGATGAGCGTGTTGAGGTCCGCCGCGAGTTCGTTGCGGAGCTTGGGCGGCACGAACGCCTCGACGGGCAGTGCGCCGACGCGCTCGATGGGAGGCTCGACGATCTCGGGCAAGAGCTCGTCGAGCGTGGCCGTCCGTCCGGCCTCGAGACGAGCCGTCGCGAGCACGGAGAGAAAGGCATGCTCACGGCTGCGCGCGGGATCGCCGTCGCGACCCGTGAGTCGCAAGACGAGGGAGACGGCCGCGCTCAGGTTCGTACGCGCTCGCGCGGAGTCGGTGTCCCACGCGGGCGAGCGACGCTCGAGCGCAGACAGCAGGTGGAGCGACTCCCCTGCGTCCGAGCCGGGCGTGATGACGCGCACGAACGACGTCGCCGCGAGCGCTTGCAGCTCGGCCTCTCCGATGCCGTGCTTCCCGAGACCGCTCCTGCGCGCCTCGAGCGCCGCCGCGACGACCGGCGGGTCGGCGATGCCATCGGCATCTCCCGGTGTCGGCTCGACCCACGGGGTCATCGTCGCAGCATCGAAGTCCGGAAAGGCGAGCGCCAGATTCGGCAGATCGCCTTTGGGGTCGATGACGAGCACTGGCACCTTCGCGCGCAGCGCCTCTTCGATCATCACGGTGACGAGACCCGTCTTTCCGGAGCCCGTCATGCCGACGACGACGGCATGCGTGAGCAAGTCGTGGATCGGCAGCTCGAAGTTGCCGAGATCGGAAAGACCATTGGTGTGGCGCCTGGCGCCGAGGTTCAGGGTGGGCGTGGACATCTTCAATCTCCATGGAAGACACGAGAGCGGGTGAGCAAGAGTGTCCCCCTCCCGCCAGCGGGAGGCCGGCGAGGGGGCAAGAAAACAGTCCCCCTCCCGCCAGCGGGAGGGGTTAGGGGGGGGGTGAGCGGTGCTCGGACAAGCACCAGAAATCAGCCGCGCAGAGGCCCACTGACTGAAGTCAGGGGCAAACACCGCAGAGCGGCACGCGGACAAGCCCTTCGGGCTACCTCTCGACATCGAGAGAAGCCCGAAGGGCGCGACGCATCACGTCGAGAACGGATTGTCTCCGTTGACCGGCGTGGGCGTCGGAGGGGGCGGCGGGATGACGTCTTCGTCTTCATCGTCACCCGCGGTCTTGCGCGTGCCGCGACCGGCGTAGAGCGAGGGCGTGATCGTGTCGGCGTCTTCTTCGTAGTGGCGAAGGTAGAGCGTCATGCGACGCACCTCTTCGTACGTGGCGACGAGCTTGCTCAGCGCACGCACACGCAGCTCCGCGGCGAGGGGCGCCGGCCCACCGGACGCGCGCTGCGACAGCTCGTAGGCCAGCGCCATCGCTGCCGTCTCGGCGCGCGACAGATCGTCCATGGTGATCTGCGTGCGGCCCTCGATGCGCGTCCACTCCGCGCGCACCAGCGAGACGAGCACCTGCACGCTGTCGATCGTGGCCTGATAGCCCTGTGTCGAGCGCGCGTTCGTCAGCGACTGCGCCGACAAGAGGCCTCGGTTCACGAGCGACTCGCAGTCCGTGAGCAGCATCCGGTGCGCGGCGTGCACGGGCTCGTAGAGCGCCGTGAGGTCGTCGGACCGCTCGAGGCGCAGCGCCTCGACGTCGGCCTGCCGAGCGGCGAAGGCCACGATGGGAAGCTCGTCGACGAGCGGGCCGGCGTGCGGGCCGCAGAGCGCGACGAGCGCGTGGCGGTACCCCTCGAGCCGCTCCGCAGCGGCCCACGCGACGTAGTACGCGGCGGTGGGATCGAGGCGGGTGCGCCGCTTCACCTCGCTCTCGGGCATGGCGAGCAGCTCGGGCGTGAGGTTGGCGAGGGCGTTCTTGAACTTGGGATCCTTGGACACATCGAACTGAGGCATCGTCTCCTACCTTTCGTTCTGCGGTTTCGTCCGCAGTGCCCCCCTTGTCGGTGCCCCGTCCGCCGGGTTGCGTCGATTCTCGAAAAAAAGTTCCGCGTGGGTCGGACCCCTCGAAATTGGCGTGTTCCAAGGGTCCAGCTATCGCCGGGAGGTTTCGAAACCGTCCGCCGATAGGTGGAGGTATCAGCGGAAGGTTCCGAAACCGGCGCGTGATACCTGCGGGTTGCAGCGCACGCCGCGGCGACCGTCCCTCGTGAGGTCGGGCATGCCCCGACGGCTTCGGGAACCGTCGCGCTCGAGGTGCCCCCTGCGGCCGCCGGTCGGCCGTGCGTTCTGGAATCCACCGGCAGCGCCGTTGCGCCGTTCAGGTCGTGCTGGTTGCGACATGCGGCTGGGAAGACCGAAACGAGCGACAAGGAAGGTCCGGCCCGCTTCGACGTCGTCACCCGAGAGCAAGCAGGCCGTGCAGGAGATCGCGGCGGAGCGGTTCGTCGGGGCGCGGCGGCGGCAGGCTCTCGAGTGGCTCCTCGAGCGCGCGCCTCCGATGGCCGACGAGGAGCTCGACGCGTTCATGCGCGAACTACGCGGCGTGTGAAGCGCGGGGGGATCTCGGAGGCAGAGCCTCGCTGTCGATCGACGTGATGGTGGTGGCGTTCGCCGCGATGGAGGGCGGGCAGGTCGTGTACACGAGCGACGTGGACGACCTCTCGCGCATCGCCACCGCGTGCTTCCCCTCGGTACGAGTGCTCGGCATCTAGGCCGCCCGAGGTCCACGAAGGCTGGCTCTCGTCCGTCAGCGATGGCGCGGACTCACGTCGTGTCTCGATGAGCACCCGCTACCCGTACGTAGGACCCGAGCGCATCCGCGTCGCGGCGCTCGAACAGCCGGAGGGCACGCCGATGCGCTCACACGACGACCTCGAGCGTTGGGCGCGCGACCGCGCGACCGGCGAGCTGCGTGCTCCCTTCACCTACGTCGTCGAGGTCGAGGGCTGGCTCCGCCTCGCGCCGCGAGAGTCGGAGCACGTCGCCTGCGCGGGCGGCCGCGAGGTGCTCGGCGCAGGCGAACTCGTCCTCGCACGCGATGGGGGTCGATGGTGCGTCGCGGAGATCACCAACCAGTCGACGGGCTACTGCCCCGACCCGACCTCGTGGACCGCCATCGCCGCCGCGCTCGACCGCGCGGGCATCGCGCGACCGCCGCGCTTCACGGTCGCGTTCGCCTTCCGCTGGTGCGCCTGCGGCGCGCTCACTGTGATCAAGGACGACGACTACACCTGCGCCGCGTGCGCGGCAGCGCTCCATCGATGACCACGAGCCTCCAACCTCGTGCACTCTCGCCGGATGCACGACGACCCGAAGAGACGGCGTCTCGCTTGGCTCACGAGCGAGCAGGTCGAGCTCCACCGACTCATCGCGGACTGCGACCCGGATGACGTGACGCGGATCGGCTTCGAGGCACGCCTCGAGAAGGTGACCGTACAACTCGCCACCGAGCTCCGTGACGCGGCGGTTATCGACGACCACGGGAAGCTCTGACCACCAGCGTGGACGAGAGTTTCGACTACCAATGGCAGTTCGTGCTGAACCACGAGTTAGAGGACGTGCGGCGGATTGCCGAGCACGCATCGCGAGAGCCAGCTCTGCGCCGCCTCTTCCCCTATTCGAGCCTGAGCAACCTCCGGTTCAGCACGAGGAGCGAATACCCGTACGACAGCCTGCCGTGGGTGGAGACTGTCGACGCTGGTCGTTATCGAGCGCGTGACGCAGACAATCGCCCACTGGCCGAAGGCGACTTGCAGATTGTCGTGATGCCAGCCGTGGTGCGTGCGGTCCGCGCAATCGTCCCGACGTAGCGGAGCCCTCGAGAATCCCGCTGACTGAAGTCAGGGGCACCGGCGCAGAGCGGCTCGTGGACAAGCCCATTCGGGCTGCGCGTCGAACAGGAGAGCGCTGGGTCCCACCACGCGTCTCGTCGCGCGTGTCCGTGACTTCACTCAGCGCTCTTCCCGCGTGGCTCCCGTCGTCGAGTGGAGTGCCCTCGCCTCATCCGCTTGCTGCATCGCACGTCGTCCGATGTAGTCCGGCGGGAGCGGGTGGGCGCGCAGATAGACGCGCCAGGCTTTGACGTCGTCCCCGAAGTCCTGGCCCGTTGCCCAACGCAGCTCACTCAGGGCGACATCCTTGCTTGGGATTCCACGAGCGCCCTTCAGTGCGCCGGCGAGACCAGCGAGGAGGAACTGCTCAGGCTTCGTGAATCTCACGAAGACTGACCCGCTTCAGGTTCGACGGGTGACTCTGACGGGGCACTGGATTCCGGGGTCGCCTCAGCGGAGGGAAGGCCCATGTCGTCGGCGGACTGGTCGGTGCTCGTGACGTCGGGCATCGCGGCGCGCTGGGGGGTGCCTCCGCAGGCGCTGAGGGCCAGTGCCAAGAGGAACGTGAGAGCGAGAGTGCGCATGGGTGCTCGTGGCCGGTGTTGCGTGTTGTCGCGACGTGCTGGGAGCGGCCCCGCTGACCCACTCCCCGCCCTCTCCCGCCGGCGGGAGAGGGTGCCTGTTTGCTGGCGAAGGTTCCGCGCCCGCTTGCTGGGCGAGGCTCCGCCTCAATCCACGAAGAAGTCGGGGACGAGGTCGGCGGTCGGGTCGACGGCGTACTTGTCGAAGTTCGTCACGCCCTCGCTCTTCAGCACGTCGTCGTCGATGAAGAAGTTGCCCGTGTTCTTCACGTCCTTGCTGGAGCGGTTGAAGATCACGTAGGCGGCGTCGCTCATGATGTCGACCGTGCGCGAGCCCTTCATCGCGGCGTCTCCGCCGAGGAGGTTCTGCACCGCGGCCGTGGCGATCGCCGTGCGCGGCCAGAGCGCGTTCACCGCGATGCCTGCGCCCTTGAACTCTTCGGCCATGCCGAGGACGCACATGCTCATGCCGTACTTGGCCATCGTGTAGGCCACGTGGCCGCCGAACCAGTGCGGCTTCATCGAGAGCGGGGGCGAGAGGTTCAGGATGTGCGGGTTCGCCGCCTTCTTGAGGTGGGGGATGCACGCCTGCGAGCAGAGGAACGTGCCGCGCGTGTTGATGTTGTGCATCAGGTCGTAGCGCTTCATCGGCGTCTCGAGCGTGCCCGTGAGCGAGATCGCGGACGCGTTGTTCACGAGGATGTCGATGCCGCCGAACGTCGCGACCGTCTTCTCGACCGCCGCGTAGACGCCCGCGTCGTCGCGGATGTCGAGCGCGATCGCGAGCGCCTTGCCGCCCGCCTTCTCCATGTCCTCCGCCGCTGTGTAGATGGTGCCCGGCAGCTTCGGGTGCGGCTCGGTCGTCTTGGCGACGATGACGACGTTCGCGCCGTCCTTCGCGGCGCGGAGGCCGATCGCGTGTCCGATGCCGCGGCTCGCGCCGGTGATGAAGAGCGTCTTGCCTTTCAGGCTCATCTGTCGGGTCTCCTCGGGTCGAGAACGAGGCCGCGACGCTACCACGTCGGGCACGGACACCGAGCGACGCGGCGGGCTCGCGACTGACGCGCTGTCGCGCAGCCGACACGATCCGCCAACACGTTGGCGCTCGGGCAGCGAGCTCGGGCTCGCTCGCGACGATCACACTGGGGAAACCCCGCGATCCATGGATGGCACGGCGGCTGCTGATGGGGCGGTCATGCACGCCGCGAACGATCACTCCGCAGAGGAGACACTCCTCGACGACCTCCTCTGTGCGCGTCGCTACCGGATCGGCCGCGTGATCGCGGAGGGCACGACGGGCCACGTGTTCGCGGCGCGACGGCTGTCCGACAACCAGCCCGTGGTGCTCAAGGTGGGATCGATGGCGAGCCAGATGGCGCGCACGTCGCTGCGCGCCGAGGCCAAGGCGCTCGCCTCGCTCGATCACCCGAACATCGTCCGCTGTCACGAGCACCTCGAGGGAATCGATGTCGCCGTGCTCGTCATGGATCACCTCGAGGGAACGGACCTCGGCACCCGCATGCGCGCGGCGCCGGTCAGTCGCGCGCAGGCGATGCGATGGCTCGGCGAGCTCGCGTCGGCGCTCGATCACGTGCACACGGCGGGCTTGGTCCATCGCGACCTCAAGCCCGCGAACGTGATGATCGTGCCCGACGAGGAAGGCCTCGAGCGGGCGGTGCTGATCGACTTCGGCCTCGCCAGCCCGCGCGCCTCACGCAACACGCGATCACGCTTCTTGTGCGGAACGCCGGCGTACATGGCGCCCGAGCAGGCGCAGGGCGACGAGACGCAGATCGGGCCCGCGGCCGATCGGTATGCGCTCGCGGCGCTGGGCCTCGAGCTGCTCACCGGACAGCGGCCCTACCCCAACGCGAGCATCCCCGAGCTGCTCCGCATGGTGCTCGAGTCGGCGCCGCGCGCGGCGAGCCAGCTCGCTTCGTTCGCGCCGCACGTCGCGCCTGGCGTCGATGCAGTGTTCGCCCGAGGCCTCGCGCGTGAGCCGCGCGCGCGGTTCACGAGCGCGTGGGTGTTCGTCGACCGCCTCGAGCGCGCCCTCGAGGGCGCGAGGCCGTCGGGGACGAGCTCGACCATGCTGGCCGCGCAGGCCGCGTGATCGCGCTGTCGTGTTAGAAGCGAGGTGATGCCCGAGCTCGCTCCTCTCGCCAGGGCGCGACTTGTTCGAGCCGGAGCCGCCGTGCTGGCCGTCGCGCTCCCGCTCGCGCTCGCGGTGGTGTTCGAGCGACAGGCGCGCCGCCTGGACGATCTCGCGACGAATGGGCAGGAGACCGTCGCGACGGTGACGCGACTGACCGAGTACCGCGGGCAGGTCTCCACTCACTACGCGTACCGAGTGCGTCGGCGCAGCTACGACTGGAGCGTCGAGCGCGCCGACGCCCCGTACGCGGTCGGTGAGACGTTTCGGGTGCTGTACTCGCCGGAGGCGCCCGATCTGAGCCGGCCCTACCTCGACCGCGCGCGCGCGGCGGAGGAGGCCGCGAACAATCGGTCCTTCGCGTGGAAGATGGTCGCAGGGTTGGCTGCGATCCTCGCGCTGTTCACGTTCGGCGCACACCGCGACGTCACGCGCCTCGAGTCGGACGACCCCGACGCGCCCATCGATCCCGCGACGTACCGACGACGGCTCGCGTGGTGGGGGACCATCGCAGCGATCCCGATGGCCGGCATCACCGCGTTTCACCTCAACGAGGCATCGGCGCGCGGGGAGCCGCTCTGGCCGGTGGTCGTCGCGACGGTGGCCGCGGTCGCCATCCTCGGTGGGGTGCTCGTGTTCGCGTCGCGTGAGGGACCCGGGGCGGCGCAGGCCAAGGTGGGGAAGCTCTCGCGCTGGCTGGTTCCCATCGCGGTCGGCGCAGCCGTGCTGCGGTTGCTCGCTGCGCTCATCGGCTGAGCGTCGCGCTACGACGTCCGGAACAGCACGCCGATCAGACCCACGAAGCCGGCGTCCGAGGCGCGGAAGACAGGCGTCGTGTAGCCCTCGACGAAGAACGCGGCGCGACGGAGCGTGATCTGCGCCTCGCCGCGCACGAACACGCCGAGGGCGTCGAAGAAGAACGCGCGCAGCTCCATGCCGACGTCGAAGGCCCACCAGAGAGAGCTGCTGCTCAGCGGGGTCATGAGACCGACGGCGTTCGCCGAGACGGCGCCGAGCTCGACGGCGATCAGCGGGGCCAGCTCGAACGCCACGACGCGATCCTCGAGCACCACGAAGCCTGCGCCGAGACGAAGCCGGCCGGCGAGCATCGAGACATCGGCGCCGACCTGAGGGCGAGGCGCGAGGCGAGCGCGCTGCTCGGGGAGGAAGCGACCCTCGAGGCCGACCTCGAAGAAGCCTCCGAGGCGCAGGCCCGCGCCGATCCACACGCCGGGCGCGAGGGCGGGCATCGCGCCTGCGTCGAGCGC
>JAFLCL010000014.1 GCA_017303575.1 Deltaproteobacteria bacterium
CGTCGCGATGCGCGCGATAGACTCGCGGAGGATGGCGCGAAGACCGGGGCGCGCGTCCGAGCGCGCGGCCGGCGCGAGCGCGATGAGCACCGCCACCGGGTCGCGCACCGCCGTCGGCTGTCCGTAGTACTGACGCGCCGTCTCGGGCATCTCGAGGTCCGCGCCAGAGAGGAAACGAAGCGCGCCTCGGACCTGATCGTCGGTCATGCGGTCGTCGCCCCACAGCGCGCCGAGCACGCGCGCGATCGACGCGGGCTGGTAGCCGGAGATGAAGTACTGCGCGTCGCCATAGGTCTCGCTGCGAACCAGCGTGTGGCTCACGGCGTCGTAGACACCTTGCGGGATGGGCTCGCCGTTCATCGCGAGCGACCACGCGGCCCACGTCGGATCGCCTCCGTCGCGTGCCGAGCCGCTCCACTGGGCGGGGCTTCCGAACATCGCGCCTGCGACCGAGAGGCGCACCTCGCCAGGCCCGCGCGGAAACGCTCCGTCGGGCACCTCGAAGCGGAGGGTGTCGCCGCCTTCCACGAGATCGAGGCGGCGCATGCGCACGAGGCGCGCGTCCTCGACGACGTCGATCGGGCGTCGCACTGCATCGAGCGGCGTGCCGTCCGGTGCGAACGCACGCACGAGCAAGGTCGCCGTTCCCGCACGGGTGGCGCGCGCCTCGACGATCGCCTCCCCTGCGTCACGCGCTTCGACCTCGATGGTCACGGGCGCACCGAGCTCCACGATCGCGTCGCCCTCGACGCTCACCTCGACGCGCACCGGGAGCACACGCCCGGTGCGGTTCTGCACGCGCACGGGCAAGCGGATCACGTCGCCGATCGACGCCGCCTCGGGCACCGGGGCATCGACCATCGCGTCCTGATCGACACGTAGCTCGCCGCGCCCCGACGTGATCCAGCCCGAGCTCGTCCACGCGATCGCCTCGAGGCGGTACGTCGTGAGCGCATCGAGCAGCGGCACGGTGACCTCCGCGCGACCCTGCGCGTCGAGCGCGATCTCGCCCACGAAGTGGAGAGTCGCGGGGAATTCCTCGCGCACGATCGAGCTCGCCATCGAGAGGAAGCTGCCCTGCGCGTCCTCCATCCGATCGTCGACGTCCAAGATTCCGTCGGCGTCGTGATCGGCCGGCGATTCGAGCTGGAGGCGTGACTGCTCTTGCGCCACCTCCATCTCGGCATCCCTCGCGACAGCGCCTCCTCGGAAGCGGCCGCTCGCCGCACGCTCGGGCGCCGGCGCGGCCGAAGGCGCAGCCATCGCGTAGCCCTCGCCACCGCCGCCGCCGCCGGGACCAGTGCCCCCCATCGCCATGCCGTCCACGTCCATCGCCATCGGCTCGTCGGTCTCTTCGGTCGACGTCGCGGTGACGGTGCGCGTCGTGCGCTCTTCCTCGGCCGCGAGCGAGAGCTGGCTGTACGCGCGGGCCATCGCGCCGAGCACCTGCTCGCCAGGCGCGATGCGCGAGAGCATGTCCATGAGCTGGTCTTCGCCGGACGCTGTCGCGTAGATCGTGCCGCGCGGCACCGCGCGGAGGAACGGGTCCCGCACGTCGTCCCCGTTGCCGGGGATGCCGTCGGGGCCTGGCGAGCTGAGCTCCCAGTCGATCGCGCGCTCCGTGAGCACGACGACGGGCCGACGCCCCGTCACGCGCCGCAGCACGTAAGGGCGGCCCCAAGGATCGACGAGCTGATCCCCGCTCAACACCCCGAGCTGGACGAGCCGGGAGAGCCATCGTTCGGGCGGCTCGTTGGCCGACGCGCGCTGTGCCGCGCTGTCCTCGCGGTTCACGAACGCCGCGAGCGCGACGAGCAGATGCACGAGGCGTCGACGCGCGACACGACGCGCGATCGCATCGAAGCTGAAGCTCGGATCGGCCTGCGTGAGCATCGCCGCGGTCATCAGCTCGCCGCCCAGCGTGCGGTGCTCGCCGTAGCCTTCTTCGTGCATGCGCGCGAGCACGTCCGCGGCGAAGTCCACGCGACGACCGTTCACGCGCAGGAGGCGCCCTCGCGCTTCCTGGTCGGCGCCGAGCGCCTCCACGCGCTGCTCGAGCTGCATCATCACCGGCCCGAGCTGACGTCGGAACAGCTCCTCGCGGAGGCCGATCGGATCGCGCAGGAGGCCGCTCGTCTGTCCCCAACCTCCGTAGCCCCAACGCCCCTGATCCCAGGGCTGGATCACGATCGGCGGCGGCGGCATGTGCAGCGAGTCGAGCCCCGCGGACACGGCCAGCGTCGCGCGCAGGAACCTCTCGTCGGCAGGTGCGTAGGGCGTGCGCATCGCGGCGCGCAGCTCGCCATCGATGTAGTCGCGGGCCCAGTCCGCCTCGCCGCCCTGCATCGCCTCGTCGCGCACGACGAGCGCCGCCCACGCCTGCCCCGACACAGGCGCGCTCGAGGTGCTGAGCGCGACGGGAGCGCGCTCACGCACGTGATAGAGCGGCTCACCGCTCGCGGTGGGAGCGGCCGTCACCGAGAGCGCGAAGGCATCGCGCGGTCGGAGCAGCACCGCCACCGACGCGCCCGTGCGCACCGCCATCACGCCCGCGCCATCGAGAGGCCCACGCGCATCGGCGGCACTCATCGGTCGCGCGCGCACGGTCCACACACCACCTTGCACGTCGGTGGGCACGGCGATCTGTCCGCGCGTCTGGCTCGCGGGGATCCACCCGAACGCGAGCACGCGGCCGTTCGCGAGGAGCTCGAGCAGCACAGGACGGCCGTTGGCGATCGGACGTCGCGTGATCTCGAGCTCGAGCGGCGCGCCGAGCTCGCTCACCGGTCGCACGGCGCGGAGCGCGAGCTGGGCCTCGACGGCCACCTGCACGCAGACGCGCGTGACGATCACCGGTCGCGTGCGCACCTCGACCTCGAAGGACGTCGAGGTCTGCCCCGCGCAGTGACCACCCTGCATCCTCGCCGCTGCGCCGCGCGGCAGGCGCACGCGCAGCTCCGCCAGGCCGCGCGCATCGGTGCGCGCAGTGGTCTGACCGGCGATCGTCCCGAGGCCCCGGATCTCGACCTCTTGGTTCGCGGGGATCGGACGACCACGCGCGTCCGACACGGAGAGGAACAGCGTGCTCTCGATCTCGGGTACGAGCCCGCCGGTCTCCGCGCGCGCCGTCACCTGCCAGCGGCTGCGCGAGAGCGTGTAGCCCGCGGTCGCCACGATCGTGCCGTACGCGGCGTGCACCACGCGCGCGAGCATCGTGTGCGTCGAGACCTCGCCCGAGAGGAACGACGGCGCGCGCAGATCGATCGCCGCGCGTCCTTCCCCGTCCGTCACCAGCTCGACCGGCGTGCCTTCTCCGCTCTGGAGCCAGAGCGAGACCGCCGCGCCACGCACGGGCGAGCCTGAGGGCGTCGTCACGCGGACGTTCCCCGTGATCGCCTGCCCCGGAAGGAGCATCTCGCGATCGAGCGTGATGCTCGCGAGCAGCCGCTCCGTCGTGCGCTGGAACACCTCGAGGTTGCGCTGCTCGCTGAGCTCGTTGTCCGTGCTGCGCGCGACGAGGTAGTACGTGCCTGGCGCTGCGGAGGTTGGCAGTGAGAGATCGACGCTCACAGCGCCGCTCGCACGAGTGCGCGTCTCCTGGCTCGCGATGGGTCTGCGAGCCGTGTCGAGGAGCTCGATCACCAGCGGCACGTCGGCGACGGGTGCGCGCGTACGACCCGAGGTGGTGCGCGCCCACACGTGCACGGTCTCGCCCGGCTCGTAGCGCTCGCGATCGCTGAGCACGTCGATGGCGCGAGCCTCCGTGACCGAGACGGAGAACGTGAACGAGCGACCGAAACGCCCGGGTCGTCGAACACGCACCGCGAGCCACGTGGACCCGAGGCGCTCGTCCGGCACCGGCACCAGCAGCTCGAAGCGGCCTTCCGCCTCCGAGCGCGTGGGCACCGTCGCGAGGATGCGATCGCGGCCCGACGGATCGCGGGTCATGAGCTCTGCGATGACCTCGAGCCCTTCGCGCCCCGTCATGCTCGCGAGGCCCTGCACCTCGTAGGCGATGCCGAACAGGCGCATCGGCGAGCCGCGCTCCACCTGCAGCGCACCCGAGAGCGTGAGCTCGTAGCCGACATCGCCCGGAGGCACCGCCGTCTGCGCGCGCGCGCTGCTCGGGATCGACAGACCTGCGAACGAGAGCACGAGCGCCGCGCAGGCGAGCGCGACCGACCGAACGAGAACGATGCGATGCATGAGCTCCTCGAGATGGACGACGCGTGCGTCGACACGCCCTCTGACGCACGGACCCGCGGCCGGGTTTGGCGCGCGACGATACAAGACCGCACGCGACCTACACACGCGACCACACCAAAGCAGAAAGGCGCGACCGGTGTCGATCGCGCCTCTCACACACGTCTCACGGCTCGAGGGGCCGGAGGTCCCTCGACCCAGACAACTCAGGGACCGAGAAAAAATCGGGGCGCCTTGCGGCGGGGGAGCGCAGCTCCCCCTGGAGCAGGAGTCGAGTCGAGGAGCGAAGCGACGAGGCGAGCGACGGGGAGCTCGAGGGGCCAGAGGTCCCTCGACCCAGACAACTCAGCGCCAGCGACCGCGGCCCTGACCCGCGGGATCCGCGTACGGTCCGCCATCCGAGTCCGTGATGCCGGTGTAGCCGCCACGGCTGCCGCCGCGACCATTGCCCGCCGGATCCGCGTACGGTCCGCCGTCGGAGTCCGTGATGCCGCTCGTCTGTCCGTAACGACCACGACCGCAACCGCCCGGATCGGCGTTCGGGCCACCGTCCGAGTCCGTGATGCCGCTGCACTGCGCGTGACGCGCGCCGCGACCGCAGCCCGCACGATCCGCGTACGCGCCGCCATCCGAGTCGGTCACGCCCGAGCACCACTGCTGCCCGCCCTGGACGACGACGTTCGGCTGCCCGACCACCACGGCCTGCGGCGCACGCGGACCCACGACCACCGCGCGGCGGTAGCAGCCGGCCATCACCGTGGCCATTGCGCCGCCCGCGACGACGGTGCCGAGCGAGCCCAGCATCGAGCGGCGGGTCGTCTCGGCGGAGGCCGTCTCGTCCGCGCGGTTCGAGATGATGTCGTTGTCTTCGAGCGTCTTCTTCACGGACATGGCTCCACCTCTTGCAAGGACCTCGCATCACGTGCGGGTCGACGGACCATCGCACGAGGGTGCCGCACTTGAACAGTACGACGCCGACTGCCGTAGGCCTCTACGACGATCGTGCTGAGGATCTTCCCTCGGCCCTCACGGAGCCACCCCGAACACGAGCACGTACTGGTCGGCGAGGAAGTCGTGCTGCTCGATCAGCCGATAGCCCGCGGAGCCCAGCTCGGCGCGCACCGTCTCGGGGGCGATCTTGTGCTCGCGCGGAGGGCCGCGCTCCGAGTCGAGCCGGAAGTCGACGATCGCGAGGCGCCCATCGGCCCGCAGGTGCTCGCGGACGCGGCCGAAGTACGCCGAGCGATCCTCGATGTGGTGATAGGTGTCGACGACGAGCACGAGATCCACCGGCTCGCGCAGCCCCGCATCGGTGGCCGTGGACTCCACCGCGATCAGGTTCGAGAGACCCTCGCGCTGCGCGCGATCGGCGAGGTAGCGCACCATGGAAGGCTCGATGTCGAGCGCGAGCACGCGTCCCTCGGGAAGCGCGCGCGCGAGGCGCACCGAGAAGTAGCCGGTGCCCGCGCCGAGGTCCGCGACCGTCGAGGTCGGCGGCAGCGCGAGCGCCTCGATCACGCGATCGGGCTCTTGCCACGCGTCCCTCTCGGGCGCGTCGAACTCGCCGGCCCACTGCTCGGGATTCTCGAAGCGGCGGTGCATGGCGTGGGCGTGATGATGGCCGCCCGGCTCGGACGGCACGTCGCGCGCGCCCCCACAGCCCAACGCCACCGCAGCGAGACACGTGACCGACAGCCGACGCATGCGGCACCGTAGCAGGCCGACCGATGCGGGCATGATCACCCGACGAGCGCTGATACCCTTCACGCCGCAGCGGAGGAGAGACGATGAGCCGTACCCGATCGACGAGGGCCTCGTGACCACGAGGGACGATGCAGGTGCGCGGGCAGGACAGCTCGCGCTGGCGCTGCCTCCGGAGAAGCTCGAGCGACGCGAGGGAGCCACGCGCGGACCCGAGCCGGCGCCCTCGGCGCGCATCTACGTGAACCGCAACCTGCGCCTCGACGCGATCGCGTGGGTCGGCTTCGACATGGACTACACGCTCGCGCGCTACCGGCAGGAGGAGATGGATCGCCTCTCGATCGCGGCGACGGTGAAGAAGATGGTCGAGAGGGGTCGGCCCACGTCGCTGCTCGAGGCGCCGTTCGACGCGTCGTTCCCCATCCGCGGCGTGCACGTCGATCGCAAGCTCGGCCACGTCGTGAAGATGGATCGCTACCGCTACGTGAAGCGCGCGTTCCACGGAGGCCGCGCCCTGAGCCGCGACGATCGTCGCAAGCTCTACCACTCGCGCCCCGTGCACGTGGGCACCAAGCGCTTCCACTGGGTCGACACGCTCTATGCATTGCCCGAGGTGGCCGTGTACGCAGGCGCGATCGATCACCTCGAGAGCCTCGCCAAGCCCGAAGATCCGCCGCTCGACTACGCCGCGCTGTTCGACGAGGTCCGCGAGTGCATCGATCTCGCGCACCAGGACGGATCGATCAACGAGGTCATCGCGACCGACTTCGCGCGCTACGTCGAGCGTGATCCGCTGCTGCCCGAGACGCTCCAGCGCCTGCGCGCCGCGGGCAAGAAGCTCTTCGTGCTCACGAACTCGGGCCCTACCTACACCGACCGCATGATGAAGTACCTGCTCGAGAACGCGCTGCCCGAGCTGCCCGACTGGCGCGGCTACTTCGATCTCGTGGTGTGCGCGTCCAAGAAGCCCTCGTTCTTCACGCGCACCGACGCACCCTTCTACGCGCTCGACGAGCAGCTCGCGAACCCGACCGAGGTGACCGAGCTGCGCGAGCGCACGATCCACATGGGCGGCTGCCTGCCGTTGCTCGAGAAGCACCTCGCGGTGGGCGGTGATCAGGTGCTCTACGTGGGCGATCACATCTACGGCGACGTGCTGCGCGCGAAGAAGGAGAGCGCGTGGCGCACGATGATGGTCGTGCAGGAGATGTCGAACGAGCTCGCGGTGCTGACCGAGGCGCGCAACCAGCTGGCGCGCCTCGACGAGCTCGGGGAGCTCGCCGAGGTGATCGTCGACGAGGTGCGCCTCCACCAGACGCAGCTGCGTCACGTGGAGCGTCAGCTCGAGTCGGCCGGAGACTCACCCCCTTCGGCGCTCGCGGCTGCGCGCATCGTCCACAAGAAGGGCCTCGAGCGTTCGCGCGCCCGCCTCGCAGCCGTGGAGAAGGAGGCCGACGCCCTCGAGGACGCCGTCGATCGCGCCTACCATCCGGCGTGGGGATCGGTGTTCAAGGCCGGCCACGAGGTCTCGAGCTTCGGCGATCAGGTGGAGCAGTGGGCCTGCCTCTACACCGACCGGGTCTCGAACCTCGGCCGCTACGCGCCGACGCATTACTTCCGCGGTCCGCTCGACCGCATGCCGCACGAACGGTGACGCGCGTGCATGGGTGGACATCGAAGCGGACCGCCCTATATGCTCCCGACATCCTTCGATTGCCTCGTTGCCCCGCTGACTTGCCCCGCTCCACCACGCCGGTTAGAGCGCCCCGCGTCGATGATCCCGCCCCTCAGCAGCCCGTGAGCACGGGACGCGACGAACCGGGCCCCCGAGAGAGAGCCACGCCCCAGCGATGCGCCTAGGCATTTTCAGCGACGTGCACGCGAACATCGAGGCCATGACCGCGGTCATGGAGGCGTACCGCCGCGAGAAGGTGGATGCCTTCTACTGCCTCGGCGACGTCGTGGGCTACGGCGCGAGCCCGAACGAGTGCGCGGATCTCGTGCGCGGCGCGGCCAAGGTCACGATCCTCGGCAACCACGACGCCGCCGTCGCCGGCCGCATGGACTACTCGTACTACTACGAGGCCGCGCGCCAGGCGCTGGACCAGCACTCACGTCAGCTCACCAGAGACAACCTCGAGTGGCTGAAGTCGCTGCCCTACAAGCACGACCTCCCCGAGCACGATCTCACCCTCTGCCACGGCTCGCCCGTTCGCCTCGAGGAGTTCGAGTACATCTTCGCGCCCGAGCAGGCGCGCGAGTGTCTCTCGATGTGGGACGACCTCTCCCAGATCACGCTCATCGGCCACTCGCACCTCTGCAAGGTGTTCGCGCTCCGGCCCGGTGAGGTCGAGGAGCTTCCGCCGCGCAAGTTCACGCTGCGCAAGGGCTGGAAGTACATCGTGAGCGTCGGCTCGGTCGGCCAGCCGCGCGACTACGACAACCGCGCCAGCTACACGCTCTTCGACACCGAGTCGCGCGAGTTCGACTTCAAGCGCGTCGAGTACGACATCGAGACGGCGGCCACGAAGATCTTCGAGGGCAACCTCGAGCGCAACTTCGGCCATCGTCTCTTCATCGGCGTGTGAGGGTCTGCGCGGACCTTCGCGTGTCCCTCGTGTCTCGCTCGATCGCACGACGTCTCGCGCGTGCTTGTTCGGGACGGCCGCATCTCCTACAACCCGCCGCGTGCGCGCTTCGCTCCTCTTCGTCGCCTCCGCGATCGCCCTGAGCGTATGCGTGGGCGGCTGCTCGGGCAGCAGCGGCCAGCTGCGAGGCTCGGTCTACCGCGATCGTGAGGCCAGCTACCGCATCGGGCCGCTGTCCTCGGGCTGGAGCCGGTTGCGCGTCGAGGATCAGAACGATCTCGCGTGGAGCCACGCCGGCCATGCGTCGATCGTGCAGGTGAACTCCACCTGCGATCCCGCGAGCGACGTCCCGCTCGTCACGCTCACCAACCACCTCCTCATGGGCTTCACCGATCGCGACGTGCGCGAGCAGGCGATCGTCACGATGGACGAGCGTGAGGCGCTCCGCACTCACGTGGTCGCAAGGCTCGACGGCGTGCCGCGCGAGCTCTTGCTCTACGTGCTCAAGAAGGACGACTGCGTCTACGACCTCGCGCTCTTGGCGCCCGTCGGAGAGCCGTTCGAGCGCTCGCTCCTCGAGTTCGAGCCCTTCGTCGCCGGCTTCTCGACCGAGACCGGGGAGGCGCGCTGAGCCGTGGCAGAAGCGGCGAGCCGGCCTCCCTGGATCGTGCGGGCGCTCGAGTCGCAGGGCGCGCGCGTCGTCAGCATCCTCTCGCAGATCGGCCAGACCTCGATGATGGTGGGCCGCGCGTTCCGCGCGCTCGCCACGACGCGCTTCGAGTGGCGCTCGTTCCTCTACCAAGTCGAGCAGATGGGCGTGAAGTCGTTCGGCATCGCCGCGGCGACGGCCGTGTTCGTCGGCATCGTCATGGCGATCCAGTTCGCGTTCTCGCTCGAGCGCTTCGGCGCGCGTGACTCGGTCGGTCGCATCGTCGGTCTCTCCGAGGCGCGCGAGCTCGCGCCCTCGCTCACGGCGCTCGTCGTGGGCAGCCGCATCGGCGCCGGCATCGCTGCCGAGATCGGCTCGATGGCGGTGACCGAGCAGATCGACGCGATCCGCGCGCTCGGCGCCGATCCCGTCCGCAAGCTCGTGGTGCCGCGCATGCTCGCGGGCGTCGTCATCATGCCGATGCTCACGGTCTTCGCGTTCGTGCTCGGCACGCTCTCGGCCGCGCTCGTCTGCAACCTGAGCTTCGGCATCCCGGTGCCGTTCTTCCTCACGAGCGCGCTCGACACCGTCTGGGTGCAGGACTTCCTCTCCGGCCTCGCGAAGACGCCGTTCTTCGGCTTCTTGATCGCGATCCTCGGCTGTCACTACGGGATGACCACGCGCGGCGGCACCGAGGGCGTCGGGCGATCGACCACGCAGTCGGTCGTCGTCGTCTCCATCGCCGTGCTCGTGGCGGACTCGATCCTCACGCAGCTCTTCCTGACCATGCTCCGGACGCCATGATCGCGCGGCGCCTGCGCGCGGTGGCCTCCGCCCTCGCCGTGCTCGCGATCGCCGTGATCGCCGCCGCGTGGGACGCGCGCGCGCGAAGGCCCGTCGACGTGCGTGCGATCGATGCGTTCGTGTCGCGCACGGGAGCGAGCGAGCTCGCGCTGAGCACGACGTCACGCTGGCTGCGGCACCCCTCGAGCGCCGAGCCGGGCGCGGCGTGTCAGGACCAGCCGCCGTGCCTCGACACCGACCCCGCGGGCCTCGCGATCGCGCCGCCGCGCAGCCTGTTCGGTCCGAGCGTGTCGATCGACGCGCGACGCGAGGGTCCGTGAGCGAGACGCAGAGAGCCTCGCGCGCGGTGCGTCCCCTCGCGCGTGCCCGCACCTTGATCGCGCACGCTGCAGGTGCCCTCGCGCGGCGCGCTCCGCGCAACGGAGCGATCGTGCTCGGCCTCGCGTTCGCCGTGGCGCTGTTCGGATCCGCGCTCTTCGTCGTCGAGAGCCTGCGCGCCGTCCATCGACGCGCGTCACACGAAGCGCCGAGCCTGATCGTCTCGCACCTCGAGGGCGGACGCCCCGCGCTGATCGGACCCGACGACGGCGAGCGCCTGCGTGACTTGCTCGGTGTCCGCACGATCACGCCGCGCGTGTGGGGCTACGTCTTCCTCGGCGCGCTCGAAGGCAACGTCGTCGTCTTCGGCGAGGCGCGGGGAGAAGGCGGATCTCGGCAGGACGTGACGGTGGGCCCCGGCGTCGCGCGGCTCCTCGGCCTACGTGCCGGCGATCGTCTCGCGCTCTCCACACCCTCGCACCAAGCGGTGTACCGCGTCGCGGAGATCCTCCCGCGCGAGGGCGCGCTCGTCTCGCACGACGCGGTCATCGTCGACGTGCGCGAGGCGCGTCTCCTCCTCGGCATCCCCGAAGGGCGCGCGACCGATCTCGCAATCGAGGTGTTCCCACCCGAAGAGATCGGCGCGGTGTCCGAGGAGATCGCGCAGCGCATGCCCACCTCGCGCGTCGTCGCGCAGGCCGATCTGGCGCGCCTCTACGAGCTCACGTTCGACGCGCGCGGTGGTGTGCTCGGCGCGTTGCTCTTGCCTGCGCTCGCGGCGCTGCTGCTCTTGGCGTGGGAGCGACTCAGCGGCCTGTCGGCGGAGGAGCGTCGCGAGATCGGTGTGCTGAAGGCCGTGGGCTGGGCAACGGAGGACGTGCTCGCTGTGCGCATGATCGAGGCAGGTCTCATCGCCCTCTTCGGCACGGTGATCGGTCTCCTCGTCGCCTACGTGCACGTGTACGCCTTCGAGGCAGCACTGCTCTCGCGCGTGATCTTCGGGTGGAGCAACCTGCGCACGCCGCTCGCGCTCGCGCCTGCCACGGACCTGGCGACGCTGGCTGCGCTCGTCGCGATGGTCGTCGTGCCGTTCACGACGGTCTCGACGTTTCCCGCGTGGCGCGCTGCGAGCATCGACCCCGATCGCGCGCTCCGCGGGCCCTGATCGCACGCTCGTTCCCAGTCGCGGTGATGACAACCGCGGTCGAGCGACGGTATCGTGCCGCCGTGTCCGAGGTGGACCCCGAGGAGCTAGCGCTCGAGGATTCGGACCTCGTCGCGATCGAGGCTCCGGTCCCGAAGGCATTGGGCACCGTGCGTCGTCTCGGACGCTACGTGCTGAGCCACGAGATCGCGTCGGGTGGCATGGCCACCGTGCACCTCGCGCGCGCAGAGGGTCACGGCGGCTTCGAGAAGGTGCTCGCGATCAAGTCGATGCACGCGCACCTCGCCAAGGACCCTGCGTTCGTCGCGATGTTCATGGACGAGGCGCGCCTGGCCTCGCGCATCGATCACCCGAACGTCTGTCGCGTGTTCGACTTCGGTCACGCCGACGGCACGCACTACATGGTGATGGAGTACGTGGTCGGCGAGACGCTCGCCGCCCTCTACCAGCGTGCGTTCCACGAGGCCGCGCCCGAGGATCGCCCACGCTTGTCGCGGTACGCGGCGCGCATCCTCGCGGAGGCCTGCGAGGGCCTGCACGCAGCGCACGAGCTCACCGACGATGCAGGAAAGGCGCTCGGGATCGTCCACCGCGACATCTCTCCTCACAACCTCTTCGTCTGTTACGACGGCACCGTTCGCCTCATCGACTTCGGCGTCGCGAAGGCCGCGGGACGCGCGCAGCACACCAAGACCGGCGTGCTCAAGGGCAAGGTCGCGTACATGCCGCCCGAGCAGCTGCGGAGGCGTCCGCTCGATCGGCGCGCGGACCTCTGGGCGATGGGCGTGGTGTTGTGGGAGCTGACGACGGGCAGGCGCCTCTTCCGTCGCGACTCCGACATCGAGACCGTGCTCGCGATCGATCAGGACGCAGTGGTGTCTCCGTCGGAGGTCGCGCCGACGCTGCCGAAGGAGCTCGATCCGATCGTCCTCCGCGCGCTCGCCAAGGAGCCCGACGATCGCTATCCGACGGCGCGCGAGATGGCGCGCGATCTCCATCGCTACGCGGCGCGGGGCGAAGACCCCGTGGGGGTGGCGGAGATCGCCGAGTGGATGAAGTCGCTCTTCGGCGCGGCCCGTGATCAGCGCCTCAAGGCCGTCGACGAAGCGCGCGGCACGATCTCGGAGCAACGCACACGCCCCGAGGTCGGCGAGCCCACGGCGCCCACACCACCGAGCGCGACGACCGAGCCCGCCATCCTGCTCCCCGTGAGCGAGCCGGTCGCGCGACGAGAGGAGCCTGCGCCGCTCGATCTCTCGCCGCCGATCGCCCCACCGCCGCCCTTCGATCTCTCGGCGCCCGCGGAGCATTCGCCGCCCCGCGCGTTCGTGCCTCCCGTGCACGTGCCCACCACCAAGCCCGCGCCTCGCGACGGGGATCCCGACGCGGAGGGCACATCGCTCGGACAACGTGTGCTCACCACGGGCGCGACGGTGTTGGGCGTGCTCGCGGTGGGCCTGGGCCTGCTCTTGATCGTGCTCCAGCTCTCGGGCGCGCGAGGTCCACGCGTGACGCTCGTGCCGTCGCCGACGACGTCGCCTACGGCCCCTCCCGCGACCCACGAGCCCACGCCCAGCAGCGCGACGAGCGAGCCGTCGGAGACGCCGCGACCGACCGCGCGATCAGGCTTCGTCAACGTCGCGACCCCCGGTGGCTGGGCCGAGGTCTACGTGGCGGGTGAGCTCCGCGGCACCTCGCCCACGCGCCTCACGCTGCCGGTCGGTCGACACACGATCGAGCTTCGCCCCGAGGGAGGTCCGACACGCGTGCGGCGCAGCGTCGAGGTCCGTGCGGGCGCCGAAGGTCGGCTCGTCGTTCCGATCGAGTGACGCCGATCCAGCGATGCACGATCGCGTGACGGTCAGCGCCTGAGCGCTGCGTACAGCGGCTCGATCAGGCCTACGCCGAAGGTGCTGGTCGAACAGATCGAGCTCATGCCCACGTTCGCGCCCATCGAGGACAGGCCTGCGGCCACCTGCACCATGCGCACGGGAGGGAACGCCGCGCCATCCGCCGACGAGCACGATGGCAAGAGGCCCGTGCCCGCCTCGTCGCGTCGCGGGATCATGTTCGGACTCGCCAACACACCCGCGAAATCGCCGCGCGCGGCCAGCGCCTCCGTCTCGATCGGGGTGCCGGCGGTCACCGCGAGCACGAGGTCGCGCGGATCACGGCGCAGGCGCAAGAGCCCGTTCACGTAGCGATCCACGGGGAAGACGAAGCCCCCGGAGGGATCGCCGAACGTGTCGCAGCGAAGCCCGCTCGGAACCCCGGAGAAGCGCGGATCGGACGCCACGAACAGGCCGTATTCGCGCACCGAGCAGTCGTCCTCGTCGCTGATCACGTGGATCGCGAGGATCGAGTCGGACCGCAGAAAGCCCGAGTTTGCGCGATCCCCTTGGCCACCCTCCGAGTCGGGGATGCCGTCGATCGACACGAAGCGCACTTCGCCGAGATCGTCACGCACCCACGCCGGGATGCCCGTCGGCGTGACGGCCTTGAGCCCCGCCTCGAGTGGCTGCTCGAACCCGCAGCCGCCGGTGCCTACGCGCGCGACGCAGCTCACCGTAGCGGCGAAGTCGTCGGTGGAGTCGCCGCGATCACGCAGGTACTCGAACACGCCCGATGGGTAGTCCGCGTGGCAAGGCGGCGTCGTGGTGGCGCTCGTGCGCCGCAGGATCCCATCGCCCCCGAGGCCTCGCGCGCAGCTCGGCACGCCGGCGTGGGGTCCCGCTCCCATGTCCGTGGTGACGACACCGACGTGCATCGAGCGCACGGGCGGGACGTCGGAGATGCCGTCGGCGTCGAAGTCACCGCTCGCGAGGATCTGGATCGTGCGCGGGAGCTGGGCGACGAACGCCGCATGCTCCTCGGCCATGGAGCTCGAGTCGTCCATGACGATCAGCAGATCGACGTCGCGGGGCACCGGCGCTCGGTACGCATCGAGGACCGCCGCATCGGCGCTCGGCGCAGCGTCCGAGCGCGGCGGGATGAACGCATCCTCGTCCGTGACGCGCGTGTCGTAACAACCCGCGACGAGCCCGATCCCAGCACCGAGGATCCCTGCACCGAGGCCCGGACCGAGCACTGCGAGCGAGCGCCTCACGGAACCGACGGTTCCTCGGGGGCCTCCGCGGCGCTCGCAGGCGCGGGATCGCCCTCGGCGGGCGCGCCGAGCGCCACGAGCCGACGCCGAACCTCTTGGAGGTGTCGACCCTCGGGGAAGCGACGCACGTACTCGCTGTAGAGCGCGCGGGCGGACCGCGGACGACGCAGCGCCTCTTGCACGGTGCGCGCACGATCGAAGAGCGCCTCGTCCTGATCGCTCGGCGGTGCGTACCGCTCGAGCCGCACGAGCAGCGCGAGCGAGCGCTCGAACTGACCGCGGGCCTGGAGCTCGTCGATGTCGTGCCACGCGGCAGCGATCTCGCGCGAGCTCGGGCGATGGGCGGCCCAGCTGTCGACGGCGAGCTCGCGCGGATGCACGGCGACGAGCTCCGAGGTCGGATGCTCTTCCACCGTCGCGGTCGCGGCGGGCGGGAGTGGCGAGGCCAGCTCGCTCGCCGACGATCCCGGCGTGGTCGCAGTCTGCTGCGGGGAGAGCTCGGGTGACGTGATCGTCGGGCCGATCGCGCCGGGGACCGACGTCTGGACCGGCGTGACGGGCGGCTGCAGCGCACCCGTCGGCGCGTTCGGTCCGGTGACGCTGCTCGCGGTGCGCGACGAGCCGCGGAACGCGAGAGGTGCGGGCAGCGACGTGCCCGAAGGAGCGAGCGCGAGGCTCGGCGTCGCGGTCGGGTCCGCGCTGTCCACGACGTCAGGCGCACCCGACACCAGGGTCGCACCCGACACCACGGTCGAGCCCGACGCGACAGGTGCGCTCGAGGCGACGTTGGTGCTGCCACGCGCAGCCGACACCGCGGCGGTCGTCACCCGGGGCACCGTCACCGACTCGCCTGCATGCACGAGCACCACGTCACCCGCTCGCGCCGTCACACGCACGGTCCCTTCGCGCACCGACACCGACGTCCCGGCGTCGTCGACGTGCACCGTGAAGATCGTGCCCACCACCTCGACGTCCGCGCTCGGCGTGACGATGCGGAGGTGCTGTCGACCGCGCTGGTGGGGATGGAACGCGAGCTCTGCCGTGCCGCGATCGAGCACGAGGCGAACGTCGTTCGGATCGATGGAGCGGACCTCGAGCGCCCCCGAGTCGCGCAGCTGCGCCGTCACGTCGCCGATCTCGAGCCGACCTTCTTCACCGCTCGCGAGATCGAAACGCGCGCCACGTGCAAGCGTGCCTTCGCGCGTCTCGAACGCGCTGCCGATCGCGAACCGCGGACCGTCCGACGACGGGCCCATCGCACCGCGCACGACGAACCCGATCAGCGCCGCCGCCGCCAACGCCAGCGCGCCCATCGCCATGCGTCCACGCGAGGACGACACGCGACCGCGCATCGGCGCCACGTTCGCGACGGGCATGCCCCCGACGGGCAACAGCTCCTGGCTCGTACCCGCACCACCGCGCGTGCGCGCGATCACGCGACGCTCCAGGCGAGCACGGCGCAAATCGTCGATGTGCGGTCCTTCGTCGCGGAGCAGATCCGCGAGCGCCTCGTGATCGGTGGGGTGCTTCTCGGCTGGCGACGTCATCGCGCACCTCCTTCGCTCGACTCCGAGTCACGCGCGAGGAAGGCGTCGAGCCTCTTGCGAGCTGCGCCGAGGCGCGCGTGCAACGTCGAGATGCCGGTGTCGGTCATGTCCGCGATTTCCTGAAGCGTGTGGCCCTCGACCTGATGCAGCACGAACACGACGCGCTGCTCCGGCGTGAGCTCGGCGAGCGCGCGGTCGGCCACGCTCTTTCCCTCGAGGCGCGCATCGGGGCGCTCTGCCGTGCCTTCCGCGCCACCGAGCCCTACCCACTCCTTGAGGCGGGACCAGCGTCCGCGGCGATGTCGTGCGCGCGCATGATCGAGGGCGCGACGTGTCGCGATGCCGATGAGCCACGTCGAGAGACGCGAGCGGCCGTCGAAGCGCTCGGCGCCGTCGATGGCGGCGAGGAAGGTGTGCTGCACCACGTCGTCCACCTCGGCGTCGTTCGCCCCGAGGACACGACAGGCAGTACGGAACACGGCGTCCACGTGCTCTCGGTAGAGCGCACGCATGGCGTCGTCATCACCTGCGGCGGCGCGGAGGAGCCGCTCGCGCTCGAACACACGCGCCTCCGCTTCGGTGGGGGCAGCGCTCTCTCCGGCTCTCTCGAGGATGGCCACGCGCATGGTCTGTTCCGTGGGTCGCTCGGGGGTCCTCGGATTTCCAGAGGTCCGTGCGAATCGCGGAGAAGGCCCGATTCTCCATGGTTTCCGGGCGGCGTGGAAGGGGTCGACGCCTCCCGTGTGGGCGGTCAGCATCCCGACATGACGCCCTCCGTCCCCTCGCGCGCCACCCTCTCCTCCCTCGGCCTGGGTCTCCTCACCCTGCTCGGCTGCAGCAGCACCAGCGGCAGCAGCGCCGGTGGATCGTCGTCGTCGGGCGGTGAGTCCCAGACCCACGCGCCGATGGAGCTCGACGCGGCCGTCGCAGCGAGCAACCGCTTCACCGCCGAGCTCTACCGCACGATCGCGCAGCCCCACGCGAACGGAGCAGCCTCGCCCTACTCGGTCGCCGTCGCGTTCGGCATGACGCGCGAGGGCGCGCGCGGCGAGACCCGCAGCGAGCTCGACGCGGCGCTCCACCTCGAAGGCGACACCACCCGCGCCAACGCCGCGCTCGCCGAGCGCCTCGCGACGATCGGGGCCTCCGGCGTCGAGCTCCGCACCGCCAACCGGGTGTTCCTCGAGGAGACGCAGAGCGTCGAGCCCACCTTCGAGGCCTCGATGCGCGACGGCTTCCACGCACCCTTCGAGCGCGTCGGCTTCATCGCCGATCCGGAGTCCTCGCGCGTGCGCGTGAACGACTGGGTCGCGTCGCAGACCAACGATCGCATCCGCGACCTCTTACCGCCCGCGTCGATCGACGGCGACACGCGCCTCGTGCTCACCAACGCCGTCTACTTCCAAGGCACGTGGCAGACCTCGTTCGATCGCGCGCGCACGCAGGATCTCGGCTTCTTCGTCGATGGGACCACGCCCGCCAACGTGCCGATGATGCAGGCCGAGCGCGCGATGCGCTTCGGCCACGCGGAGGGCGCGGCGGTGGGCGAGCTGCCCTACACGGGCGGCGAGATCTCGATGATCGTGGTGGTGCCCGACGCGCAGGATGGCCTCCCTGCGCTGCTCTCCGACCTCGACGGCGATCGCATGCAGCGCTGGATCGACTCGCTCACCGAGCGCCCCAACGTGATCCTCAAGCTCCCGCGCTTCCGCGTCGCGCCGAGCGAGAGCCTCGCGCTCAGCGAGCCGATGCGCAGCCTCGGCGTACGCCTCGCGTTCCAGTCGGGCGACGCGGATCTCACCGGCATCGCGACCACCCATCCGCCGCTCTTCGTGGCCGAGGGCTACCACCGCGCGTTCGTCGAGGTGAACGAAGAGGGCACCGAGGCTGCCGCCGCCACGGCCGTGGTCATCTCCACGCGCAGCGCGCCGACGCGTCCGCCCCAGCGCGACGAGCTCATCGCCGATCGCCCCTTCCTCTTCTTCCTCCGCGACACGCGCACCGGCGCGATCCTCTTCGTCGGCCACGTCGTCGATCCGCGCTGAGTTTCCCGCGCCTCCGGCGCTCGATGCGGGGGCCCGACCCCCGCACCCCCATCGGTCCTTCGTCGCTTCGCTCCTCCATCCCTCGCGCCTCAAGGGGGCTTCGCCCCCGCCGGCTGGCTCCCCGAGAGCGACGTCTCGATTCTTTCTTGCTCCCTGAGTTTCCCGGGCCTCCAGCGCATGGCGCCCCGCGAGGGTCGATCGAGCAGAACCTCTGACGCATCGGGCCCGCGGCTCGATATGCTCGATGCGTGTCGTCGACGCGTCATCGAGAACGACCCCGCCTCGCGCAGCTCGCCCTCGTGATGGTGGGCCTGCCCGCGCGAGGCAAGACCCACATCGCGCGCCGCCTCGCGCGCTACCTCTCGTGGCTGGGCTACTCGACGCGGGTGTTCAACGTCGGCAACTACCGACGCGCGCGCCTCGGCTCGCAGAAGGATCAGAGCTTCTTCGACCCCGACAACGCCGAGGCCAGCGCCGCGCGCGCCGAGGTCGCGAAGGTCGCGCTCGACGACATGGTCGCCTGGTTCGCCGACGGCGGGGAGGTCGGCCTCTACGACGCCACGAACTCCACGCGCGAGCGTCGGCTCCAAGTCGCCGATCGTTGTCGCGCGGCGGGCCTGCAGGTCGTGTTCGTGGAGTCGCTCTGCGAGGACGAAGAGGTCATCGAGTCGAACATCCGGCAGACGAAGCTCCACATGCCGGACTACGCGAACTTCGATCCCGAGCGCGCCGTGGACGACTTCCGCCAGCGCATCGCGAACTACGCGCGCGTCTACGAGCCGGTCGTTCCCGACGAGGGCAGCTTCGTGAAGCTCATCGACGTGGGTCGACGGCTCGAGGCGCACCGCATCCAGGGCTACCTGCCCTCGCGCCTCGTCTACTTCCTCATGAACCTCCACCCCATCCCGCGACCGATCTACCTCACGCGGCACGGTGAGAGCCTCTTCAACGTCGAGCACCGCATCGGCGGCGACTCGCTGCTCTCGCCCCGCGGCGAGGCCTTCGCCGCGCGCCTGTCGGGCTTCGTGGCCAAGGAGATCGGCGAGGACAGGGAGATCTCGATCTTCACGAGCACGCTCCGCCGCACCATCGAGACCGCACGACCGCTGGGGCGAACCACCGTCGAGTGGCGCGCGCTCGACGAGATCGACGCCGGCGACTGCGACGGCATGACGTACGAGGAGATCCAGCGACGGCTCCCCGACGAGTACGAGTCGCGCGAGTCGCACAAGTTCGACTACCGCTACCCGCGCGGCGAGTCCTACCGCGACGTGATCCGTCGCCTCGAGCCCGTCATCGTGGAGATCGAGCGCGAGCGGACGCCGGTGATGGTCGTCGCGCACCAGGCGGTGCTTCGCGCGCTCTACGCCTACCTGATGGACCGACCGCCCCACGAGTGCCCGCACATCGAGGTGCCACTGCACACCGTCATCAAGCTCACGCCCACCACGTACGCCTGCGCCGAAGAGCGGATCGCGCTCGGGCCCACGGCCTCCGCGATCACGCGTCCTTGATGCATGCGCGCCGCTCGCTCCATCACGCTGACTGCCTTGCTTCCACTGCTCGCTGCATGCGGACCGAGCGCGCAGCAGGTCGCGGCCGAGGACACGGTGCGCACCGCGTCGCGGGCGCTCGCCGAGGCCCACACGACCGGCGGGGAGGACGCCCGGCTCCGCGTGGCGCTCGACGAAGCCGACACGTGGCTCGCCCACGGCGAGGAGGCCGTGAACGAGTGGGGCAGCGGCGCTCGCTCGTTCGCGTGGGAGACGATGGCGCCGTGCCTCGCACGCGCCCTGCGCGACGTGCGCGATGCGCTGCTCGGAGCAGGCCATGACGTGCCCACCGATCTCGAGAGCGCCGAGGTGAGCGCCAGCGCGGTGACGGATCACCGCTGCCCGCGGCGCGAGGGATCGCGATGACCGCGCGCGCGATCGCGATCCCCAGCACGGCACGGTGACGACGTGAACGAACGAACGAGACCGACGGAGTTCCGCTACCGCGAGCGTGTCGATCGTGCCCCGCACGTCGCCGTTCGTCGCATCGCGCGCGCGATCGGCATCGATCTCACGCCGCCGGAGTCACTGGTCGCGGCGTTCGAATCCGCCTATTTCAAGGGCGATCCGCACGCGGACGCGTTCGTGCGCGCGTGCCTTCGCCGGGGCCTGGGCCTCCATGGCGCGCGCGACGCGCTCGATCGTGCGCTCGCCGGAGAGCACCACGACGCGATGTCCGACGAGCTCCGCGCGCTGCTCGCCGACGTGACGGCGAGGCCGTCGTGGCTCGACGACGATCGGGTCGCGCGCGGCGCGCGTGTGTTTCGTCGGTGGGGAAGCACGGTGTTCCGTTTCGCGGGGACGATCACGCTCGGCGGCTACCTCGAGAGCTCGGTGGCCAAGCCGCTCGCGCTCTCGGGCGGCTACGTCGGCAGCGCCGCGCGGCATCGGTTCCTCGAGACAGCGTCGTTCTGGATCGAGGTGTCCGAGCCCGACGGCCTCGCGCGTGGTGCACCGGGCTACGTGGCCGCGCTGCGCGTGCGCCTGCTCCACGCGATGGTGCGCGCACGCCTCGACGGTCACCGCGAGTGGAACGAGGCGGCGTGGGGCGTGCCGATCAGCGAAGGCGACGCGATCCTCACCCTGCTCGGGGGAAGCCTCGCGCCGGGCTTGGGCCTCTCGCTGCTCGGCTACCGCACGTCGCGCGAGGAGATCGAGGACCTGCTGCACTTCTGGCGGTGGGTCGGTCACCTCATGGGCGTGCGCTTCGCGCCCTTCCCCGAGACGTTCGCCGAGGCCCTGCGCCTCGCCTACGTGGCCTCGCTCAAGGGCAGCGCCACCGCAGGCGAGGATGGCCGCGCGCTCTGTCGCGCGTACGTCGAGGCCTTCACGCCCACGCCGAGCGATGACCTGATCGAGCGCGCCGTCTCGCGCGTGGAGCACGGCGTGCACCGCGGGATGACGCGCCTCTTCCTCTCACGCCGCGTATACGAAGCGCAGGGCCTCCCGCCGGCGGGTCTCTGGCCGCTCGTGCCGTTGCTGCCGTTCCCGCTCGTGTTCACCGCCGAGACGCTGCGCCGTCGCTCGAAGACGCTCGACGATCTCGCCGACGCGTTCGCGCGCGAGGAGCGGCGCACGTGGCTCGCGCATCACACGAAGGGCAAGACCGCGGCGTTCCGTCCCACCGAGTCCCTCCGACGCTGAGCACGATCGAGGCTCGACGCACGGGGGGATCGATCCGTCAGGAGCGTCGGGCGTTCGGGTCTACGCTGGGGCGCCATGGCCGACACCCATTCCGTCGAGCGTCACCTGAGCCTCTCGATCGCAGACTACGATCGCGAGATCCGCCGGCTCGTCCCGCACTACGACGAGATGGTCCGAGAAGGTCTCGCCGTGCTCGAAGCGCTTGTCGCGCCCGACGCGCGCATCGTCGATCTGGGCACGGGCACGGGACGGCTCGCGGAGGCCCTCGCTGGGGCGATGCCGCGCGCGCACGTGATCGCGGTGGACGTCGATCCGCGCATGCTCGAGGCTGCGGGCACACGCCTCGCGCGCTTCGGCGAGCGCGTCACGCTCGCCCCGCAGAGCTTCTTCGAGGCGCTGCCTGCGTGCGATGCCGTCGTCGCATCGCTCTCCTTGCACCATGTGCACGAGCTCGATCGCAAGGTCGCCGTCCACCGCGCGATCCACGACGCGCTCCGCCCCGGCGGCGTGCTCGTCGTGCTCGATGCCACCGTCAGCGGCGACCCACGGCTCTCGGCGCGCACGTTCACGCGCTGGGCGGACGCGATGGCCGAGCACGGCATCGACACGGCCACCGCGCACGGACACTTCCGCAGCTGGTCGAAGGAAGAGCGCTACTTCTCGCTCGCCGAGGAGCTCGACGCGCTCGGGCGCGCGGGCTTCGCGCACCCCGAGTGCTTCTGGAGGAAGGGCCCGGTGAGCGTCTACGGCGCGATCAAGAGCACCTGATCTCGCCGTGGCTCACGACGACGCCGAGCCCACGAGCTCGCGCAAGAGCACCGAGACGCGCGCGCTCGCGACCCGCAGATCGTGGCGCGCCGATTCGTCGCTCGCGATCGCCTCGAGCGGCGCGAGCGCGGCGCGGATCGGGTCGTCGCTCGCCTCGCGCGCATCGAGGCCATCGCGCGTGAGGCCGTCGGCGATGCGCACGATCGCGACCATCGCCGCAGGCGCGAGATCGGGATCGTGCCCCGCCGCGATCTCGGCCAGCCGCGGCAGCGCCTCCTCGGGCGCGTGAAGCCAAGGACAGGCGCGCAGCGCGGCGATCACGATCGCGGGATCGAGCGTCCCAGTGGCGACCCCCATCGCACCGAGGCGGGCCAGCACGGCGTCGTCACCCAGACGATCGACCATGCGCGCGAGCTCGAGCGGATCGGACGACACCACGAGCGCGAGCGGATCGGCGGGTCGCGATTGTGCGAACAGGTCTGGGGTCACGACCAGCGAAAGCAGACAGGCGAGCACGATCGACGATCCACGCATCGACCGTTCGATACGCGATCGCGCCGTCACCGTCACGCGCGTTCGCGCGTCGGTGCTCACGGCCCGAGTGCGCGCACCCTCGCGGCGACGGTCG
The DNA here is from genome assembly GCA_017303575.1 of Deltaproteobacteria bacterium. GTDB lineage: Bacteria > Myxococcota_A > Polyangia > Polyangiales > Sandaracinaceae > JAFLCL01. The sequence goes on from JAFLCL010000014.1 coordinate 22,720, forward strand.
CATTCGGACGCACCTCGAGCGATCGCCGATACGCCGCCCGCGCTGCGTCCACGCGACCCTCGCCTTCTTCGACGCGGCCCAGGTTGTAGAGGCAGGCCCCGAGCGCACGTCGCCCGCGATCGTCGGTGCCTCGCTCGAGCACGACGAGCGCTCCCTCGATCTCGCGACGCGCTCCGACGAGGTCGCCTGCGCCGATCTGCGAGAACCCCGCACCGCACCGCGTGGCAGCGGCCTCGACCTCGGCGCTCGATGGCACGGGCGCCGCGCTCGACGTGTCGATCGGCGGTTCGCGAGGGCTCGGAACGGTCGTCGACGGGAGCACGGCCTCCGCCTCGGCGCGAGGCAACGGTCGGCTCGCGCGTCCGCCGCACCCCTCGACGACGAGGCTCCCTCCTTCGATGCGCATGCGCGGCGACGCGAGGCTCTCTGGGGTGACACCCGCGCGCCGCATCCCCCCCGCGCGCAGCTCGAGCTCGGCGATCACCACGCTGCCCTCGCGCGCGAGCGTGAGGAACACACGACGTCGCGCTTCACCCAGCCCGCACGTCTCGTCGCCCTCCTCGCCGAAGCAGCTCTGTTCGTTCTCGGAGATCTCGAGCATCACCTCGAGCGCGCTCGCGTCGCGAACCTCGGCGCGCTCGAGGAAGGTCGCTTCTTCGGTTCCGTCACTGAGGACGCCGAGCCCCTCGATCCACCGCGTGGATCCGTCGGGCTCGAGCCACGCGAGCGCCGTTCCGCCGTAGTCGCGCTTCTGGAAGAGGATCGGGCCGTCCGTGTCGCAGTCCGCCAGGCCACCAGGCAGCTGCGCACACAGCCAACGCCGCGCCTCGGCTTCGTCCGCAGGCGGAGTCTCGTCGTCGTCCGGATCGCGAACGAGCGCTCCCCAGAGCGCCACGAGGCTGGGCGCCGTCGACGGCGTCACGGCGCGCACCTCCAGCCTGCACCACCCGGGCAGCGGTCCCGTCGGCGGCGCGGGCTCGGGCGGGTCGACGCCCGTCGCGGGCAGCACGAGATCGACCGCCACGAACCGCCGTGACGTGGAGTCCGTCGCTCGCCAGCCGCGCACGAGGCCCTCGCGTGTGATCGCCAGCACACCACCCTCCCCGGGAGCCAACGTGGCGAGCCCTTCGCTCCGCTCGAACACGGGATCCCGATCGTCGTAGCGCGACACCACACGCAACCGACCATCCGCCGCGAGGCCGTGGATCTGGGAGGAGGTTCCTCCGAGCGCGACGGCATCTCGCAGAGCCTCGACCGACACCATCTCGCCCTCGCGGGGCACGCGAACCACCGTCCCATCTGCGCGCGCGAGGTACTCCTCGTTCACGAGCCCAAACGCGTCGCGAACGTCACGCACCTCGCTCGGCGCCTCGGTGCTCGAGCCCCAACGCAGCACGCGACCATCGCGCAGGAACGCATACCGGCTCCAGCCGAGCGACATGCGCTCGACGCCCTCGAGCGGCACCTCGTGGGGCACCGTCACGTGCGAGATGCCGCTCACCTGCGTGTCGAGCGCAGCATCGCGCGCGCCCCAGCACGTCACGTGCGCACCCGTTCTCGCGCAGTAGCGCGACATGCCTGCCCAGATCGCATCCGCGCCAGCAACACCGGCGACCGGCACGAGCCGACCGCCCGAGCGGCGGTCGTCACCACCACCGAGCTCTCCGGTGCGCCCTCGGCCCCAACACACGACGCCACCACCCGCGCGAACGGCACACGCGGAGGACGCCGTCGCTGCGAGCGCGATCGCGTCATCCAGGTGCACGACCTCGCGGGCACCCTCGACGGGATCGGTGTGGCCTTGGCCGAGCTGTCCCTCGGTGTCGTCGCCCCAGCACGCGACGCGACCATTCGCGCGCAACGCACACGCAAACCCGCTGCCCTGCGCCACGGCGACCGCGCGGGCGGGATCGGGCGGAGGTGTGGGCGGGGTCGCCGGCGCGACGATCGTGGTCAGCGCGGGCGAGGGGGCCGCAGGCGGAGGCGCGACCTCACCACCGCAGGCGCCGCTGGCCGACAGGATCACGACCACCAAGAAGGCTCTCGACACCGCGCGAGCATAGCGGTCGCCCACGCCTGCCGGTCTCACGCGCAACTCACGACCTGTCTCGCGCGTCGCTCACATCAAGCCGCTGCAGAACGCGATGCCATCGGCGGCATCGCGGTTGTTGCCGTCCGCGCACTCGGCGATCACGTCGTCGGGATCGATCACGCCGAACACGAGGATCTCCGCGTCCGTCGGGAACGGATCGACCGTGATCGACAGCGACATGCTCGCGCCAGGCGCCAGCGCGCCCGCGATCACCTGCTCGTGAATGGGCATGCCGCCTCCGCTGGGATCGCCCGCATAGAGGCGCACGACGGGGTCGATCGCGGGCGCACTGCCCACGTTCTCCACGGTGACCGCGAACACCTGCGCGGGACACGCACCGCTCACCGCGCCCAGGGTGATCGCGAGATCGGGGGCCAGCGCGCCGGGGTCGACGTCGATGGCGAGATCGTTGTTCGTCTCCTCGCACTCGCTCTCGGTGCCCGCCTCGTCGACCGAGACCCGAATGCGGTCGGGCAAGACGCCTGGGCTGTTGTTCGCCGCGTCGTAGCGCACGGTCACGAGCGTCGAGCCTCGCGGCTCGAGCGTCACGCCGAGTGTCGTCGCGAGCGGCGTCATCGCGGCGTCTGCGTAGAGCGGCTCCATCGAGGCCGGGCTCGTCCACTCACCGTGGAAGGTGATCGGCACGTCGGGACCGACACGCAGATCGCCGCGGTTCACGACGCGCACGGTGATCTCGAGCGTCGTCCCCAGCGTGCCGCATGCCGCGTCGGGCGAGCTCGCTTGCACACGGTCGGGCACGAGGTCGGGGGCGACGCCGAACGCGCGCGGCTGCGATCGGAAGGTGTTGTACTGGCGCCCTCCGTAGTCTCTCCAGTGCTCGGGCTGGTGGACCGGGATCGCCGAGGACTCGAGCACGTTCGTCACCTGATAGGCGTGCTGGTTCCAGATGCGCCGCGCGCTCACCCACGTGTCGCTCGCGTCGCCCCACACCTCGATGCCGTTGTTCGTCGAGCCGATCGAGCAAGCCGAAGCGTCGTTGTTCGCGGAGAAGATGATCTCGGCGTTTCCGTCGTTGTCGACGTCCGCGACGATCGGGTTCTCGATGCGCGTGCGGCTCGAGTTCGCCTCACGGAAGAGCACAGCGCCGTCACGGCCGTCGTACACACGGAAGTTGCACTCGTCGTTGTAGATGAGCTCCGCCGCACCATCCCCGTTGAAGTCGAACACCGTGCTTCCGGTCACGCGGCTCGAGTCGTCCTCGGTGATGCGCATCCACCCGTTGTGCAGGCACACGCACTGACCCGACGTCTCGTTGCAGGTGGTGCCCGCCGTCGTGCAGTCCGCATCGGCCGTGCACGCCGTCGGCGTGAAGCGCGCGGGGTTGCCCTGGAGGCCCGTCATCGAATCGTTGAACGCGTTGGGCCACGCGGGGCATGCAGCGGCGGTGTCCTGCAGATCGATCGCGACGTAGCGAAGACCGAACGCGGTGCCCACCTCGGGGAAGCCATCGCCGTCGAAGTCATCGACGTTCGGTGCGCCGCCGTTGCTTCCGACGCCGAGGTTCACGAAGCGGCGCATCGTGCCCGTCGTGCCGTTGAAGATCACGAGGTAGCCGTTCGCGATCAGCACGACCTCGGGCGCCCCGTCGAGCGGGTTCATCGGGCCCGGCGCGATCGTCTCGTCCACGCCGAGCACGTCCGCGATCGCGCAGAAGCCATCGCGGTTCGCGTTGGGGAGCATCGCCGCGCCGTTGACCGTCTGCCCGTCCCACACGACATCGAGCGCTCCGGTGCAGAACGCCGAGGTGTCACCCATCGCGCACTCCGATCGACGCGTGACGCCCGCAGGTGGCCGCGGCAGCCGATACACCGTCGAGCCCGCGATCAGCTCGTCCTCGTCCGCGCCCGCGAGGTTCGCCACGCACGGGATCGGGCCCTGTCCTCCCGTGCCCGTGCGCAGCGTGCCCGCGAACCGATCACGGAACGCGATCGGCATGCCCGGCGTCACGGTGATCGTGAGCACCACGTTGCCCACCACGATCTCGGGCGGCCCCGCGTGATCGAGGTTGGCGATCACGGGCGCGGGGTTCACGTAGCCGCTCGCGGGCCACTGCGCCGCGGCGCTCGTGACGATCAGCTCGCCCGTGTTGCGGTGGATCTCGACGCCGCGGCTCTCGTCGATCGCGACGATCTCTGGCACGCCGTCGGCGTCGAGATCACCGATCGCCACGCCCGCGGTGGAATTGAGCGTCCCGTTCGCGCACGTGCTCGCCGGAACGGGCGTGTCGCCCTCGTGCCAGACCATCGGCCCCTGCACGGCGAAGAAGTCGCGTCCGCGTGCGGCACCGCCGCCATGGATCGCGCGCAGCACGCCGTTCGTCGCCACGTCGGTGAGGCAGTACGTCTGGAAGACGATCTCGGGGATGTCGAGCTCGTCGATGCGACCGTCACCGTTGTCGTCATCGAGGTTGGCGACGACGGGCGTCATCGAGACCTGCGCGCTCGTCGGGAACGGCGAGCCCGTCGCTGCAGGCATCGCCTGGCTGATCCCGCCCCAGCGGATCTCGTTGACGGGCAAGACGCTCGTGAACGGTGCAGGCGGCAGGCTGCACGTGGGCGCGCGGCCCGTGCCCGTGCAGCGACCGACCTCGCACGCCGTGTCGGCAGGGCAGTCCCAGTCGTCCTCGCACGGACAGTACGCGCCCGCACCATCGTCGGTGCACTCGCTCTCGAAGTACGCGTCTCCGCCGCACGTGAACGCTGTCGGCATGCCGCCACCATCGTCGCGACAGACCTCCACCGACATGCCTGCGCAGGTCCGGGCGCCGGGCACGCACGTGTCCGGCAAGCAGACACTGCCGTTGCAGAACTCCTCGACGGGACAGTCGATCGAGTCGGTGCACGACACGTCGACGCACACGTTGCCCATGCCCGTCATCGCAGGCACGCAGCGCTCGGTGGGCGCGCAGTCGAGATCGGCGCAGGTGTTCGGCACACACGCGGGCGCGCCCGCGACGATCTCGCAGCGCTCGCCCGGTCCGCACGTCGTCATCGCGCAGGTGGGACCGCCATCGGGATCGTCGAGGAACGCGTCCTCGCGCACGAACGGCGCATCGAGCCCTGGCGCGTCGTCGTCGAACGGCGCGTCGGGCCGCGAAGGCGCGTCCGGTGGGACTGGCATCGAGCCGCAGTCGCATCCCGCGATCGTCATCGCGAACGAGCCAGTGAGAAGAAGAACGAACCGTCCGAGCGAGGCACGCCTAGCCAGCATGACCACGACGATACGCGTGCACGGCCGCTCGCCGGAAGACGCACGGCGCTTGACGCTCACGCGAGGCTCTCCGAGATTCACGCCGTGACGAGCTTCGACGAGGCCACGCGGCTCACCTCCCTCGGTGAGCGGCGCTACCGCGTGACGGGCGACGACTCGTGGGCGCAGGGTCGCGGCATCTACGGAGGCCTCGTGGCCGCGCTGTTCGCCCGCGCGCTCGAGCGAGAGGCAGGCGCAGGACAGCGGTTGGTGCGCATGACCACGGCGTTCACCGCGCCGTTCGCGCCGGGCCTCGCCGAGCTGCGCGTCGAGATCGTGCGCGCGGGGCGCAACGTCGCGTGCCTTCGCGCGACGCTCACCAACGACGGCGCCGATGCACCCGCCGCGAGCTGTCTCGCGACGCTCGCACGCCCGCGCGAGCCCTCCGCGATCGAGCGTCACACCCTGCTCGCGCCCGACGTGCCGAGGGCCGAAGAGGTCGCCGACGGTCCCTCCGAGCTCTACCTCCCGTCGTTCGCCTCACGCTTCGAGCTCCGTCAGTGCGTGGGCGCGCGACCCTTCTCTGGAGGCACCGACGCGCGCATCGGAGGCTGGTGTCGCTCACGCGAAGGTGCGCCCTTCGATCCGGCCCTCGTTGTCGCGCTGCTCGACGCGTGGGCCCCGGCCGCCGTGGGCGTCTCGAGCGGTTGGTGTCCCGTCGCGTCGCTCGAGATGAGCGTGCACTTCCTCGTTCCACTGCCGCTCGCGTCGGACGCACCCCACGCCTGGGCTTTCTTCGACGCGCGCTGCGATCACGCGGCCGACGGCGTCGCCGACGAGCGCGCCGTGATCTTCGACGCGAACGGTCGCGCCCTGGCGACCTGTCATCAGCTGATCGCGCTCCTGCCTGGCAGCGACCGCCCGACGGTCGCGCGGTGATCGTCAGCAATGACCAGGTGCAGCGTCGCCTCCCCGCATGCATTCGCAGTCCCGTTCTCTCCCCGTCCGCGTAGCTTTCGCTTCCACGGCACGATCTCGTGACCTACGATCAGCGCCATTGACGATCCACGGCAACACCACCGGTCTCGCTCCCTCCGACGTCCACGCGCTGGAGCGGCTCTACCGCCGACGGGTTCCCTTCGATCGACTCCTCACTCCCGAGCTGGCCCGCTCGATGGCGGAGGTGTCCTCGACGACCGGTCGCCAGGTCGGCGTGCTCGTCGACCGCAACGGCGCGGTGCAGTGGGTCGTCGTCGGCGACGCGCGCAAGCTCATGCTTCCCGACATCGGTCGCGCACGCGCCGCCGAGGGACGCTTCCGCGGTCTGCGGCTGATCCACACGCACCTCACGCAAGAGGGCCTCACGCGCGACGATCTCGTCGATCTCACGCGCTTGCGCCTCGATCTGGTGTGCGCGATCTGTCTCGGGACCGACGGTCAGCCGATCACCGTCCACTACGGCCACAACGTGGCTGTGGCCGACGGTCGTCGGGACGCCCCGTACCTGACGTTCGGCCCGATCCCTTACGGTCGTGAGGATTCCGTCGATCCGTCGACGCTCGTCACCGAGCTCGAGGAGAGCTTCGCGAGCATCGCGCGCACGCGAAAGGTCGATGGCAAGGACGGTCGCGCGATCCTCGTGCACGTCACCGACAAGAAGCAGAACCTCCAGCAGGCCGAGGACTCGCTGCGTGAGCTCGAGGAGCTCGCGCGCACGGCGGGTGTGGCCGTGGTGGATCGCGTGCTCCAGGTGCGCGACGCCATCGACGCGAAGTTCGTGCTCGGCCGCGGCAAGCTCGACGAGATCGTCCTCAAGTCGATGGCGCTCGACGCCACCGTGCTCGTCTTCGATCGGAACCTCAGCCCTTCTCAGGCCTCGTCGATCGCGGGCGTCACCGAGCTCAAGGTCATCGACCGCACGCAGCTCATCCTGGACATCTTCGCGCAGCGCGCGGAGAGCCGAGACGGCAAGCTCCAGGTCGAGCTCGCGCAGATGAAGTACCTCCTGCCGCGCATCGGCCAGAAGGACGATGCCCTCTCGCGCCTCACCGGCGGCATCGGCGGTCGAGGACCGGGTGAGACGGTGCTCGAGATCGGCAAGCGCCGCGCGCGCGATCGCGTGACCCGCCTCGAGCACGAGCTCGAGCACCTCGCGGTGCAGCGCAAGCAGCGACGGCAGCGCCGAGGCCGTCGCGACGTGCCGATCGTGTCGATCGTCGGGTACACGAACGCGGGCAAGAGCACGCTCCTCAACACGCTGACGGGCTCCGAGACGCTCGCGGAGAACAAGCTCTTCGCCACGCTCGACACGCGATCACGACGGATCCGATTCCCGCGCGAGCGCGAGGTCGTGATCACCGACACGGTCGGCTTCATCCGCGATCTGCCGAAAGAGCTCTTCGCTGCGTTCCGCGCGACGTTCGAGGAGACCGAGGACGCCGACCTGCTCTTGCACGTCGTCGACGTCAGCGATCCCGCGATCGGTGATCACATCCGGGCGACGGAGCACCTCCTCAACGAGCTCGGCCTCGGCACCAAGCCGACGTTGCTCGTGCTCAACAAGGCCGATCGCCTCGAGCCCGGCGACGCCGAGCAGATCGCGCGCGGCCGCGGTGGCATCGCGGTGAGCGCGATGGATCGCGAGAGCCTGCGTCCGCTCCTCGTGGAGATGGAGTCGCGCCTCTTCCCCGACGGCAAGACGCGCCTCGTCGACGATCCGAAGTCGTCCTACGTGGGCGAGCTCGCCCCGCTCGGGGACACCGACGGCGAGCTCCTCGACGACGAGGTCGTGGTCGGCGCAGCCGAGTAGCGCGCCCCACGCGCTATCCTCGCGCCATGCCGATCACGTTCGCCGTCGACGACGTCGCACCCGCGACGAGCGCGCCTCGTACGCGTCCCTTCGGCGACGTCGTCGGCGAGGTGCTCGCGCTCGGCGTCGATCGCTCGCTGCGTGTCGTGGACGGTCCGCGCACCCATCCGCTCCTGGGCGCCGTCCACACCGCGTTCGCGGAGCACCGTCCGCTGGTGCTCAGCCCCGACGCGATCTGGATCACGATCGCGCAGGGCCTCGCGCGACACGTGCGCCTCCACGCGAACGAGCTGCGAGACCGGCTCGTCCGACACGAGGGCACCAAGCGCCTCGAGGTGAGGCACGACGGACCCTTCCCCACCGATCCCGAAGGTCTCTCGGCCCTCGTCGATCGCATGCGCGAGAAGCTCGCCGAAGAGATCGGCGAGGGGCCCGCGCGCCTCTTCGTCTGCGACTTCTCCACGACCACCAGCGTCGAGCGCACGGCGAGCGAGATCGTCCTCCTCGACGCGTACTCACCGTTCTTCGACTACGCGCTGATGTGCGTGTGTGGCATTCCGTCGATCACGCTCACTGGCACCGTCGAAGACTGGCAGTCCCTCCGCAAGAGAATCGCCGCCCTCGGCGATCTCGTGAGGGACACCGGTCTTCCGAGCTGGCCTGGTCATCTGTGTACCATCGTCGATCGCCTGATCGATGCGGCGAGCGGTCGGCCCGATCGCGCGTTCTTCCAGCGCATCTACAAGCCGAGGGACGCATACGGCGGGGAGAAGGTCACCGGCTGGATCGCGTGGCTCTATCCCTACCTCGGCATCGGCGGTCGTTACGACACGCTCAATCCATTGCTCGCGCACGCCCCCGAGGGACCGCTCCCCGGAGAGGATCGCGCGCGTGACCCGAACGCGCTCGGGCCCGATTGGTGGACGGGGCCGTCCATCGATCCGAGCACCGTGCCAGCCGATCTCGCCGAGTGCCGATTCGCCGTCACCGATCTCACCAGAGTCGGCGAGGATGCGAGACGCTTCGACGTCGCGCTGCACGGCGGCCTCGCGTGCATCGCCGTCGACGAGCGAGGTGCGCTCGCGCCCTCGGCGGCCTGGTGGTGCGCGCGATCCACACCCTCGATGGACGAGACGATCGAGCGCCTGCGCGATCTCGGCGTGAAGCCCGCGCCCAAGGGCGAGTCGCAGTACGCGCACCTCGAGGCTGAAGTCGCAGAGCTGGGCGCGCTGCGCCGCGCGCTCGGGACGATCTCTCTCTTCGAGGGCCGTGTCGTCGTCCCCGAGCCCGCCTATCCAGTCCAGATCGGACAGCACGTGCACGGGCTCGTGTGCCTCGAGCTCGAGGGCACCCACGCTGTGTTCACGTATCGAGGGTTCTCCGCGGAGCGCGTCTATGCGCTCGTCCCAATCTCCGCGATCGCCCCCGAGCGCGAGGAACATCGGGACCGAGGCGTACTGAGCCCGCGCGCGGTCCACCTCTCGGTCGTCGACATCCCGGTGATCGGACGCTCGCTCGCCGAGGTGCTCTCTGCAGCGCTCGAGGCACGCGGCATCCCCGACCTCCCGCGACGCTCGCTGTTCCACAGCATGGACGCCTCACTCCGGATCCCGCGTGCTCCCTTCGTCGCGTCGCGGCCGATCGTGCCGCAGCACGACGTGCCGCTCGCGACGAGGACGACGCTCGCGCTGGGTGGCGCGGCGTCACAGCTCGTCTCGGTGCGGGCAGAGTCGGAGCTCGTCGCCGCGCTGATGTCGGCCGAGCAGCAGAAGCTCCCGGCCTTCGTGCTCGGCGGGGGCTCGAACCTCCTCGTGCCCGACGACGGCTACGACGGCCTGGTGCTCTCCATGGAGATGCGCGGCATCGCGACGCTCCCCGCAGAGAACGCGAACGGCGAGCGCACCATGCGTGTGACTGCCGCCGCTGGCGAGCCGTGGGACGAGCTCGTTGCGTTCACCGTGCAGAACGGCTGGCAGGGGGTCGAGTGTTTGTCGGGCATTCCGGGCCTCGTCGGCGCCACACCCGTGCAGAACGTGGGTGCGTATGGGCAAGACGTCTCGGAGACGATCTGTGCCGTCGGCGTCGTGGACCGAGTCACGAAACAGACACACACGCTGACTCCAGAAGAGTGCCAGTTCGCGTACCGAGACAGCGCCCTCAAGCGGGCCCCGACTCGGTACGTCGTCACGTGGGTGTGCTTCGAGCTGCGACCCAATGCGCCGCCTGCGCTCAAGTACGCGGAGCTCCAGAAAGCGCTCGCGAACAAAGCCTCTCCGACGCTCACCGAGGTACGAGAGACGGTGATCGCGCTCCGAAGGAAGAAGTCGATGGTGATCGACGCGTTCGATCCGAACCGCCGCAGCGCAGGCTCGTTCTTCACGAATCCCATCGTGAGCCCCGAGCTCGCCGACGAGGTCGTGCGGCGCGCGATCGATCGGGGCGTGGCGAAGAGCCCGACCGACGTGCCTCGCTGGCCCGAGAAGGACGGTCGCGTGAAGCTCGCGGCCGGCTGGTTGATCGAGCGCTCGGGCATCGAGAAGGGCCTGCGCATGGGGAACGTCGGGATCTCGAGCGCGCACGCGCTCGCGCTCGTCCACCACGGCGGCGGCACGACCAGGGAGCTGCTCGCGCTCGCCGATCACGTCGTCCGCACCGTACGCGAGGCCTTCGGCGTCGAGCTCGAGCGCGAGCCCGTCTTGATGCGATGAGTCGATGATCGTCGCGCTCGACGTGCAGTATGGAGAGTCGATCGCTCGCGCAGCGGGCGTGTCGTTCGACGCGTGGACCGACGCGAGGGAGCGCGCGGTGAAGGTGATCGAGCGCGCCGTCCCCGCCGACTACCAACCTGGTCACTTCTACGAGCGGGAGCTGCCCTGCATCCTCCCGCTCGCGCGTGCGTTCCTCGAGGAAGGCCCGATCGAGGTGGTGGTCATCGACGGCTACGTGGATGTGGGCATCGGGCGCCCGGGGCTCGGACGTCGCCTCTTCGACGCCCTCGATCGACACGTTCCCGTGATCGGCGTGGCCAAGAACGAATTCGTCGGTGCACCGGCTGCCGCGCTCTTGCGAGGCGAGTCGAAGAGCCCGCTCTGGGTCACGAGCACGGCAGACCTCGAGGACGCCGTGCGTGCGATCGCGTCGATGTCTGGTGAGCACCGCATTCCCGCGCTCCTCAAGCGTGTCGACCGCCTCGCCCGAGGCGACGCATGATCGCCATCACCTAGGCCTCGTGCAGTCACCCGTTCAACGCCTGATCTCCGCGATCGTGCTCGCCCTCTTCTGCGGCGGATTCGGCGCGTTCCTCCTCGTCCTCGGCGTCAGCGAAGTTCGCCGCGCGCAGCGCTTGTCGGAGAGCACGACCACGATCGAGGCGCGCGCGTTCGACTGGTCGACCGTGAGCGGCGACGGAGCGACGGGCTACGAGCTCCACTACGAGTTCGTGATCGGCGGCACGACGTACTCCGCAAGCGACGCGACGGGCCGTGAGGGTCTCTGGCAGGAGGTGCCCTTCGACGTCTGGGAGGCCTCGCAGCGCAGCGGCACCCTGACCGTGCGCTACGTGCCCGACGACCCGTGGATCAACGAGCCTGCGGTCGGCGATCCCTCCGCGATGGGCGACCACGTCGCAGGCGTGGTGCTGGGCGCAGCGTGCTGTCTCGGCGCGCTCGTGCTCCCGCTCTTGGCGCTCTTCGGTCGCCGCCGCTAGAGAGCTTCGCGATCCGGGTGCTCCCGACATCGTCCCTGGTCCACGCAGGACCGAGTCGCTCACCGGGTCGCGAGAAAGGCGAGCAGCACCTCGCCATCGAAGCGGCGCCCCGCGACCTCGCTCAGGATCGTCGAGGGGTCGCGCGCGCTCCCCGCCGCTGTCGTCTCGAGGCGCGCCACGAGCTCGGCGATGCCGCGCTCGCCTCGCTGCGCGACCAGCCAGTCGATCATCGCGAGGCTCTGGTGATAGGCGAGCCGTGCGTCGGCCGGATCGTCGATGTCGAGGAACGCGCCGTCGAGGGACGCCAGCGGCACGTACGTTCGGTCGCGTACGAGCCGCGCGAAGTCGCGCGACGCGCTCGGATCGTCCAGCCCCGCGAAGTGCTGCGCGATGCCTTCGTCGGCCCAGTAGGGCACGTCACGGGGTCGATCGTGGAGGGCCGCGTGAAGGGTCTCGTGGCGCAGCACGCCGCGTCGCATCGCATCGGTGGTCTGCTGGGGATCGAAGAGGCTGCGATCGAGGTGGAGCACGCCATCGTAGGCCGCCGCCGTCCAGCTCTGGCCGCACATCGCGCGCAGCATCGCGTCGTGATCGCGATGGACGAGCACGGCCAGCTCGGCCCGTCGCGGAAGCGCGAGCGCCCTGCTCGCGTCGTCGAGCGCCCCCACGATCGTGTCGAGCGCGTCGACGACGTGTGGCTCGGACACGTCGGACGCGTAGAGGATCGTCACTCCACGCGCCGCGCGGGTGCGCGCGCCCTGCCCTACTCCGTCGCGACGGCGCTCCGTGCGCGCTCGCAGGTGGAGCGCTTCGGGGTCGCCCGGGTAGACCGCGAGGTACGCGGAGAGAGCGTCGATCGTGCGCGCGAGCTCGACGGTGCGAGACAGTGCGTAGGCGAGCTCGATCGCGATCGCAGGCTCCTCCCGATCGCGCGCGAACGCCTCACCGAGCGCCTCGCGGAAGCCGGCCATCTCGCGCGCGTGGATCCGGCGAATCGCGCGCAGGACGTGGGGCACTGCGTCCCGTGGCGCGAGGCGAGCCGCACGATCGATCGCGAGCTCGGCGTTGCGTGGGTCGCGCGCGTCGAGGCGAACCGCGACCGTGAGGTAGAGGCTCGTCGCGAGATCGAATCCGTCCGCGATCCGATCGGGCGCAGCGACGGCAGGCTCCACCGACGCGAGGCTCGTCTCCCCACGCACCAGCACCGCCGTCAGCGCGGCGCGCAGACCGTCGCTCGTCGCCTCGTCGTCGAGCGCGATCCGTGCTCGGTCACGGAGCTCCGAGATACGCGCGTTCACGAGCGCGTCGAGTCGATCGTGCCGCTCGATGCGCTCCGGCTCGGCGCAAGGATCGACCTCCACCTCGACACGCGCTGGAGCGCGCGGTGCGACCTGGGGGGCGGACGGCTCGACGGAGGACGGGTTCGGGGCGCGTGCTTCGTCGACCGTGGGAGGCGCCTCGCTCGGTGCCTCCGGTTCGGCCGGCGCCGTGTGCTCTCGCGCGCCCTCGACACGGGACGCGCCCGGCCCTCCCGCGTCGCTCCGCTCACGCAGTGTGACGATCAGGACCAGGGCGAGGACGACGAGGAGGATGATCCCCGCCGACCTCGCGCGCGCCCCGTTCAACGCGTCGCCCGCTTGCGACGCATCGCGACGCCGATCGCGAGCAGACCTGCGAGCCATGCGTAGGAGTGCTCGGACGAGCGTGTCCCCGTGCGACACGCGCAGCCCGAGCTCGAAGGCGGAAGGCCCGAGCCCGCGGCATCGACCGCCGCCCGCCCACCATCGAGACGGCCTCCATCGACCGCGCCGCCATCCCGTGCTCCGCTGTCCGTCGTCGCCACCGCGCCCGAGTCCTCCAGCGACACCGCGCCCGCGTCGTCTTCGACGGTGCTGCCGGCGTCCTCGTCGATCACCGCAGCGTCGTCGTCGAGCATGGTGCCGGCGTCGTCACCGATCGCGGCGTCGTCCACCGCCACGCTCGCGTCCGGCATCGGCGGAACGAACGCGTCGGGGATCGGCGGCACGAACGCGTCGAACGGCGCGCCTGCGTCGCAGGTGAACATCCCCGGACGACACGCGCCCATCGAGCACGCGTCACCCGTCGTGCACGCGTCGCCGTCGCTGCACGACGCTGTGTTGTTCACGAAGCCGCAGCCAGTCGCCGCGACACACATCGCCGTCGTACACGGGTTCGTGTCCTCCATGCACGTCACCGTCGTGCCTCGGCACATGCCCATCGCGTTGCATGCGTCGCCCGTCGTGCACATCGAGCCGTCGGAGCACGCACGACCCGAGACCGGCGTGCTCACGCAACCCGAGGGACCGCACGTGTCGTCGGTGCAGGGGTTCATGTCGTCGCAGCTCGCGGTGCCGCCACACACGCCTGCCATCGAGCAGATGTCGCCCGTCGTGCACGAGCGGCCGTCGTCGCAGAGCGCGCCCGCGTTGATGGTGTTCGCGCATCCCGTCGCGGCCGCGCAGCTGTCGGTCGTGCAGGGATTCGAGTCGTTGCACGAGACGGTGGATCCCCCGGCGCACAGCGCCGCGGCGGAGCACGTCGTCCCGGTGGTGCACATGTCGCCGTCGTCGCAGCTGGCGCCCGTGTCGACGAGGCACGCATAGCGCCTGCACGTACGACAGGTCGTGCACGTCCCGGCGCCCGGTCCGCAGTCGTCGACGACGAGGGGGAAGTCGACGATGCAGTTGTCGGTGTCCCCGGTGCTCGGGTCGCGCACCATGATGCGATTGCTGCCCGGCGCTGTGCGCGGGGTGACCCCCGGATATGCGCCGAGCTGGAACGCGACGACGTCCACGACCGTCCGGTTCCAGCCGAGCACGATCACCTCGTCTCCGCTGTCGGCGAGCGCGAAGCTCGCGCCGCTGGCATCCCATGTCGGCATCGACAGCAGCAGCGGTGTGCCGGTCTCGATCACGTAGTCGGCTGGCGCGCCATAGCTGGCCATGAAGTTGGCGCCGATGTCGGCAATCGACGCGAGCCCTCCCGAAGCGAGCGTCGCGCCTGCGGGGAACACGCCCATGTACTCGGTGCCGTCGGGCAGCTCTTCGTCGCCCACCGCGTACTGCGAGAGGTCGAGCGTGAGCGGTGTCTGGTTGCGGACCTCGAACCACTCGGCCGACGAGCCGGGCGCGCTCACCATCACTCGCACCACGAGAAGGGGCGCGTAGACCTCACGCGTCGTGCGATCGAACCACACCTCGAGCGAGTGGCTCACGACGCCGTCCATCACCTCGACGAACGTGTTCGTCGGCACGCCCGCGAACACCGTCGGATCACCGTAGTCGCTGATCACGTCGAGGGCGTCGGAGCTGCCCATGATGTCGACGGTGTCGCCCATCGCGTTCTCTCGGAAGATCGCGACGGTGAATCGCAGCGCGTCGAGGGTGCCCGCCGGCAGCGACGTCCACGGGATCGCGATCTCGGTGACGTTCGTCGTCGCGTTCGTCGCGATGGTGCCCATCGCCACCGTCGCGTACGTCGTGTCGCGAACGCGGACCGTGCCGCCGGGCCCGCCCTGCGTCTGGACCAGCCGCTCCCACGCGGCCTCGGGCGCGACGTCGGTGTCCGCGAACCCGGCGAACGGCGTGTTGCCGCTGCCCGTCACGCGGTCGGAGTCGATCGCGATCTGGATCTGAGGAGGCGTGGAGACGACGCCCGTCTCCGGTCCGAGGGTCACGCGGAAGTAGAGGCTCGTGCGGTCGGCCGTGACGACGAAGCTCTGGAGGTCTGCTCCCGTCTCCGGCGTGACGAGGTCCGTGCGCGTGTCGCGTCCGGCATCGAGCCACACGAGCTCGCCCTGATTGGACGCGTCCCGCGCGACGACGGCGAGGTTCGAGGTGTTGGGCACACGCGTCGACCAGTCGGAAGCGTCGCCGTCGACGGTCACCCCGTGCGCCGCCGCGCTCCCCGCGGAGAGCCACGCGCCCGCGCCCACCGAGAGCGCAACCACCTGAAGTCCGAGCCGCGTATGACGCATGAAGCCTCCGACCTCATCGTACACGCCGACCACGCGATTCACGCACGCCGATCGCCGTCGTCGAAGAAGCGCATCGCCAGTGACGTGACCTCGGCGACCGAGGACGTGAGCTCGTGAACGTCGTCGAGCACGACGAGCTCCGCGCCGCTGAGAGCCGCCTGCGCGCGTGACTCTTCGAGGGGAAGCAGTGGATCACGGGCGCCGTGCACGACGAGCGCCGGACAGGTCAGCGGTCCGTTCGGCTCGCTGCCGAGCGCCACGACGTCCTCGTAGAACGAGTAGCCCACGCGCTGCAGCCTTCCGTGCACGTCGGGGAACAGCATCGAGCCGCGCGCCTTCCACTGCGCGCGCGCCTCGTCGGAGAGCACACGATCCCAGAGGCCGCGGAGGTGCAGAGGCGCCGAGAGCAGGACGACACGATCGACGCGGCCCGTCTCTCTCGCGAAGCGCCCCGCGAGCCATCCCCCGAGCGAGCTCCCGACGAGCCGCCAGCGCGGGCGATCGAGCGACGCATCGAGCGCGTCGAGGTGTGCGCGGATCGCATGGATGGAGAGGTGCCGGATGCTCGGGAGGTGCAGCTCTGGCACGTGCACATCGATCCCTCGTCGGGCGTACGCCTCGCGCAGGGCCGCGCCCTTGCGCGACGCACTGCCCGAGCCGAGGCCATGGAGGTACGCGTAGGCGATCGCGGGCACGCCTCGGACCTACCACGCGACGACGAAAGAAAAGACGCAACGCGGGGAGGCCATCGTCGATGCGAGCGGCTTCAAGGAGGTTCTCCGATGCCCGCTCGCGAATCAGACCGTCGTCCCGATCTCGTTCCTTCCTACCGCTGGTGGCTCGTCCTGGCCGCGCTGCTCTCGGGCTGCGCGCCCGCGACCTCGAGCTGGACGCACACACGCCCGCCGCTCGATCCCCTCACGCTGCCGTGCAGCGGCGCCGACGCGGGCCCCGAGGCCGAGCTTCCCGACGGCTTCGTCGCGGGCGAGGATGCCCCGATGTCGCTTCCACCCACCGAGCCGTTCGCGATCGAGCCCGCAACACCGCGCGTGAGCGTGCACCGCGGCGAACGCACCTTCCTCGCGGTGCACCTCGAGCGTGCGAGCAGCCATCGCGCATACGTCGAGCTCAAGGCGAGCGGTCTGCCTGCGGGCGTCGCCGCGATCGCAGCGTTCGGACCCGAGCCTTCACAGCTGGGCTTGGCGGTCGAAGCGTCGGACACGGCGCGAGAGATCACCGATCTCCCCATCACCCTCGAGGCCCACGCCGACGGCGTGCGCGTCTCGCGCCGGCTCCTCCTCACGATCCTCGCGGCGCCCGAGTCGCCCGAAGAGTGAGGCCGATCAGCGCGCGCGCAGCGCCTTCTTCGCAGACGCAGCATTCGTCTCGGGCGCACCGTGCGCGCCCAACGAGCGCTGCGCGCTCGCCACGTCGCGCACCGCTGCGCGCAGCTCGGCGAGCTCTCGCTTGAGGGATGCGACGTCGTCCTCGAGACCGTCGCCCTCTCCCGGCTCACCCGGTTCGCTCGGCATCACGTAGCCCGCCGGGTCCATCGCGAGCTGGTTCGGCGCGGGGTACGCGAACGAGCCTTCCGGCACGGGCGTCGGCGTGCGGCGCTGGGGCGTGAGCATCTGCTGAGCGCCGAGCACCATGCGCGCGAGCGCGTTGCTCGCGGCGAAAGGCATCGTCGCCATCGGCACGTAGGGCGCGACGGCCTCGGCGCTCGAACGAGCCGACAAATAGAGCTCGAGCGCGCTCGAGACGTATCGACCGAAGAACTCCGCGAGGTGCTCGTCCTTCATGCGGATGAGCTGGAGCAGGAGCGGCACCGGGAGCAGACGCGCAGCGCCGCGGCTCTCGAGGATGACCTGCGCGAGCGTCTGCTGCGTGAGGTCTTCGTTGGTCTTCGCGTCGAGCACGCGCACGTCGTCGCCCTTGCGGATGCGATCCTCGAGCTCCTCGAGCGTCACGTAACGGCTATGCCCGGTGTCGTAGAGACGTCGGTTGCCGTACTTCTTGATCACGATCGTCTCGCGCACGCGAGGGCCACGGAGGCGCATGCGCCGGGTGTAGCGCGTTTTTGCGCAGTGCAACACGACGCGACTCTCTCCGCGCCGACGGGCTCGACAGAGCCTTGACAGCAACGGCCCGCCGGGCCAACCCTCCGCGCTTGTTGCACTGCAGCAAAGCAGCTGCCGCAAGGACCGGAGACTCGATGCGCCCCCTCTTCGTCTCGATCGTCATGTCGCTCACCGTGGGCCTCGCAGGCTGCGCGGATGGCTCGGGGATGGCGTGCCGCGTGGGCGCGGACTGCGCGTCCGGCGTGTGCAATTCGGACGGCACCTGCGGTCGCTCGCGCCCCGACTCGGGCGCTCCCGACGCAGCCACGACCGTGACCCCCGATGCGTTCACGCCGATCGCCAGCGACGCAGGTCCGACCCCCGACACGGGCGTGCGCGTCTGCACCCCCAACGGCGATGGAACGATCACGCGCGAAGAGTCGCCGCTCCGCGCGGGTCTCTACGCCACCTTCCGCATCGCCGAGGGCGCCACGGTGGACACCGTCGGAACGAACGTCTCGGGCGAGCGTCGCTGGGATCTCTCGGGCTCGTTCACGGGCGACCACGACGAGCGCGTCGAGCTGCTCGCGCCTGCGGGCGCGTGGTGGTCGGGCGACTACCCGCTCGCGACGTATGCAGCGCGCCTCTCGGGCTCGAGCGACAACCTCGGCGTCTTCCAGATCACCGACACGGCGCTGCTCTTGCTGGGTGTCGTGTCCCCCGAGGACGGAGTCACCCGCACGAACCTCGAGAACGATCCGCCCGTCGAGGTGCTGCGCTTCCCCCTCGCCGAGGGCGCCACGTGGTCGACGCGCACGACCGTGAGCGGCGTCGCGGTCGGGGTCATCGCGGCCTACACCGAGGAGTACACGTTCGTCGCCGATGGCCACGGCGTGATGGCCACGCCGTTCGGCGACGTGGACGTGCTCCGCGTGCGCAGCGAGCTCGAGCGCACCTCGGGCTTCGCGACGCTCGACACGCGCCGCACGTTCGCGTTCGTCGGCGAGTGCTTCGGGACCGTCGCCACGATCACCAGCGAGTCGTTCGAGACCGACAGCGAATTCACGCGCGCCTCCGAAGTGCGGAGGCTCGCCCCGTGACCTCGAGCATGCGCGGGCTCCTCTTCTTCCTCGCCCTCCCATGGATGGCCGGCTGCGTGACGTTCCACGCGGGCGCGATGCCGGGTGAGCCGCGCGACGCGACCTACGCCCAGATCCGCGGTGTGCGCATGCGCTACCGCGACGAAGGCCCGCCCGACGCGCCAGCCATCGTGATGATCCACGGCTTCGCGAGCTCGCTCGAGACGTGGCTCGCGGTGACCCCTTCTCTTCGCGATCGCTACCGAGTGCTCTCGCTCGACCTCAAGGGGTTCGGCTGGACGGACCGCCCCGAAGGTGACTATTCGCCCGAAGCGCAGGCGCGCGGGGTGCTCGCGCTCATGGACGAGCGTGGCATCGATCGCGCGGCGATCGTCGCGCACTCGTACGGCTCGAGCGTGGCGCTGCAGATGGCGCTCCTCGCGCCGCAGCGCGTGACGCGCCTGTCGCTCTACGACGCGTGGGTCTACAGCTCGCAGCTCCCCGTGTTCTTCCACCTCGCGCGCGCGGAGAGCGTCGGCGAGGCGATGTTCGCGACGTGGTACGGCGAGCGCGCGGAAGACCGCATGGCGCTCGCGTTCTACGACCAGCGCTACGTCACGATGGAGCTGATCGACGCTGTCGACGCCGCGCTCCAGCGCCCGGGCACCTACGCAGCGGCGCTCGCGTCGGTGCGCGCGATGCACTACGAGCGCATCGAGAGCCGCTACCGCGAGGTCGAGCAGCCGGTGTTGCTCCAGTGGGGCCGCGAGGACCGCGTGACGCCGATCTCCGTCGGCGAGCGGCTCTTGCGCGATCTCCCCGACGCCGAGCTCGTGGAGCACCCGCGCTGCGGGCACTTCCCGATGATCGAGGCCATCGACGCGTCGAACCACAGGCTCGTGGAATTCCTCGACGCCGGGCTCGCGAACGGTCGCTGGAGCGAGGCGACGAGCGGTGGTGATGTGCCGAGTGACAGTGTCGGTGTTTCGACGGCAGTGACGCCCGACGCGCCTTCGGGCGACGTGCCGAGCGACGAGGCAGCGCAGTGACCGGGGTGCTCACCGGCGGCCGTGGTGGTGTCGTCGCGCGGACGGCGGCGTGTCGCGGAGGAGTCGCCGCGGCGTGCTGGATCGCCGCGATGACATGGGCGAGCACCGCGCACGCGACGGGCTTCACCGACATCGGGCAGGACATCCGCCTCCACGACGACGACGAGTTCTCGCTCGAGATCGACGGCTATCTTCGTCTCCGCGGCGAGATCCTCCACAACCTCGATCTCGATCGCGGCGTCTCGCCGTCGGGCGAAGTGCTCTTTCCCGTGCCCATCGACGATCCTCAGGCGCAGACGCTCTACGAGACGGACATGCGCCTCCGCACCGATCTCGCGATCTATGCGCCTGGCGGCACCGTCGCCGTGAAGCTGCGCCTCGACACGCTCGACAACCTCGCGCTGGGGTCGACACCCGACGGTGCACCCTCGGCGTCCACCACGCAGCGCGCGCTCGAGAACGCCATTCACGTGCGTCGCGCGTACGGCGAGGTTCTCACGCCGTTCGGCGTGCTGGCAGCGGGCCGCATGGGCAACACGTGGGGCCTCGGCATGCTCGCCAACGGCGGCGACTGCGGCGACTGCGACTCGGGCGACGCCCAGGATCGCATCGCGTTCATCTCGCCGATCGCCGGTCACCTCTGGGCGCTCAGCTTCGATCTCACCTCGAGCGGTCCGCAGATCCCGCGCCGCTCCGGCTTCCGCCCGATCGACATCACGCCCGTGGACGACGTGCGCACGGTGACGTTCGCCATGATGAACTGGCTCGGAGAGGAGCCTCGCCTGCGACGCCATCGCGCGGGCCGCACGACGTTCGAATACGGCGCGTACGTCTCGCACCGCTGGCAGGACGGCGACATCCCCGCGACCTACGTGCCAACCGCGACACCGGTCACGCTCACGCCTCAGCAGGTGATGCCGCGCGGCTTCATGGCGACGGCCGTCGACGTGTGGGCGCGTATCCAAGGGCCCGAGTTCCGCATCGAGTTCGAGGCTGCCTATCTGCACGGCTCGGTCGATCAGCCCTCGCTCGTGCCGGGCGCGCTCCTGCGTGACGGGGTGACGTCGAACCAGTTCGGGGCGGTGATCGAGACCGACTTCCTCGATCCCAATGGACCCTTCACGTTCGGGCTCGACGCAGGCCTCGCGAGCGGCGACTCGGCGCCTGGCTTCGGTGCCTATCCGCGCGTCGGACAGGCCTACGGACAGCCCGGCGACGTCGACGCGCCGCAGGCCAACATCCCTTACGACAACTCGATCGACAATTTCCGCTTCCACCCGGACTACCGCATCGATCGCATCCTCTTCCGCGAGATCATCGGTACGGTCACGGACGCCTTCTACTTCCGCCCCCACGTGCGCTATCGCGCCTTCGACGAGCCCTTCGGTCGCCTCGAGCTCAGCGTGTTCGCGGTCACCTCGTTCGCCATGGAGGTGGCCTCGACGCCGGGCGGCGATCGCCCCCTCGGGCTCGAGATCGACCCGAGCCTCTACTACCAGTCACGCGAGGGCTTCGCCGTGGCCGTCGACTACGCGGTGCTCGTCCCGTTCTCGGGCCTCGACAATCCCGCGATGAGTCTCCGCGCCCAGCCCGCGCAGCTCGCACGCCTGAGGTTGATGTATGCGTTTTAGTCCGCGCCTCCGGCGCTCGAGGCGGGGGCTCGACCCCCGCACCCCCATCGCTCCTTCGTCGCTGCGCTCCTCCATCGCTCGCGCCTCTCGGGGGCTTTGCCCCCGCCGGCTGGCTCCCCCCAACGGAGCAACATGACTCGCCTGAACGTCGTGCTCTTTCTCGCGTTTGGACTGGCACTCTCGGCGTGCGGCCCCAACCGCACGGTGCCTCCGCGTCCGATCTGGGACGGTGACACCGGCGTGCCCTCCCCGCTCGGCTGCGTTCCGAACCTCGATGGTCGCATCGAGATGCACGAGCTCATGCCCGCGTACGACGTGGGCGCGTCGTTCCTCCTCTCCCCCACGGGCGAAGAGCGTGACGTGGTGACTGCGGGAATGCTCGATCCCGACGGTACGCTCACCTGGGATCTCGGCGCCGACTACGCGAGCGACGCTGTCGCGCGCTTCGGTGCGCAGCGCCTGGAGGGCGCTTGGTATGCGAGCGCGTTCCCGAGCGGTCAGTTCGCGGTGGCCGACGATCCTTCGGGCGCGCTCCACGCGATCTACCGCCTCGACGAGGCCGGGCTCTACCTCTTGGGCTTCGCCTCACGCGACATGGATCCGCCCGAGGGCCGAACGCTCTGGACGTACGACACGCCCATCCTCGTCTTCCAGCTCCCGCTCGTTCCCGGCGCGAGCTGGATCACGGTGAGCGAAGTGCGTGACGCCACCGTGCGGGGCCTTCCCTACGCCGGACGCGACACGTACGAGAGCCACGTGAGCGGATCGGCGGGCGAGCTGATCCTGCCGGACGTGACGTTCACGCAGTCGATGCGCGTCTCGACACACGCGGTGATCGCGCCGAGCGCGGGCGAGGCCATCCAGCGGCGACAGTCGAGCTGGCTCTTCGAGTGTTTCGGTGAGGTGGCGCGCGTGGTCGCGCCGCAGGGCGAGATGAACGACGACTTCACGCGTGCGGCGTCGATGCGTCGATTCGGGCTGTGACGCTGAGTGGGACTCTGGAGGAGACGTCATGAGCGGATTCAAGGAGTGGAAGAGCGCGTTCGACCAGTGGGAGAACGCCACGGCCGAGTACAGCGAGAAGGTCATGAAGATGCCGTCGGTGCTCGGTCCGGCGGGGGCCGTGCTGTCGGGGCTCATGAAGGTGAAGGCCGCGGGCGACCGCGCGCAGGCCAACTGGTGGAGCGCGCTGGGCCTGCCGACGCGGCGCGACCAGGAGCGCACCCTCCACTTGCTGAACCAGCTCGAGAGCAAGATCCACGACCTCGAGGAGAAGCTCGAGGATGCCAATCGCAAGCTGGCCGCCAAGGCCTGAGTCGTCGTCGTACGAGGGGTTCCGTCATGGTCGATGCATCGAAGTTCAGCGAGCTCAAGATCGCGCCGCGCGCCGTGTTCGACTCGCTCCCCGAGCGCAAGACGCGCGTGCGCTTCATGGTCCCCACCGCCGACGGTGACTATCGCGCGGTGACCTGGGGCGCGTTCGCGAACGAGATCCGCGAGCTCGCGCTGTTCCTCTCGGCACGTGGTCTGAAGATGGGTGAGCGCGGTGCGATCTACGCAGGCAACCGCGTGGAGTGGATGAGCGCGGCGCTCGCCATCCAGGCGGCCGGCGGGGTGATGGTCCCGATCTACCCGAGCTCCACCGCCGAGCAGACGGCCTACGTCGTCGAGCACTCGGACGCGAAGGTGCTGTTCGTCGATGGGAAGGCCTTGCTCGCGCGGCTCTTCGAGAGCGCGGTCGGACCGAGCCTCGGCGCGCTCGCGAAGGTCGAGGCGATCGTGCTCCTCGACGATCAGCTCGACGCGATGGCCGTGCTCTCGGACGTGAGCCAGAGGCTGCGCGCCGCTGGCATCGATGCGCCGAGCTCGGCGGAGATCGAGAAGCGCATCGTGCGATTCTCCGATGCCCGCGCGGTGGGCCGTGCGCAGCACGAGGCGGACGCGAAGTCCTTCGAGCGCACGATGCACGCGGTCTCGCTCGATCAGGCGGGCGTGATGCTCTACACGAGCGGGACGAGCGGGCCGCCCAAGGGCGTGCCCCTCACGCACCAGAACGTGGGCGTGAACGGACGCGACTGGCTCGAGTGTCTCGCGCCGCTCGTCGACGAGGGGATGACCGATCTCTTGTGGCTGCCGATGAGCCACATCTTCGGCTTCGGCGAGGCCTGCCTCGGCAACACGCTCGGGTGGACGAGCTACCTCGCGGACCCGATGACGGTGCTCGCCAAGCTCACCGAGGTGCGCCCGAGCGTGCTGATGAGCGTGCCGAGCATCTGGGAGAAGCTCGCGCAGGGATCGATGAAGGAGACGTCGGCGGAGGCCAAGCTCGCGCGGCTTCGCGAGGCGACGGGCGGAAACCTCCGGTTCTGTCTGTCGGGCGGCGCGGGGCTCAAGCGCGAGGTGAAGGATCTCTTCCACTCCGCGGGGCTCCTCTTGGTCGAGGGCTACGGCCTCACCGAGGCGTCACCGACGCTCACGATGAACCGCCCGGAGTCCTTCCGCTTCGACTCCGTGGGAAAGCCGTTTCCGTCGGTCGAGCTCAAGCTCGCGGAGGACGGCGAGATCCTCGCGAAAGGCCCGAGCATCTTCGGCGGCTATCACAAAGATCCCGCCGCGAGCGCCGAGGCATTCACCGAGGACGGCTGGCTCAAGACGGGTGACGTGGGCCGCTTCACCGAAGACGGCTTCCTCCAGATCGTCGATCGAAAGAAGGACATCCTCGTCACCGCGGGCGGCAAGAACGTGCCGCCCGTGAACATCGAGCAGCGCTTCGCCGACGATCCGTTCCTCGCGCACGTCGTCGTCTACGGCGACGGCAAGAAGTTCCTCGTCGCTGGCGTGTGGCCGAACAAGGCCGCGATCGAGGCACACCTCGACGCCTCGGGCGTGGCAGACGGCGCGCGCGGCGAGGCGATGAAGGCACTCGTCCAGCGCCGCATCGACGAGGTGAACGCGAAGCTCGCGAGCTACGAGAGCCTGAAGAAGTTCGCGCTCATGGAGCCCGCGCTCAGCGTGGAGGCCGGCTTGCTCACGCCGACCTTCAAGGTCAAGCGCAAGAAGGTCTACGAGACGTTCCGCGACTCGTTCGAGCGCCTCTACGAGTGAAGCCATGGCACTTCGAAAGATGATCGGCTCGCTCGTGCCCTCGGGGCCCGAGCTCATCGGGCGCATGGCGCATGCGCTCGGTCGGCCCACGCCACCCGTGGGGCAGACGCCGCACGACGTGGTGTTCCGCGAGAACAAGTGGTCGCTCCTGCGCTACCGCTCGCCCGCCGCGCACGGGCTCGACGTGATCACGCGTCGGCAGCCCATCCTGCTCGTCCCCTCGCTCATCAATCGGCACTACGTGCTCGATCTCGTGCCGGGCAAGAGCTTCGCGGAGTATCTCGCGAAGCAGGGCTACGACGTCTTCTGCATCGACTGGGGCACGCCCGAGGACGAAGACCGCTTCCTCACGTTCGATCGCATCGTCGACAACTACATCGCGCGTGCGCTGCGCGTGACGTGCGACAGGGCCGGCACCGAGAAGGCGCATCTCCTCGGCTACTGCCTCGGCGGCACGATGACGGTCATCCACGCGGCGCTCCATCAAGAGCGCATCGCATCGCTGGCGCTCGTCGCCGCGCCCGTGCGGTTCGACGATCAGAGCCTGCTCTCGCTCTGGACGCAGAGCCCGACGTTCGACGTCGAGGCCCTCGTGAGCGCGACGGGCAACGTCCCGTGGCAGCTCATGCAGGGCGCCTTCCAGCTCCTGCGTCCGACGCTCAACCTCGCGAAATTCGTCTCGCTGCTCTCGAAGTCGCCGCTCGTGCGCGAAGAGCAGACGTGGGACGACAACTTCCTCGATGGGTTCTTCGCGCTCGAGACGTGGGGCGCCGACAACGTCTCGTTCCCGGGCGCCGCGTACCTCAAGTACATCCAGGCGCTCTACCGCGACAACGCGCTCGTGCGCGGCGAGCTCTCGATCTCGGGGGAGCGTGTGCGACTGGAGAACGTCTCGGTGCCCGTGCTCGCCGTGACGTTCGAGCACGACAACATCGTGCCGCACGCCAGCGCCTCGGATGTGCTCACTCGGGTCTCGAGCGAGCACAAGGCGCACGTCCACGTACCCGGCGGTCACGTCGGCGCGATGGTGAGCTCGAGCGCGGCCAAGCACGTGTGGCCCAAGATCGAGCGGTTCTTCCACGAGTCCGAGTCGCGCGCGGTCGCAGCGCCCAAGCCGATGGTGGACAGCGCCTCGCGCGCCTGAAGCACCGCGGGGCGACAGTCTCGCCGTTGCGGCGACACGCGCGACGCGGGTACCATCGCGCGGTGAGCCTCCGCTCGAGTCACCCCAAGGCGGGCAACGGACCTGCAGCTGATCTCGTGGAGACACGCGCCGCGGGTGAGCTCGCGTCGAAGGACGTGCAGGGCCTGGTGAAGGACCTCGCCGGCAGCCTCGTCGATCGCCTCCGCGACGCCGGCAGTGTGGGCCGCGGCGGCATGGCGCGCGTGGACCTCGTGCTCGATCAAGCGCTCGAGCGTCACGTGGTGATGAAGCGCCTGCACGATCACCTCGAGGGCGACGCGAGCACGCTCGCCATGTTCGTGCGCGAGGCGCGCATCACGGGACAGCTCGAGCACCCGAACATCGTGCCGGTCCACGACATCGGCTTCGATGGTCACCGGAGCGTCTACTTCACGATGAAGCGCGTGGAAGGGAAGACGTTCGCGGAGCTCATCCAGGCGCTGCCGAGCGGAGACCTGCCGCACGACACGCTGCTCGACCTGCTCGACGTGACGATCAAGGTCTGCGACGCCCTCGCGTTCGCCCACAGCCGCGGCTTCCTCCATCTCGACATCAAGCCGGGCAACGTGATGGTGGGCGACTTCGGTCAGGTCTACTTGATGGACTGGGGCGTCGCGCGTGCGATCGATCCGCGGAGCGACGAGGGGATGGCCGCGGTGGAGGGCAGTTTGCCCGCGACCGTGGACGCCTCGGGCGCGGTGCTCGTGGGGACCGCGACACACATGGCGCCCGAGCAGGCGCGTGGGCTCAGCTCCGCGCTCGATCAGCGCACGGACGTGTTCGCGATGGGCGCGCTCCTCTATCACCTGCTCACGCGCCTCGCGCCCTACGACGCCGACAGCTATTGGGTCGCGCTCGTGCGCGCGCAGACGGGCGAGGTGCGTCCGCTCGAGGAGGCCGCGCCATGGGCGCCGGAAGCCCTCGTGCGCATCGTGAAGCGTGCGATGGCGTTCGACCCGGCCCATCGCTACGCGACCGTCAGCGATCTCCGCCACGACCTCGTGGCGTTCACGCGCGGCGGCGGTGTGTTCGAGGTCGCGCGTTTCGCGCCTGGCGAGCACGTGGTGCGCGAAGGTGAGCCGGGCGACTGCGCCTACATCATCGAGAGCGGCGAGCTCGAGGTCGTGAAGGGCGAGGGCAACGACCGACGCGTGCTCCGCACGATGGGCGCGGGCGAGGTGTTCGGCGAGACGGCGATCCTCTCGCCGGGCAACCGAACGGCCAGCGTCATCGCGAAGGAGCACTCGGTGCTGCGGCGCGTGACGAGCGCGACGCTCGACAACGAGGTCGCCTCGCTCAAGCCGTGGATGGGCGTCATCGTGAGGACGCTCGCGTCGCGCTTCCGCGAAAGCGAAGAGCGCGGCACGAAGAGCCATCCCGGCGTCTGAGCACGCTCGGGGGTCAATGAGGGCCGAAATTGCCTTCGATTTCGGGGGACACGCGGTTCCTCACTCGACCCGACGACGGCACGGGCGCGTCGCAAAACGCGTGTCATCATCGCGCCCTCATGAACGAGCGGGTGGTCGTCACAGGTGGCAATCGAGGCCTGGGCCTCGGCGTGGTCGATCGACTCGGGCAGCGCGGGTATCGCGTCGTGCTCGCGTCGAGGGACGCTCTCGATGGAGAGCGCGAGGCCTCGCGTGCGCGTGCTCGCGGTCGCGACGTGATCGCGATTCCGCTCGAGGTGACGAGCGCCGAGGCGCTGCGATCGTTCTCGACGACCCTCGGCGAGGGTCCGCTCGGTGCTGTCGTCTCCAACGCGGGCGTGGCGCTCGACGGCTTCGACGAGAGCGTCGTCGAGCAGACGCTCGCGGTGAACTACTACGGCGCGACCGGAGTCGTGCGGGCGCTCGAGGATCGTCTCGTGCCGGGCAGCCGCGTGGTGATGGTGTCGAGCGCGATGGGTGCGCTCGATGGCTTCGACAAGCGCGTGCGCTCGCGCTTCGAGCGACCGAAGGACTACGCCGCCGTCGAGGCCGCGCTCGCGGAGTTCCGCGACCTCGTGCACCGCGGTCGCGAGACGGCCGAGGGATGGCCGCGCTCCGCGTACCGCATCTCGAAGATCGCGC
The DNA here is from genome assembly GCA_017303575.1 of Deltaproteobacteria bacterium. GTDB lineage: Bacteria > Myxococcota_A > Polyangia > Polyangiales > Sandaracinaceae > JAFLCL01. Next base: position 50,710 of record JAFLCL010000014.1, read on the forward strand.
TCAACGCGTGGACACGCCTGTACGCCGAAGAGATGCGAAGCCGAGACGTGCACGTGAACGCCGTGTGCCCCGGCTGGGTGCGCACGCGCATGGGCGGCGCGGGCGCGTCGCGCAGCGTGCGCGAAGGGGCGGAGGGGATCGTGTGGGCCGCGATGCTGCCGAAGGGCGGACCGACGGGAGGCTTCTTCCGCGACGGAAAGCCCGTGCCCTGGTGATCACTGGCAGCGGCCGGCCTCACACGCGCCGCTGCCGCATCGATCGCTCTCACCCGTGACGTCGCAGCTCTGGCCGCGCTCGCGCACCGCACGAAGGCGGACGTGGATCGCGTAGTCGAGCCCGCCGGTCTCGAAGCGTGGGTCGGGCCGGATCGCCGACGCGAGCACGAACCATCGCGAGGCGGACAGGACATCACGCAGCTCGACGCGCGGGCGGCGTGACTCCGCGCTGCGATCGTCGTTGCATCCACCCTCAGGCATCGCCGAGGGACGCGGGTCGAGGCAGTCGCTGCGCACCGAGAGCACCATGTCCGCAGGCGCGCTGCGCTCCTCGGTCGGCTCGGTCGTGATCACCAGATCCCAGCGGCCCTGTGGCACCACGACGACGTGGACGTCCTCGCGACCGCGCGCGAACGACTCGGCGCAGCTGGTCTCGAACAGCGCGTAGCCCGCAGGAAGGGTGCGCTCGATTCGCAGCTCCGGCTGCGCTGCGTCGAGCACGATCTCGTGGGCCTGACCGCACGCGAGCTGACGTTCTTCCGAGGCCGTGCACAGGCCGCTCGCCGCGCACTCGAGCTCGGCCGCGCAGACGTGCGTGACGTCGCACGCAGCGCCCGGGCCGACGAGCTCGGCGCGCGCGAGCTCGACGGTGACAGGGGCGGTCGTGTTCCCTGCACGATCGACGAGCGCGACCTCGGCGCGCCTCGCGCGAAAGAGCGCCTCGAGATCCACGCTCGCCGCGAGCCACCGACCTCCCCCCGACACGAACGGCTGATGCTGGAGCGGGAGCAGGACCGTCTGGCTCGACAGCGGAACACGCTCGCCCCGCGCGACGAGCGCGATCGGCTCGCTCACTTCGTCGAGCAGACGGAGCTGCACGCGATCGGCATCGAGATCGACGTCGTGGCCTACGACGTCGACGACGACCGAGTCGCCCGCGACCGACGCGCGCGCGGACTCCAGCGTCGGTGGTGCGGCGGCGTGCGCCCACACGTCGAGCATGACGGGTCCTCGATCGGCCATGCCGTCGACACCCATGCCGAACCCGCTCACCACGAGCGTGACAGTGCTGCCGCCGCGCACGGAGAAGGCGCCGCGTGCCCGTCGATCGTGACCGTGATCGTCCGCCGTGAAGAACGGGCGCGCCTCCGCGAGGTCGGATCGACACGCGCCCTCGAACGCCGCGAGGATGGTGTCGAAGCGCGCGTCGGTGCCCTCGCCTGCCGTCGAGACCTCGAGCGTCGTGCGTTCATCACCGGGGACGTCGATCTCGATCACCGCGTCAGGCGCACGCGCGCCCTCGGGGCTGCGCAGGCCGCGCAACGCGAAGCGCGCGCTCGACGAAGACGTGTCGAGCCCGACAGGGACCGTCTCGCCCATGCGCGCGACGACCCGCGTGAGCCCGGCGCACGGATCGACAGGAGGGCTCGGTGCCACGACCGCGGGCGCAGGCGCTGCCGCGGAGGAGGTCGTCTCGTCGGACGTCCTCGAAGGAACGATCCAGCCCGCGACGAACGACACCATGCCGACGGCGACGGCGACGACCGCCACCACACCGATCCAGATCAGCGTCGCTCCGAACGATGACGACGGCCGCGGCGCACCGCCCGTCCCCGACACGACGGCCTCGCTCGCGGCCGGAGCGAGGCTCGGAACGCCCACGGGCGGCCCGACGGGCTCCGGTGGCGGGGTGCTCGTGACGGACCTCCGCGAACGCGACGCGGGAGCGCGCGTCTCGGCCTCGAGCCCCGCGTCCTTCGTGATCTCCGGCGCACCGCTCTCACGAGGTGCGACCGACGTGCGGCCCGGTGACGTGACGAGCTTGCGCTCGTTCTCGAGCTGACGCGCGAACTGCGACTCGACGATGGCTGCGAGATCACCGGCCTCGACGCGAAGCGCCGCGGGCACGGCGTTCGAGATCGCACGTCGAAACGCCTGCGCGGTCGCGAAACGATCGTCGGCGTTCGGCGAGAGCGCCGTGAGGATCACGTGATCGAGATCCTTCGGAACGTCGGGGCGCAGCGTGCTCGGCGCGATCACCTTCGGGGCACGCGCGAGCTCGAGCGCTTCGATGTCGTTGTCGCCCTCGATGAAGCGGCGCTGCACGAGCATCTCGAAGAGCACGATGCCGAGGGCGTAGACGTCGGTGCGCCGATCGATCGGCCGTCCCCACGCCTGCTCGGGCGACATGTAGCGGACCTTGCCCTTGAGCGCGCCCGCCTCGGTCTCCTGCAGTCGACCTCGCGCGCGCGCGACGCCGAAGTCGATCAGCTTCACGTGACCTGCCTCGGACAGGAGCACGTTCTGCGGAGAGACATCGCGGTGCACGACCTCGAGCGGCACGCCGTCGTCTCCGCGCAGCTCGTGCGCGGCGTGGAGGCCATCGGCGACCTTCATCGCGATCGCGCAGCAGGCCGCGACGTCCATCGGGATCGCGCCCTGCACGAGCTTGCCGAGCAGCGCCGAGAGCGGCACGCCGAGCACGTACTCCATCGCGAGGTAGAGGATTCCGTCGGTCTCGCCCAGATCCTCGACGTGCACGACGTGCGGATCCTCGATGCGCGCCGACAATCGCGCTTCGTCGAGGAACATCTCGACGAACGAGGGATCGCTCGCCAGGTGTGGGTGGATGACCTTGATCGCCACGGGCTTCGAGAAGCCCAGCGCGCCCGCGCGTCGCGCGAGGTAGAGCGCCGCCATCCCGCCCGAGCGCAGCGGCGCGAGGATCTCGTACTCGCCGACCCGCGCTCCCGGCTCGAGCATCAGGGGCACGTCTGTCCCAAGCCCTCGAGCACCTCGCGCACGTCGGCGATCGCGGGGTGATCGGGCGCCAGGCGGCAGAAGCGCTGGTAGTCGCGGATCGCCTCGGTGCGCTCGCCGAGCCGGAGGAGACAGTCCGCGCGACGTCGCAGCGCGATCGGAGTCGCACCTTGCGCGATCAGGTCGTCGAGGATGTCGACGCAGCCCGTCGGATCGCCGCCCCGAAGCGCACGCGTCGCGAGGGAGAGTGGATCCATCGGCTCCTCCTCGGGCGTCGGGTCGTTGCTCGCGTTGCCTCCGCCGGCGCCTCCGCCGGTGCGTCGTGCGCGCGCCGCGTCCGGCTCGTCCGAGAGGGCGCCCGCGTCGACGGGCTCACGGTCGCGCCCCGAGGTCACGACACGATCGGGCCTGGTCGGATCGCGACCGGCGGGGAGCTCGACCGGAGCGTCCGGCGGGATCACGGCCGCGTCGGGGCTCGCGGCATCCGGCGTCGCGACGAGCCGCGGCGGGGGAGGCGTCGAGTCGTGGTTCGGCTGCCACCAGTGATAGAGCGCGATCGCGGCCCCCGCGGTGAGCCCTCCGGCGAGGAGGCCGATCACGAGGATGCTGATCCACCAGAACCGCCCGCTGCTCGGCGGCGGGAGCGAGGCCGTGTCCATGGGCGCCGGGTGGTCGTACGCGTTCGGTCGTGGAGGGAGCGGCGCGACAGCCGGCACGACCGGTGTCGCCATCGATGCCACGGGCGGAAGCTCGGAGATGGACGTGCGCGGGATCGATCGAGGGCTCTCGTGTCCGACCTGCGGAAGACCGCCCGTGGGGCTCGGGGAGCCCGCCGAATCCGACAGTGGCTGTGAACTCCCGGGCGCGAGGCCCGCGGCAGCCGACACCATGCCTGACGATGCCATTCCGGAAGGTGGCAATCCCGAAGGTGCCAATCCCGTGGGAGCCAATCCGGTGGGGGCCAATCCCGAAGGTGCCAATGCAGAGGGGGTGGGACCGGAGAGTGGCGGTCCCGAGGGTGCCAATCCCATCGGGGCCGATGCCATGGGTGCCAGGGCCGGCGAGGGAGCCAGCGCCGTCGCCGCCAGCGGCAACGCGCTCGAGACGCCGAGCTCGGTCGGCTGCCGCGCGGGCGTGCCCGGTGCGATCGGAAGACCGTCCGCGTCGAACGCCATCGGCATCATCACGGTCGCGGGCGGCGGCGGTGCCGTGAACGCGGGCAGCTCGGTGAACGTGCCCGGCTTCATCGCCGAGATCGACACCTCTCCAGCAGGGGGCAGCTGTGCGTGGATCACGCCGCTGAGCTCGTCTTCCATGCGCACCGAGCCGAGCGCCCGTGTGTCGAGGCCCTTGCGCGGCGCGAGACGAAACGCCTCGTCGATGCCCGCCGCGTCGAGGAACGCATCCGCCAGCTCACGCGCCGTTCCGAAGCGCGCCTCCCTGTTTCGCGCCATCGCGCGCATCACCACCGCCTCGATGGCGGGGCTGAGCTCGGGCCGCACGGTGCGCAGCGGCGCGACCTTTCCGTGGAGGATCGCGACGATGAGATCGGTGGGTGTCGACGCGAGGAAGGGCGGCGTGCCGGCGAGCGCCTCGTAGAGGATCACGCCGAGCGCGTAGACGTCGATGCGCGGATCGACGTCCACCTCTGCGCCGAGCTGCTCGGGCGACATGTAGCGTGGCGTGCCGAGGATCTGCCCCGTCTGGGTGAGCTTCTCGCCGTACCAGACCTTCGAGATGCCGAAGTCGAGCAGCTTCACGCGCAGCGCGCCCTCCCGGCCGCTCGCGTGGTCGGGCACGAGGAAGACGTTGTCGGGCTTGAGGTCGCGGTGGACGACCGCCTGCGCATGCGCGGCGGCAAGCCCCGCGACGATGCCCGCGACGATCGGCGCGAGCTCCGTGGGCAGCATGGGCCGACGCTTCATGCGTGTGCCGAGCGTCTCGCCTTCGAGCAGCTCCATGACGAGGAAGACGCCGCCCTCGATCTCGTAGGCCGACTCGACCGCGACGATCGCCTTGTGGCGCAGCGCGCTCAGGACCTCGCCCTCGCGCTTGAGGCGGGCGACCGCCTCGCGGTTGTTGGCGGTCTGGCCGCGCAGGATCTTCACCGCGACGACACGGTCGGTCGTGAGGTCCGTGGCGCGGAAGACCTCCGCCATCGCACCCGCGCCCACGAGCGCATCGAGGCGATACCGTCCGACGAGGACGGTGCCGAGGATGGCCGCGGGATCCGGGCGCGACATGGAGGCCGGCGATGATCCGTCCGCCCGCGCGCGGGCGTCAACGGCGAAGGCGCTCACCAGCCGCGCTGGATGCGCCCCGCGACGTGAGCCTCGCGCGCGGTGACGAGGGGATCGTCCGAGGCCGCGATGACCGTGGCGCGCGAGAGCTCGACGAGGTTGCGGAGACCGCAGGTGAAGAGGATCACGCGCAGCTCTTGGACGAGCGTCCGAAGGAACGCCTCGGCCTTGGCCTCGCTCTCCTCGGCAGCGATCAAGAGCGGAGCCGCGAGCGCGACGGCGTCGGCACCGAGCGCGAGGGCGATCGCGACGTCCATGCCGGTGCGCACGCCACCCGAGGCGATGACCACGCGCTCGCGCATCGCATCGCGCGCGAGCACCGTCGCATCGACCGTCGGCACACCGTGGCCGCCGAGGCGCATGCCGATCGTCTGCTGCGCGCTCCCCTCGGGCGCACGGTGGCTCTCGACCTTGGACCACGAGGTGCCGCCGACGCCCGCGACCTCCACACCCGCGATCGCGAGCGGCGCGAGCTTGCGCAGCGTGCGCCGCGAGAGGCCAGCACCGCACTCCTTGACCACGACCGGAACCCCGATCGCGCGCGCGAGCTGATCGATCTTGGGCGCGAGCGAGCCGAACCGCGTGTCGCCTTCGGGCTGAACGGCTTCCTGCAGCGGGTTGAGGTGCACGTTGAGCGCGTCGGCCGACACGCGCGCGATCGCCTCGCGCACGGCCTCGACGTCCACGCCATAGTTGAGCTGCACAGCCCCCACGTTACCGAACACCAGCGGGATGTCGGGCGCGTGCACCTTCACGTCGAAGGTCGAGGCGAGCGAGGGGTCGACGATCATCGCGCGCTGAGAGCCGAGCGCGAGGCCCACGCCGACCTTCGCTGCGACGCGCGCGAGGCGCTCGTTCACGCGGCCCGCGCGCGGCGAGCCCCCGGTCATCGCGCCGATCACCAGCGGCGCCGCGAGCTTCTTGCCGAGCAAGGTCGTGCCGAGATCGACCTCGTCGAGATCGATCTCGGGCAGCGCGTCGTACTCGAGGGTGAAGCGATCGAAGCCCAGCGCGAGACCACCGAAGGCGACGTCCTTCTTCGCGACGACGTCGAGGTGCTGATCCTTGCGGGTGGAGACGATCTCGCTCTCACCGGCCATCGTGTCGGGGGAAGCCATGCGCGCGGTCGTAGCACGCGAACGCGGCGCGAATGTCGTGGACGCTTCGCGCTCGCGGAGCTCAAAGACCGAGAAAGGATCGCTCTCGGGCGCGGGATTGTTGGGGCGCCACGCGGCGGGGTCTGCGCAGCAGACCCCTGGAGCGGGAGTGAGGAGGAGTCTTCGACGATCGAACGACGGGGAGCTCGAGGGGCCAGAGGTCCCTCGACCCAGGCAAACTCAGCCGCCGACTCCGAACGAGCCGCCGGCACGAATCACGAACTGGTAGTTCCACAGATCGAAGCTCGGCCCGCCTGCGCGCGACGGGTAGGAGACGTACTGGAGCATCGGGCCGACATCGACGAAGAAGCCGACGATGTCGTTGACGTTCGCGCGTAGACCGACGCGACCCCCGCCGGTGACTCCGACGCCCGTCTCGAGCGCAACGGCCCCCACCGACTCCGCGAAGCGGTTGTGCGGAAGGCTCACCGACGGTCCGATCGGGAGGCCGAAGTAGACCTCCGCGTGCCACGGATGATCGCCGAACGGGATCCGCACGCGCGGCATGAAGAGGAAGTCGACGCTCACGTTGTAGCTGTCGCTCGCGCGCCCGACGGTCCATCCGTACGCCTCGACGGCGCCTCCCAGGGAGAAGGTGGGGTTCAGAGGGATCTCGAGCTCCACGCCGCCTCCGAACCCGGGCTCCATGCCACTGCGCTGCGTGGGCCCCCCGCCGCCCCTGCCTTCGAGCTCGCCGCCCACCGCGAGGCGGAAGTGGAAGCCGATCTTCGGATACATCGGATCGTGCGCGAGGCTCGTCGAGGGCAGGGACAGAGACGCAGCGATTCCGATGATCGCGAGCGCGGACGTGAGACCAAGGTTGTTCCAAGACATGTGGGCACTCTCGTGGGAGGAGGCCGGCGCGCACCGAGCGCGCGTGACCGGCGGATGGCGGCGCCTGAGCAAGTTCAGGCCCACCCCCTCGAAGACCACGAAGCCCACGCATTCTCGCGACAGCCTGCGCGCTGCTCCTCCGAAACGACTTGGTCGCACCCCATCAGAAACGATCTGGTCGCTCCGCGAGGCGACGGTCCGTCGAAGCCGACCGATCGAGCCGAGGCGCCACGAGCTCACAAGGACGCCTCACCCGCTCCACCCTTCGCGGCGCCCTTTGAACGACCTCGCGGCGGCGGTACCGTGCCGCGCCATGATTCCCATTCCGACGCCGATCAACGAGCCCGTCGACTCTCACGCGCCCGGCACCGCGCCTCGCGCGCGGCTCGAAGCGACGCTGCGAGCGATGTCGTCTGCTCCTCCGCTCGAGATCCCCGCGATCATCGATGGCAAGGCGGTGCGCACGGGCAAGCTCCTGCCCGTGTCGATGCCGCACCAGCACCGGCGCGTGCTCGCGCAGGCCCACGAGGCAGGCGAGGCCGAGGTGAGCGCTGCCATCGACGGCGCGATGAAGGTCGCGACCGAGTGGGCGCGCACGCCGTTCGAGACGCGCGCCGCGATCTTCCTCCGCGCGGCCGATCTCCTGAGCGGGCCCCACCGCGCACGGGTCAACGCCGCCTGCATGCTCGGACAGAGCAAGACCCCGCATCAGTCCGAGATCGACGCCGTGTGCGAGCTCGCGGACTTCTGGCGCTTCAACGTCCACTTCCTCCGCAAGCTGCACGACGAGCAGCCGCTCTCGCCGGCGGGACAATGGAACCGATCCGATCTGAGGCCGCTCGAGGGCTTCGTCTTCGCGATCGCGCCGTTCAACTTCCTCTCGATCGCGGCGAACCTGCCGACGGCCCCCGTGCTCTGCGGCAACGTCGCGTTGTGGAAGCCTTCCACCACGAGCCTCTTCGGCTGCTGGTACGTGCTCGAGATCCTTCGTGAAGCGGGCCTGCCGGACGGCGTGATCCAGCTCGTGCCCGGGGAAGGACCCGTGCAAGGCCGAGTCGCGCTCTCGAGCCCGCACCTCGCGGGCATCCACTTCACGGGATCGACGGGCACGTTCAAGGCGCTGTGGCGCGGCGTGGCCGACAACCTCGATCGTTACCGCAGCTTCCCGCGCCTCGTCGGCGAGACAGGAGGCAAGGACTTCATCCTCGCGCACGCGAGCGCCGAGCCGATCTCGCTCGCGACGGCGATCGTGCGCGGCGGCTTCGAGTACCAAGGGCAGAAGTGCTCGGCGGCCTCGCGTGTCTACGTACCGCGATCGTTGTGGCCCGAGGTGCGTGACCGCGCGGTGGCCGACACGAAGCAGATGAAGGTCGGCGACGTCTCGGACTTCTCGACGTTCTGCGGCGCGGTGATCGATCAGCGCGCGTATCAGCGCATCGCGGGCTACCAGAAGCTCGCGCACGACAGCGCGAAGGTGCTCGTGGGCGGCACGAGCGATGACAGCGAGGGCTGGTTCATCGCGCCGACGTTGGTCGAGGTCGACGATCCGAAGCACCGGCTCATGCAGGAAGAGATCTTCGGGCCCGTCGTGACGGTGTACGTCTACGACGACGCGAGGTGGGACGAGACGCTCGCGCTCGTCGATCAGACCTCGCCGTATGCGCTCACGGGCGCGGTGATCTCGCGCGATCGACACGCGGTGGAGCAAGCGACGCGCGCGCTGCGGAACAGCGCCGGCAACTTCTACGTGAACGACAAGCCGACGGGCGCCGTCGTCGGTCAGCAGCCGTTCGGCGGCGGACGACAGAGCGGCACCAACGACAAGGCGGGTGCGTTCTACAACCTCTCGCGCTGGCTGAGCCCGCGGTCGATCAAAGAGACGTTCGTGCCGCCCACGGACTTCCGATACCCGTACCTCGGAGAGTCGAAGTGAGCGCCGAGGCCAAGTCCGACGCGAAGAAGGACGAGCCCAAGAAGGACGAGCCGAAGAAGCCGCTGCCGCCCGAGCGCGACGTCGTGACCCATCACGAGGTCACGATCGGTGGACGCGCGCTCCGCTACCGCGCGACCGCCTCGCTCGTGCACCTGACCGACGCCGACGACGCGCCGCGCGCCGCCGTGTTCGTCACGTCGTACGTGCTGCTCGGGACGGACGGCGCGCCGCTGGCGCCCGAGACGCGACCGATCACGTTCGCGTTCAACGGCGGTCCGGGCTCGTCGTCGGTGTGGCTGCACCTCGGCTGGATGGGACCGCACCGCGCGGGCTTCCCCGATCCGATGCACCCGCCGCCCGCGCCGTACCGACTCGAGGCCAACGACGACTCGGTGCTGCCCGTCACGGATCTGGTGTTCGTCGATCCGGTGGGCACGGGCTACTCGCGCGCGATCGGGGAAGGAAAGCTGGACGACTACACCTCGGTGAAGGCCGACGTCGAGTCGATGGCCGAGCTCGTGCGCAAGTGGATCACACGCCAGCAGCGCTGGAATTCACCGAAGCTGTTGGTCGGCGAGAGCTTCGGTGGCACGCGCGTCGCGGGCCTCGCTGCCTACCTCCAGGATCGCGGCACGATGCTGAACGGCGTCGGCCTGATCTCTGCCGCGCTCGATCTCGCGGCGCTCGAGTTCCAGTGGGGCAACGACTTCCCGCACGTGATCTACCTGCCGAGCTATGCCGCCGTGGCCGCGTACCACGGCGTCACCGCGCCGACCGACCTCGACGCGACGCTGCGCGAGGCGCGACGGCTCGCGATCGCCGAGTACGGCCCCGCGCTCTTCGCAGGCAACGCGCTCGATCCAGCGACGCACGCGGCGATGGCCGCGAAGCTCGCGGCGATCACGGGCCTCTCGGCAAAGTGGATCGCGCAGCAAGGGCTTCGCATCGACATCGCGCGCTTCACGAAGGAGCTCCTGCGCGAGCGCGGCGTGGTGGTCGGTCGGCTCGACGCGCGCTTCCTCGGTCACGACGTCGACGCGGGCGCAGGTGAGATGCAGTCCGATCCCAGCTTCTCCGCGCCGCTCGGTCCGTACCGCGCCCTCATGGGGGACTACCTGAGGCGCGTGCTGAAGGTGGAGGACGATCGCGACTACGAGATCCTCAACATGAAGGTGAACGAGTCGTGGAAGTGGGAGCTGCCCAAAGGGAAGTCGGGTGGCTACGTGAACGTCGTGGGCGAGCTGCGCCGCGCGATGCTCGACAACCCGCACCTCCGCGTGATGTTCGCGAACGGCCTCTACGATCTGGCGACACCGTTCTATGCCAACGAGCACGCGGCGCATCACCTCGGGCACGAGCCACACGTGAGGAAGAACGTGCGAGAGCACACCTACCCCGCGGGCCACATGATGTACCTCCACCCGCCCTCGCGCGCGCAGCTGACCAAGGACTTCGAGGCCTTCGTCGCGGAGTGCATGCCCGCACGCTGAGCCGCGGTCGGTTTGGAAACGGAGGCTCGCGGGAGCGACGCAGCCAGATGCGATCACTCCTCCTCGTCCTCGCGCTCGCGGGTCTCGCGGGTTGTTACGGCTCGCGCACACGGGGCGGGCACGTCGACCCAACCACGGACGCGGGCCCCCGGGCGGATGCGTTCGTGCGCGCCCCGACGTGTCCGGGCGTGAGCTACCCGTTCAGTCGCGAGGAGGTCTACCTGGAGACGACCTCCGCCGCGTGCGGGGGCGCACGACCCGCGTGTCTGGTCTACGAGCTCGAGGGCAACCCCGACCCGTCGTGCACCGAGCAGTGCGCCGATCCCACGGAGGCGCGGCTGCGCGCCTTCTGCACCTGTCGCTGCGACGGCCCCACGCCCTGCACGTGCGACGCCGACGAGACGTGCGCGCCGACCGGGTTCTCGTTCGGGAGCTTCTGCGTCGCGCGCGAGATCGCGCCTCGGGGCTGAGCCTCCGCAACCGAGCCCCCGCGACTGGGACCTCGCCGAGCGCGCGGCGTCTGCGTTGCCCCCCGCCTCCGCGCCGCGCACAGTTGGCGGGCTCGATGGCCGACCGCACGTACTCACGCGAAGAGATGGAAGAGATCTTCCGCCGCGCGGCCGAGCACACGGCGTTCGCCGAGTCGGGCGCGGACGCGATCCGCTACGAGGATCTCGAGGCCGCAGCGCGCGAGGTGGGGATCGACGCGACGTCGGTGGCCGAGATCGCGAAGAAGGTCGAGGGCGAGCGCGCGATCGTCGCGCAGCGCGCGGACGAGGACGAGATCGTGCGACGCGAGCTCGCGGAGCGACGACACCGCGCGCGACGCAACCTGCTCACCTACACGATCGTGATGGCGTTCCTGGCGACGCTCGACTGGATGACACCTGGCGGCCCGTGGGCGCAGTGGGTGGCGCTCGTGTGGGGCCTCTTCGTCGCCCTCGGTCTCGGGCGGGCGCTGCTCGATCCGAGCGAGTCCGATCGCGAGCGCATCATCGGGCGCGAGCGCAAGCGCAGGGCGCGTCGCGATCGCGAGGAGCGCAGGCAGCGCGCGGCCTCGGAGTGGAAGTCACGCCTGGCCGCGCAACAGGAGGCGATCCAGCGCGAGCTCGCGCAGCAGGAGGAGCGGCGACGCCACCACGAGGGTCAGCGCCGCGAGGCGAGCCGCGAGCGAGAGCGCGCGAGCCGCGAGTTCGAGCGCGCGGTCGAGGACGGCGTGACGCACCTGCTCACCGTGGTGGCGCGACGCATCGGAGAGGCTGCGCGCGAGCACGAGGGACCCAAAGGGGACTTCGGGGCCTACGTGCGCCGTGAGAAGGAGCGCACCACGGGCGTGCCCGCGAGCGGCCCCGAGATCGCGAAGGTGCGCGTCGCTCCTCCGCACGCCGCGACGGAGCGGACCGAGGACGAGCTCGAGGAAGACGTCGAGCGTCGAGGCGCGCGACGCGACGTGCGTCGTCGCTGAGTCAGCTCGCTCGACGCGCGACGCGGAGCATGTCGATGCGGGCGTCTCGATCGAGCTCGATCTCGAGATGGAAGAGCCGATCGGGATCGACGCCGTCGCACGAGGCGCGCATCGGGCCGCGCACGAGCTCGAGACGAGCGCCGACGCGGGTCACGACGATCGGCTCGACCGCCGCCGAGAGCATGCAGCCGGGACCGAACGCGTTGCCCTCGGCATCGAGCGCGATCTCGATCGCGTCGAAGGTCGTGCCTGACGCGTCGTGAAGCCGGATGGTGCGTGCGCCCGAGCCCTCGAGGCCGATGGAGAACGTGCCCAGCACCATCGCGCCGAGGCCGAGGCGCACTCCCGAGCGGGTCGCCCGCGGGCCGTCGAGGTCGCTCGGAAGCGTCGCGGTGACGAACGTCGACGTCAGGTCGCTCGGGAAGAGCAGGCGATCGTTGGGCAGGCTGGACCACGGTGCTGGCTCCTCGAGCGTACGGAGCGTGGCCCCCGCGCCATCGATCTCGAGCACGTGACCGTTCTCGAGCGCCAAGAGCGTGCGCGGGTCACGCGTGAGCTCGAGGCGCTGCGCGGTGCCGAGGTGCGCGGTCCAGAGCTCGGCGAGGGCGCGACCCGCGACGTTCGTCCCGACGAGCAGGACGCGGCCCGAGGGCAGCGCGACGCCGCGCGGTTCGAGGATCTCGGAACGTCGCGCGAGCAGCTCCACGCGCGGGGGCTCGGCGTGCAGATCGATCACGCGCACCTCCTCGCCTGCCACGTGGAACAGGCGGTCGAGCGAGAGCCCGAGCACGAGGTCGGGCACGGGAACCGAGGTGTCGAGCGTCCGCGAGCGATCGAGACCTGCCTCGATGCGCTCGATCGTCGCGATGCCCTCGCCCGCCAGCGTGCGACCTCCCGCGACGAAGATCGCGCCCTCGCTCGAGAGGAGCAGCGTCGGGGCGATTCGGGGTGCTCCGAGCGCAGGCCCGAGCGACGCGGTGCGCTCGTCCGGATCGATCACGTCGATGCGCGCGACGAGAGAGTCGAGGTCACCTCCACTGCGACCGCCGACGAGGACGACTTGTCCGCCGGTGCGCGTGGCGCCGTGATCGCGACGCGGCAGAGACAGCCGACCGCCGGGGCCCTCATCGGTGGGAGTCACGTCGCTCCCGAGACGTTCGTAGCTGTCGTAGGCCGAGTCTCCGGACTCCGCTGCGCCGCCTGCGATGATCACATCGCGCCCGAACGCCGTCGCGCTCGCAGCCTCGCGTCGGTTGAAGAGCGCGTCGGGCCGGACGTCGGCGAAGTCGAGGCGTGCATCGATGCGCGCGACGCGTCGCGACGCGCCGCGACCGCCGACGATCCACGCCGTGCCGTCGGGATGCGCGACGAGCGCGGCGGCGTCGGGCGCGGTCGCGTCCGGATCGATCAGCGTGCACGGCACGAGCGGGGGCAAGACGGCGATCACGCCGCTCTCACGGACGTCCTCGACGACGCTCCATCCGATCGCCCGAAAGCTCGGATCGCCATCGAGCTCGACACGCAACGCGCGCATCGTGGGCCGGAGGCCCGAAACGTCGCGCACACCTGCGGCGGTGAGGAGCTCGACGGTGTCGGTCGGCTCGGGCGCGAAGTCACCGAGCACCGAGAGCCTCGCGGCGCGCACGGTGCTCGGTCGACAGCGAGGATCGCCTGCGCCCAGACGGATCTGGAGGGGCACCACGTCGGGCGTGGGGCTCGCGCACGCAGGCACGATCGCGGCGAGGATCGCAGCGAGGGCGTGGAGCGGCGAACGAGGCCGCGCTCGCGCGCGCCGTCGCGTCATCGCGACGACCTCATCGCTCGACCGTGCTCGGTGCACATTGGGTAGCATCCTGCCGCATTCGCCGGGCTCCTCCCACTTCGGCGCTCGCCTCCGATGACCACGCGCACCTTCGGTAAGTACCTGCTCGACCGCGAGATCGCGCGTGGCGGCATGGCGCGCGTGCACCTCGCGCGGCTGCGAGGCCTGGGCGGCTTCGAGAAGCGGCTCGTCCTCAAGGAGATCGACCCGAAGCTCGCGAGCGATCCACGCTTCGTCGCGCTCTTCGTGGAAGAGGCCAACACGCTCGTCCAGATGAGCCACCCGCACATCGTGCCGGTGTACGAGCTCGGCGTGGTGGACGGCACGTACTTCCTCGCGATGGAGCACGTGCACGGAACGACGCTCGATGCGCTCGTGGCCGAGCGTCCGCTCGAGCCCGAAGAGGTCGCGCACGTGGGCGCGCAGATCGCCGACGCGCTCGCCTACGCTCACGAGCGATTCTCTCTCGTCCACCGCGACGTCACGCCACGCAACGTGATGATCGACGCCCACGGTCACGCGAAGCTGCTCGACTTCGGGATCTCCGCGCGGCTGGACGCGGGCGAGACAGGCGATGCCGTGTTCGGAACGCCTGGCTATCTCTCGCCGGAACAAGCGCGTGGCGAGCGCCTCACGCCCGCGAGTGATCTGTTCGCGCTCGGCGCGGTGCTGCATCGCGCGGCCACCGGTGCGCACGCGTTCGAGGCGCGTGTCGATGCGACCCGCGATCTGAAGGAACCTGCGGCGCTGCCCGCGCTCGATGCCGTGCCCGAGGAGCTCGCGCGCATCGTGCGTGCGGCGCTCGATCCGGTCGCGTCCCGACGTCCCGCGAGCGGAAAGACGTTGGCAGCTCAGCTCCGCGCGTTCCTCGCCGCGCGACGACCCGAGGGTGTCGCCGACGTGCTCGGCGAGCGTGCCGACCGACTCGCGACGAAGGTCGAGGAAGCGCACGACGCAGGTGTCGAGCCGCCGCTCGAGACGCCGCCGGCGTCGGGCCGGACCCAGTCGCTCGCGACGAGCCGCGTGCTCGACGAGATGCTCGGCACACCGCCGCAGCCGAAGGAGCCACACGAGGCTCCCGCGACGCCGACGATCGACGAGGGCGAAGCCGACGCCTCTCCTTCCACGCAGCGACTCGATCGACCGCGCGCGCGTGAAGAGATCCCTGCGCCGCTCGAGCCGCTGCGACCCCCCAGCTCGGAGCCCGTGGATGCGCCGCGCGTGCGAGCGCCGATCGTGGTCGCGCTGACGGCGGCGCTCGCGCTCGCGTCGATCTGGGCGCTCGGCTACGCACGCTTCGACACACCGACGGGCGAGGCCACGCCCCACACGCTCGATCCGACACCGCTCGAGATCGATCCTCCCGACGCAGACCTGGACGCGCCGGTCGACGCGCGCGCGGTGATCGACGACCCCGACGCAGGGCCTCCGATCGACGCGCCGATCGTCGACGATGCGCCGAGCGTGCGCGATGCGGGGCAGAGGCGCCTGAGCGACGCCCGCGTGCCTCGCGCGAGCGGCGCAGAAGGAAGCCTCACCGTGCAGGCACTACCGTGGGCCGACGTCTTCCTCGACGGTCAGCTGCTGGGACGAACACCGCTGCGAGGTCGCGCCGTCTCGAGCGGCACGCACGAGCTCACGCTGCGCTGCGCGCCGCTCGGACGAGAGGTCACGCGGACCGTCCGTGTCGGCGAGGGAACGACGACGCGCGTCAGCGCGAACCTCCAGACCAACCCGCCGACCATCGTCGAACGATGATGGTCCTGCGCGCGGCGCTCAGCGCGCGCTCGCCCGAGGCTCCATCGGACCCAGCGCCACAGGCTGCCCGCCGGCGGCGAGGTACTTCTCGTAGACCGAGACCACCGCGAACACGCGCATGAGGGTGACGAGGAAGGTCGAGACGAAGATGCCGACGAACGGCAGCGCGTTCGCGAGCGTCACCATCATCAGCGACGCGAGCGCGAGCAGGACGAGGTTCAAGAGCCAATCCCTCATCACGAGGCGCACCATGGCCATCACCGCCGAGACGTCGAAGCCGGGCGCGAACATCCCGCTCAGCTCGGAGCGGAGGGCCGCCGCAGCGGCAGGCAGCGAGAGCACCGCGTTGATCACCGCGAGCGCGGCGAGCACCACGATCGCGCCGCAGAAGAACAGCGGGATCATCGCGAGCGACGCGCCATCGGTGCCGTCAGCGCCCGACGCGGCGGAGATCACCGACGCGACGAGACCGAAGTAGAGACAGCCGATCGCGCTGACGGAGAGGACCGCGGCCGGCAGCGACCACACGAGGCTCACGACGATCGCCTTGAGGCCCTGCTCGGCGTAGTCGAGCATCGTGGTGAGGTCCGCCGTGGGCGGGAGCAGCACCGGCGAGAGGCGTGCGATCGCGCGCCGCGCTCCGTACGACAGCCAGCCCATGACGACGAGCCAGCCGAGGATCGGCACGAGCCACACGAGGAGGAAGAGGCCGAGCTTGGTCGGCCACTCGGGATCGGCCTGGACGATCTCGATGGCGTAGAGGAGGTCGACGCTGCGCGCGGGCCTCGTCGACGCCGTCTGGCCGGGAGCGTTCACGCGATCACTGCTGGGGGGTGAACGAGAAGGGCACCGAGACCACGGCACAGTTGCCGCCGCTCACGCGGGCGAACTGCATGCGCGAGGCCACGTTGCGCACGCACGAGAAGACCTCGCGATCGCGCAGCGTTCCGCCCACCTGGACCGCGTCCACGCTGCCCGACTGCGCGATGCGCAGCTGGAGCTGCATGTTGCCCTGGAGCAGAGCCTGCTGCTTGAGACGACGCTCGTAGCAGGCCTGGATCTGCGGACGGTGCTCGGTGATCACGGACTGCAGCGCCGCGCGATCGATCTCGCCGGAGCAGTCCCACGAGCCCATCACCGGCCCGCGAGGCCCCGCGGGGCGGCGGCCTGCGTCGGGGACCTCGGACCACGCGTCCGGAACCTCCTCGGGGATCTCGAGGATCTCGTCCTGCATCGCCGTCGACGGCGGCACGACGTACGCATCGGGAGCGTCGCTCGACGTCGCGGTCTCGGGCGGTGTGCCGCTGTTCGTGAGGCAATACGCGCCTCCCGCGAGCGCGAGGAGGACGACACCGAGGATTGCGTACTTGGCTCCGCCGCCAGGCGGGGGCGGGGGCGACGACTCCGAGGCCAACCTGGTCTCCTTCTCTCCCCGCGAGGTCTGCGCGAGAGCGCGGCGTCATACCACGCCATCGCGCCCCGGGCCCATGCGTCTCACGACCCGGGCCGGCTCAATCGAGGATGCGGCCGATCGCGCGGACGGTGAGGTTCACGGTGACCGTCGCGCCGCCGCTCGGCACGGGATCGCCGGGCTCCAGATCGATCGACGTACGCGCGAAGAAGCGCACGCGGCGGCTCACACCCACGATGTGATCGGACAAGCGCGCCGAGCCTTCGGCGTCGATGTTCATGTCGCCCTCCTGCGCCGTCCCCGCCGGCAGCCCCGGGATCACCCCGAGCCGCGCCACGCCCGGCGCGTCGATGCCCGCAGCGGTCTCGGGGCCCCAGAAGATCTCGATGTCGGGGATGTCGACGTTCAGCGAGTTCGGGCTCGCGCGGTACTGGACGCGCGTCACCTCGATCGCATCGACGAAGCGCAGGATCGTGCTCGCCTCGCGGAGGAGCACGTCGAAGTCGACCACGTCACCGACGGGCGCCGAGATCGTGCGTGGCTCGGGATCGCAGAGGCCGTCCATGCACGCGAGCGGCAGCGTGTCGTTGCTCGGGCACATGCCCATCGGACACGGCACTTCGGCGATGCGCGCGTCGGTCTGGAGCTCGGCGGGGACCTCGACGCTGCTCGTGCTCACCTCGAAGGTCTGTGGGCCGCTCATCAGCTGGACGACCACCGCGTTGTTGCAGCCCGCGATCGTGAGCATCGGCGCCGCGAGGGAAGCGAGGAGGAGAGGACGAAGGAAGCGCGAGCGAGGTGAAAGCATGTTGCGAAGCATAGGCAATTCCGAGAGCGAGCGCAGGTTACGCTCCGTGTCGTGGAGCCTTCGCCCGATCGCGATCCCGAGGCAGTGCACGACGACGACGAGGCCCTCACGCGCGAAGCTGTGCGCGTCTACCGCCGCTACGCGGCCGAGATCGTCGAGCGCTATCGCTTCTGTCCGTACGCCGAGCGCTCGCGCCTCGAGGGTCGGACGCGCGAGGTCGTGTCGCTCGATCCGGTGCCCGATCTGACGCGCTCCCTCGCGCTCGTGCAGGCGGTCGCGAGCGATGCGAGCATCGAGATCGGCCTCCTGATCTATCCGAACGCGACGCTCGGCCGCCTCGCGCTGTCGCGCTTCGTCGAGCAACTGCGTCGCGCCCACCAGGCACAGCCCGGCGGTCTCGTCATGGCGATGGAGGCGTTCCATCCGGACGCGGGCCCCGACCTCGAGAGCGCGGATCGGCACGTGCCGTACGTACGACGCACCCCCGATCCCACGATCCAGCTCGTGCGCCACGACGTGCTCCTCCGCGTGCGACGTGCGGGCGATCACGGCACCGCGTTCTTCGATCCGAGCCGGATGTCGCTCGACGCGCTGCTCGCGTCACCCGCGCCCGTGCCGCTCCACACCCAGATCGCGAAGAACAACCTCGCGACGACGATCGAGCACGGCGTGCCGACGATCGACGCGGTCTACGCCGACATCCAGCGTGATCGCGACGAGAGCTACGCGCGCACGCGCCGTTCGCGGTGACGCGTCACGAGCCCGCGAGCCCGTACTTGTGGAGCTTCTCGTGGAGCGTCGCGCGGCCGATGCCGAGGCGCCGTGCGGCCTCGGTGCGGTTGCCGTTCGTCTCGCGCAGCGCCTCGACCAAGAGACCTCGCTCGTACGCGTCGACCCGCTCCTTCAAGCCCTTTCCCTCGAGCGTGAGCGGCAGCGCATCCTCGACACCCTGAGCAGGCGCGCTCGTCGTCGTGCCGGGATCGGGAAGGAGGCTCGCGTCGAGCACGCCATCGATCGCGAGCGCGACGAGGCTCTCCACCGCGTTCTCGAGCTCGCGCACGTTGCCCGGCCACCGGTGCGCGGCGATGCGTCGGTGCACCTCGTCGGGCACGACGATCGGTCCCGCGTCGAAGCGCTCGCGGTAGCGCTCGAGGAAGTGCGCGAACAACGTCTCCACGTCTTCGGGTCGCTCACGCAGAGGCGGCACGCGCAGCGTCACGACCTTGAGGCGGTAGTAGAGGTCCTCGCGGAACTTGCCGTCGCGCACGAGCGCCTCGAGATCGCGGTGCGTCGCCGTCAACAAGCGCACGTCGACGGGGATCGCACGGTCCTCGCCCACGGGTCGGATCTCGCCTTCTTGGATCGCGCGCAGGAGCTTGCCTTGTGTGCGGAGATCGAGCTCCGCGATCTCGTCGAGGAGGAGCGTGCCCCCGTGCGCCTCGCGGAAGAGACCGCCGCGCTGCTTCACCGCGCCCGTGAACGCGCCCTTGGCGTGACCGAAGAGCTCCGCCTCCGCGAGCTCGTGCGGAAGCGCCGCACAGTTGAACCGCACGTACGGTCGTCGCGCTCGCGCGCTCGCGCGCACGATCGCCTCCGCGATGCGCTCCTTGCCGGTACCGCTCTCGCCCTGGATCAACACGGTCACGTCGCGCGGCGCCACGCGGGCCACCAACGTCGCGAGGCGGCTCATCGCGGGCGAGCTCCACACCAGGCTCTTGGCGAGGTTGAGATCCGCGCGAGCCTCGTCGCGCTCCTTGCGCAGCAGCGCGGCGCGCTTGGCACGTTCGATCGCCGCGTTGAGATCGTCGGGATCGAACGGCTTCCTGAAGTAGTCGAAGGCGCCGAGCTTCATCGCGTCGACGGCGACGCGCTCGGAGCCGTGCGCGGTCATCAGCACGAAGATCGGCGCGCTGGCGCCCAGCTTCTCACGCAGCTTGCCGAGGAGACCGAGGCCGTCGAGCTTCGGCATGCGCAGGTCCGAGAGCACGACGTCGATCTCGCCCTCGCCTCCGGCCTCGACGGCGGCGAGCGCCTCGAGCCCATCGGCCGCTTCGCGCACGACGAAGCCCGCGTCCTCGAGGTACGCGCGCAGCGTGAAGCGCAGCGGCGCTTCGTCGTCGACCAGCAACGCGCGCAGCGTCACGACGCGCCCTCGCGCGAGGGCGTCATGGCCGGGCTCGTGGTCGCCTCGTGGGCAGGAGATCCGGAGCCAGTCGACTCGAGCCCAGGCCTCGACTCCCGCGTGTCGATGGCGGGCCCCGAGCGCGGGAGCATCAGACGCGCACGACAGCCGCCACCCTCACGATCGTCGAGGGTGAGCTCGCCCTCGTGCTGGTGCGCGAGACCGCGCGCGACCGCGAGGCCGATGCCCGAGCCCTTGGCCTTCGTGGTCGCGCCGACCTCGAAGAGAGCACCGCGCACCTCGGGCGCGATGCCCGGCCCACGATCCTCGACGTCGACGAGCACGCGCGTCCCTTCGGTGTGCACGCGGACGCTCACGTGCGCTCCCGGCGGGCTCACCTCGATCGCGTTCTGGACGAGGTTCACGATGACGCGGCGGATCTTGCGTGGATCGCAGCGCGTCTCGACGTCGAGGTCCGCGATCGGATCCAGCGTCACCTCGCGCGCGAGCGCCATGCCTTCGTGAAGGCGGTGCACCTCGTCGAGGAGACCGCGCATCGAGGTGCGCCTCAGCTCGAGCGGCACGAGGGGACGCGAGAAGTTGAGGAACTCCTCGAGGATCCCCTGCACGCGATCGATCTCGCCGCGCATCACCTCGAGGCGCTCCTTGCCCGCGCCCTCGACGTCGCGACGGAGAAGACCTGCGAGACCCTTGATCGACGCGAGCGGGTTCTTGAGCTCGTGCGCGATCTCGGACGACAGCGTGCTCATGGTGCGCGCCGTCTCCGCGTGGAGCTCGAGCAGGCGTTGCTGCTCGGTGACGCGCTCGTCGATCGCGGCGTCGAGCGTCTGGCGGATCCACTGTCCGAGCGTCACCGAGCCGATGAAGAAGAGCGTGTAGGCGAACGCGGCGAGGGACGGCCCCCACGGGCCGAGCGACACCGTGGCGAGCATGCCGAAGGGCACGAGGCCGGGGACCAGGTCGAACGTGTGCGCGATGGCGAGCAGCCACACCGCAGGGATGTGCACCAGGATCACGAACGTCATCGCGAGGCGTGGCGGCGCGCTCAGGTTGAACATCATCGCGACGATCAGCACGGCCGGCGCGACGGGGCTGGCGAGCCCCCCGCTGCCGACCATCAGCCCGAGCTGGCAGAGCCCCGAGACGACGAGGTTCGCGCGCACGCGCGCCTTGGTGAGCGGTACGCCGCCATACGCGCGGATCTCGACGATGGAGATCGCGGCGAGCGTGAACGCGGCCGTGCCCAGCACCGCGATCCGCCACGGACGAGGATCGAGGAGGATCACGAGGAGCGCGATGGTCGAGAACACGGGGATCGCCCGCGCGCGCCACACCAAGAGCTTCGCGATCACGCGCTCACGCGCCCGCTCGACGACGGGCTCGACGGGGCCGGGCGCGCTCATGAAGGGAGGGTAGATCACGCGGGTGCTCGCGCGGAGGAACGACGACGTCGTCACCCGCTTCTGCGTCGCACCAGCAAACCGGATGCCTGACGACATCGCTCGCGTTTCCACCCCGCGCGCGTCCGACATCCGGAACCTCGATCGTCGACTGTCCGGAAATCCGAACGCCGCGGCGGCCCGAACCGCGCGCGCCCTCGGAAGTGGCGCGATTCCGAGGCCGCGAGGCTCCTCCGCGCCCGGCACACGCCTTGAAAGGTGTCGGCCATGCGTCGCGCCCTCGTCATCGTCCCACTCGTCGTCCTGATCCTCGGCGTGCTGCTCGCCGTGCGCATCCGCTCCCAGAGGGCGCGCGCCGAAGGCCCGCCCTCGGGCTCGGGCACCATCGAGGGAACGACCGTCGACCACTCCGCACGCATCGCGCAGCGCGTGACGCGCGTCGCCGTCGAAGAAGGCGCGACGGTCGCCGAAGGTGATGTGTTGATCGAGCTCGACTGCACCGAGCCGAGCGCTCGCCTCGCGGAGGCCGACGCGCGCATCGCAGCGGCTGAATCGCAAGCGCTCGTCGCGCGCTCGCAGATCGCGATCGCCGGACGACAGCAGCGCGCGGCTTCGGCCTCGGCGCGCGCGACC
>JAFLCL010000140.1 GCA_017303575.1 Deltaproteobacteria bacterium
CCGCGTCAAAGTCGCGAACCGACTGCTCAAGCGCCTCGGCGACCTCGGGTTCGAGGTGCGTGAGGTCCAAGATCGATTGGCCGCGTAGCCGCCGCCTTGCCGAGGGTCAGGTCAGTTTCTTCCTAGACGATCATCGAGATGGGCGCCTCGAGGATCTTCTTGAGCGCCGCGAGGTACTTCGCGCCGACGGCGCCATCGACCACGCGGTGGTCGCACGACAGCGTCATGCGCATGCGCTTGCCCGCGACGATCGCGCCGTCCTTCACGATCGGCTCGTCGCGCACCGTGCCGACGGCGAGGATCGCGCCCTCGGGTGGGTTGATGACCGCGCTGAAATTCTCGATGCCGAACATCCCGAGGTTCGAGATCGAGAACGTGCCGTTCTGCATCTCCTCGGGCTTCAGCTTCTTGTTCTTCGCGCGGCCGGCGAGCTCTTTGATCTCCGCAGAGATGGCCGCGACGCCCTTCTTGTCGGCGTCGCGCACCACCGGCGTGAGCAGACCATCGGGCACCGCGACGGCGACCGAGATGTCGACGACCTGGTGGAACAAGAGCTCGGTGCCCATGAACGATGCGTTGCACTCGGGCACACGGCGCAGCGCGATCGCGCAGGCCTTCACGATGAGATCGTTCACGCTGATCTTCACGCCGCTCTCTTCGAGCTGCGTGTTGATCACGGCGCGCGCGTCGAGCAGCGGCTGCGCGTCGACGTCGATCGTCAGGTAGAAGTGCGGGACCGTCTGCTTGGACTCGGTGAGGCGTCGCGCGATGACCTTGCGCATCTGCGAGACGGGCTGCCTCACAGGCTCGAGACGCTCGAAGCTCCCGCTCGCGCCGCCGCTGAACGCGAACGTCGCGCTCGACTTCGGTGCAGCGGCCGCGGCCTTCGAGGCAGTGCCGTGCTCGGCGCCGTCGAGGTCGCGCTTGATGATGCGGCCGTGCGGGCCCGTGCCGGTGACGGTGCGGAGATCGATGTCGTTCTCGCGCGCGAGCTTGCGGACGAGGGGGGAGGCCGCGACGCGGCCCGATTCGGGCGCCGGTGATCCGGAAGCGGATCCGGGACCGGGACCGGATCCGGATCCGGATACCGGTGCCGGGGATCCGGATCCGGAAGCGGGACCGGATACCGGTGCCCGGGATCCGGATTCCGGGGCGGCGGCTGGGCCTGCGTCGGAGGGCGCGGAGGCGCCGCCACTGGCCTGCGCGACGAGCGCCGAGATGTCCTCACCCGCATTGCCGATGATCGCCACCGGCTGATCCGGCTTCAGCGTCGTCCCCTCGGGCACGAGGATCTTGAGCAGCACGCCCTTGTCGAGCGCGCGCCACTCCATCGTGGCCTTGTCCGTCTCGACCTCGGCCACGAGATCGTCGACGGCGAGCGCGTCGCCCTCCTTCTTCACCCACTTCGCGAGCGTGCCCTCCTCCATCGTGGGAGAGAGCTTCGGCAGTCCTACGATCTTCGCCATCTCTCGCCTCAGCTCTTGTAGAGGGACTTCAGGATCGTCTGCTTGATGCGGTCCTTGCTCACGATGACCTCGTTCTCGAGGCCCACGGCGTAGGGCATCGGCACATCGAGGTTCGTCGCGCGCAACACGGGCGAGTCGAGGTGATCGAAGGCCTCGCGCTGCACGCGATCGACGATCTCCGCGCCCGGTCCGCCGTAGGGCCAGTGCTCGTGCACGACCACGCAGCGGTTGGTCTTCTTCACGCTCTCGATGATCGTGCCGTGATCGAGAGGACGCAGCGTGCGTGGATCGATCACCTCACACGAGATGCCCTCGGCCTCGAGCTCGTGCGCCACTTCGAGCACCCCGACGTACGGACGGCCCCACGTGACGACCGTCACGTCCTTGCCCTCGCGCGCGATGCGCGCCTTGCCGAACTCGATCACCTCGTCGGCGTCGGCGTCGGGCACCTCACCCTTCTGCCCGTAGAGCGTCTCGCCCTCGAGGAACACGACGGGGTTGTCGTCGCGGATCGCCATCTTCAAGAGGCCCTTCGCGTCACGCGCCGTCGACGGGTACACGACGTAGAGGCCCGGGAAGTTCGCGTACACCGCGTCGACCGAGTGGCTGTGCTGGCTGCCGACCTGACGCGCCGTGGCGTTCGGCCCGCGGAACACGATCGGGATCTTGAACTGCCCCGCGCTCATCTGGAGCATCTTCGCGGCGCTGTTGATGATCTGGTCGATCGCCACGAACGAGAAGTTCCACGTCATGAACTCGATGATCGGACGAAGGCCCGTCATCGCGGCGCCCACGCCGACACCCGCGAAGCCGCTCTCCGCGATCGGTGTGTCGATCACACGCTCGGGCCCGAACTTCTCGATGAGCCCGCGCGTGACCTTGTACGCGCCTTGGTAGTAGCCGACCTCTTCGCCCATCAGGAAGACGTTGGGGTCACGGACCATCTCTTCGGCGATCGCCTCGTTGAGGGCGTCGCGGTACGTGAGCTCGCGCATCAGCGACCTCCCTGCTGTGCGTCCGCCTGTGGGGCCGCGTCGACGGTGAACGGCGCATGCGCGCCATCGAAGCGCGGTGGGTACGCGACCGAGGGCGCGAGCACCGTCTGTCGCATCTGCTCGGCCGTCGCGGGCGGCGCGCTCTCGGCGAACGCCACCGCGTCGGCCACCTC
Organism: Deltaproteobacteria bacterium; assembly: GCA_017303575.1. Classification (GTDB taxonomy): domain Bacteria; phylum Myxococcota_A; class Polyangia; order Polyangiales; family Sandaracinaceae; genus JAFLCL01. The sequence goes on from JAFLCL010000140.1 coordinate 2,635, forward strand.
GGCCTCGATGGCTGCGTCGATCGTCGCGAGCGCCTCTTCGGCGACGCCGCGCGCCAGCAAGCGCTCGCGCGCGATCTTCACCGGGTCCCGCGTGCGCTTCATCTCCTCGACCTCGTCGGCCGTGCGGTACTTGCCCGGGTCCGACATCGAGTGACCGCGGAAGCGGTAGGTGAGGATCTCGACGAGCGTCGGGCCCTCGCCACGACGCGCACGCGCGACCGCCGCCTTCATGCGCTCGACCACGACCTCGACGTCGTGCCCCTCGAAGCGATCGGTGGCCATGCCGTAGCCGGCGCCCTTGAGCGTGACGTCGCTCGTGGGGTTCGTGCGCTCCATCGGCGTGCCCATCGAGTAGTGGTTGTTCTCGCAGACGAACACGATCGGCAGCTTCCAGATCGCCGCGAGCGTGAGGCCCTCGTGGAAGCCTCCGATCGGCGTCGCGCCATCGCCGAAGAAGCAGAGCACCACCTCTTCGGTCTTGAGGTACTTGCAGCGGAACGCCGCGCCCGAGCCGAGCGCGATGTGACCGCCGACGATGCCGTGGCCGCCGAGGAAACGATGCTCGGCGTCGAACATGTGCATCGAGCCACCCAGGCCGCGCGAGACGCCGGTGTCCTTGCCGAACAGCTCCGCCATGATCGCGCGCGCGCTCGTCCCGCGCACCAGCGCGTGGCCGTGGTCGCGGTAGGTCTGGATCATCCAGTCGGTCTTGCGGATCGCAGACTCGCTGCCGACCGCGACGGCCTCCTGACCGATGTAGAGGTGGAGGAATCCGCCGATCTTTCCGGCCAGGTACGCGCGCGCCGCTTCTTCTTCCACGCGGCGGATCAGCTGCATCTGGCGGTAGTGCGCGAGGAGCTCTTCGGACAAACGTGACCTCCGTCGAAGGGGCCGGACCCTAACACGGGCCCTGGGGACCGAGGCCTCACACATCCCGCCCGATCGTGCACGACGCAGCGCGTCGTCGGCGTCTCCGAGGGCGTGCGAACGGCGTGAGGGCCCGAGGCTTGATCACGAAGTGGGGCTCGGCCAAAGCTGCGCCCGCTCGCTCGACTCCATCGGGTGAGCGCCTCGGATCGGGGGCGCGACCGCGCGCCGCACCTCGTCGCGCCACGAACGTCGGAGCTCGCATGAAGAACGTCGTCCTCCCTTCCACGCTGGTCCTCGCTTCCCTCCTCGGGCTCTGCGCCACCTCGACGGCGCATGCCCAGTACGCGCCGGTCCAGTACGGCGCGTTCATCCCGACGACGTGCGACATGACCGACGCGAACGCGCAGTACGGAGCGATCGCGCCGGGTGCGCAGGTGCAGCTCGCGATGCACACGCCGTGGCGAGGCGACGCGAACTGGAGCCCCGAGATGGGCCGCTACGTGGGCATGAGCGCGATCGTCACGCAGCTCGGTGGCGTCGACAGCGGGGGCTGCCCGACGGTGCGCGTGAACGTCGACAACGGCCAGTACTACTGGCGCATCCGCGACATGCGCCTGCTCGGCGCCGCGATGCCGGCGCGTCCCGCGATGCCCGCGGGCGATCCGATCCCGCGCTACTGCGGCATGCGCGGCGACAGCGCGCAGTTCGGAGCGATCCAGCCCGGCACCACCGTCGTGCTCGGCGCACACACGTTCGCGGGCGCGGGCGACGATCTGAACTGGAACGCGGAGATGCAGCGCTGGGTCGGCGTGCAGTCGGTGATCACCAGCCTCGAGGGCGTCGACGACTACGGCTGCCCGGTGGTGCGCACGACCTCGGACGGTGGGCAGTACTACTGGCGCATCCGCGACATGCAGCTCGTGGGCGGCATGGCCGTCGCCCCGCCGCCGCCGGTCGCCGCGACGATCCCGACGTGGTGCGGTCAGCCCTCGGGCGCGCCGCAGTACGGCCCGCTCCGCCCCGGCAGCTGGGTCGTGCTCGGCATGCACACGGCCGACGTCGGTGACCCGAATTGGTCGCCCGACATGGGCCGCTGGGTGGGCCAGCAGACCACCGTGACCGGCTTCTCGGGCACGGACTCGCAGGGCTGCCCCACAGTCCGCGTCGCGGCGGACGGCGGCAATTACGCCTGGCGCATCCGCAACATGACGTTCCTGCGCTGAGACCACTTCTGCTCTGCCGCGCCAGGGAGCGGAGCGACCGCGCCAGGAGCGAAGCGACGAGCCTGCAGGCGAGCCAGGAGCGAAGCGACGGGCCCGTTCTGCTCTGTGGATGAGCCGATCGGAGGCAGAGGCGGAACGGGCGCGGGCCTTCGGCCCTGCTCGGACACGTCGTGTCCTGGCGGGCCTTCGGCCCTGGCTCGGACACGTCGTGTCCTGGCGCGACGTGCAGACCGCCTGAGAGGCCACGCACGGCGTGACAATTCGGTGGCTTGAGCGACGGCGGGGTGTGCTTCATCGTCCGGCCCCGTGACGTCCCCCGCGGTGAACGACGGTCGCGCGCTCGAGCTGGACCTGATGCACGAGCTGCATGGCGCCTTCGCCGAGCTCGATCGGGGTCTGCCCTTCGGACCGAACCGCCGCACGGCGGCCAACGTCGCGACGCGGCTCGCCAGCGTGCGTGCACGCCTGGGCGCTTGGCTCGACGCGACGCCGCCCTCGTCCATTGATCGCGAGTGGCGTGAGGTGCGCGGTGAGCTCGAGTCGATGTCCGACGCGGCGACCGATCGTCCGAGCCTCGTCGCGCTGCGGACGCGCGTGCAGCCGAGCTACGAGGCGCTCGTGCGATCGCTCGCGGAAGAGCGCGTGTCGGTGCCCTCGCTGCGGCCCACGAACTACGCGCGCAACGTGCTCCACCTCGCGTCCGCCGGCGCCGGCATCCTCGCGCTCGAGCTCTTGCCCTCGTGGTCGTGGGCCACGGGCGTTGCGCTCGCGGTGGCGCTCACGGGCTGGACGCTCGAGATCACGCGCACCAAGAGCGAGGCCGTCAACCGCTTCTGCATGCAGCTCTTCGGTCGCACGGCGCATCCGCACGAGGCGCACCGCGTGAACTCGGCGACCTGGTACTCGACGGCGCTCGTCGTCCTCTCGCTCACGCAGGCGCTCGTGCCCTGCCTCGTCGCGCTGTGCGTGCTGGGCGTGGGTGATCCGGCGGCCGCGATCATCGGTCGCCGCTTCGGTCGCACACCGATCGTGCACGGCCGCACGCTCGAAGGAACGCTCGCGTTCGTGATCGCGGGCGGCCTCGCCGCGCTCGGCTACGTGAGCCTCGTGCACCCCGAGACGCCGCTCGTGTTCTCGATCCTCGCGTCGTTCGGCGGCGCGCTCACCGGCGCGATCGCCGAGCTCGTGAGCCGACGCATCGACGACAACCTCTCGATCCCGCTCGCGGCCTGCGCAGGCGCCGGTGTGATGAGCGCCGTCGCCTCGATCGTCGCCTGATCCGTCGAGCGCGGATCGCGGTGCGCGATCGGCGCCCGCCCAGGCCGGCCCCACGCTTGTGGATCGCGTGGCGACAACCATGCACGATCCTCGCACATGGATCCTGACGGTCTGCGCGCGTTCTTGGCCGTGGTCGATACGGGGTCCTTCGTCGCGGCGGCCACGTTCCTGCGCTGGTCGCGCGGCATGCTGCGGCGCCGCGTCGACGAGCTCGAGGCGGTGGTCGGCGTCCCCCTCCTCGTGCGCTCCGAGCAAGGTGCCGTGCCCACGCCGGCCGGCGCCGAGCTCGCCACGCGTGGTCGCGAGGTGCTTCGCCAGTCGTCCGCGCTGCTGGCGTCTGTGCGCGAGGTCGCGGCCTCCGCGACGGGCACGCTGCGGATCGCTGTGCCGGTGGGGATGCCGCCGCAGGCCATGGGTCTGGCCTATGCGGCCGTGCGCGCCCATCAGCCGGGGCTGAGGATCGAGCTCCGGTTCGCCGAGCATCCCGTGTCGCTGCTCGTGTCCGACGTGGACCTCGCGATCTACTTCGGTGACGAGCCCTCGGAGGGGCCGTGGGTGAGCGAAGAGATCCTGCGGATGCCCGAGCGTCTGCTCGCGAGCGAGGCGTACCTGCGCGCGCGCGGCACGCCGCTCCGCCTCGAGGATCTCGCCGCGCACGACGTGCTCCTGCGCACAGAGCCAGGCGACGAGAGCGCGCTGCCGCTGCGCGCGGGCGGTCGATTCCCGGTGGTGCCCTCGCTCAGGAGCGCCGACGTTCATCTTCTCCGCTCTTGCGCGAGCCTGGGGCAGGGGATCGCCTTCTGCCTCGACGGCGGGCTCTTGCCGGGCGTGGGCGCGGGCCCCGAGCTCGTTCCGGTGCTCGACGACGTCGTGGGCGTCGATCGTGTGCTGCGCATCGCGATGCCCGCGGGCTTCTCGGAGATCCCGCGTCTTCGCGCTGCGCTCGACCTGATCCGCTCCGTCGCCCGCCCGCTGAAGCCCCGCGGCTGATCGCCGCGCGGCCAGCCGCTGGTCATCTTCGAACGGCCTCGGGGCAGCCGACCGCGCGCATCCTCCCATCGCTGCCATGGCGCAGCCTGCGATGGGAGACTCGATGCTTCGACCGCAACTCTTTGCCCTCGTGATCGCGACCTCGTCGCTCCTCTTCGTGGGTGCTGCGACGCAGACCGAGGTCGCGCGCGCGCAGGCCGCGAGCTCGCTCGACGACGAGGCCCGCGGCTTGTTCATGGCTGCTCGCGCGGCGTATGGAGCCGGCCGTTTCGAGGAGGCGCTCGAGCTCTTCGAGCGCAGCTACCGCACGAGCCCCCGACCCGAGCTGCTCTACAACATCGGACAGGTCGCGGACCGACTGAGACGGGACGAGCGGGTGATCGAGGCCTTCTCGCAGTACCTCGAGCAGGTGCCGGACGCTCCGAATCGGCTGGAGGTGGAGACGCGCCTGCGCGTCCTGCGTGCTGCCGCCGAGGCACGTCGTGCCGAGCAAGCGGCCATCGAGGCGAGGCTCGCCGCGCTCACCGCGACGCAGCCCGCCCCGTCGACCACGGAGAGTGTGCCGCCGGCTTCGAGCGGGGTCCCCACCGAGGCGCTGGTCTCGACGACGCCCGCCCCGAGCAGGAGCGAGGATCTCACGTGGCTCTGGGTCACGATCGGCGTCGTCGTCGCGGCCGGGATCGGCGTCTCGGTCGCTGTGCCTCTGACCACGTCGTCGTCGACCGAGGTGCTCGGCCCGGTGCCAGGCGATGTCGGCCCAGGCGGTCTCGTCATCGCCCTGGAGTCACCATGATGCGCGTCGCGATCGCGATGCTCTTCCTGTTCGGGGTCTCCGCGTGCACGACCATCACGCACGTCCAGTCCACCCAGGTGATGGTGGTGATCGACGCGGATCAGAGCGTGCGCGAGTCGGCTGCGTCGCTCGACGTGATGGTGGTGGGGCCCTCCGGCACACCACTGATGCAGCCGGTGAGCGGCGTGCGGTTTCCGCTCCGCGTGGCGGTGGTGCCGGAGGGAGGCGACCCGACGCGCGAGTTCACGGTGTCGGCGACGGCGCGCTCGAGGACGGGGACCTCCCTCGGTACGGTGCGCGGGCGAACCCGGTTCGTGCCGGGCTCGCTGCGCGAGCTGAGGCTGGTGATCGAAGGGTGCTGTGCGGCGCTGTCGTGCAGCACGGAGCAGACGTGCGAGGACTGCACGTGCGCGACGCTCGTGACGAGCGCCCCCGAGTCGCTCCCCACGTTCGTGCCGGGCGACGCGCAGGTGGCGAGCGACGGATCGATCGCGGCACCGGACGCAGACTCGATCGACGCGAGCTCAGTCGACGCAGACTCGGTCGACGCAAGCTCGGTCGACGCGAGCTCGGTCGACGCGACCTCGGTCGACGCGAGCTCGATCGACGCGAGCTCGCCGCCCTGCACGCCCACCTCCGCGCCCGCCCTCCTCGCGCCCATGAACGGCGCGCAGACGGGTCGCAACGGGCTGCGTCCGCGTCTGCGCTGGAGACCGGAGAGCTCCTGCGGCACCGCCACCCGATACCAGGTGCAGGTCGACGACAGCTGCACCACACCGGACTTCGCGGCGTGCGCGTTCGCGAGCCCCGAGACCGCGCTCACCGAGATCGCGGAGACCTTCGCCCAGCCAGCCACGAACCTCGCTGTCGCGACCAGCGCGCCGGTCGGGCGTCGCTACTACTGGCGCGTCCGCGCGTGCGCTACGTCGGGCTGCGGACCGTGGAGCGCCGTGCGCTACCTCGAGGTGGGGCGCGCGACCTCGGACATCGATGGCGACGGCTTCTCCGACGCCCTCATCGCGGCGAGCAACCAGAACGCCGCCACCGGTGTGGTGTACGTGTTCCGCGGCAGTGCAGCGGGCCTCGCGACGACGTCGACGACGATCGCGAGCCCCGAGAGCACCACCGGCGGCTACTTCGGCGCCGATCTCGACGTGACGGACCTGGACGCCGACGGCTTCGCCGACCTCGTGGTCGGCTCGTTCTCCGGACGCGCGTACGTCTACTACGGCGGCGCGTCGGGCCTCGGCGCGCTCGCCGTGACCCTCACCGACGCATCGGAGTTCGTCGCGGCGGCGGGTGACGTGAACGCGGATGGCTTCGCCGACCTCGCCCTCGGGGACAAGACCGCGCGGACCGTGTTCGTCCACCACGGTCGCGCGACGCCGCTGTCGAGCACCGCGACCACCACGATCCTCGATCCGGGCACGAGCGGGAGCGAGTTCTCGAACAACCTCGCGACGGCCGGCGACGTCGACGCCGATGGGTACGCGGACCTCCTCGTGGGCGCCCGCAGCGCGAGTCGCGCCTACCTCTACGCCGGCGGCGCGAGCGGCGTGAGCGTGGCGCCCACGACGACCTTCAGCCGTCCCGGTGAAGATCTCGGCAGCGACCTCGCGTACGCTGGCGACCTCGACGGCGATGGGTTCTCGGACGTCGTGATCGGCGCGGAGGGGGCCGCTCGAGGGACGACCTCGTACGACGGAGTCGCGTACGTGCACCACGGCGCTCCGGGCGGGCTCTCGGTCACGCCGACGATCACCCTCGTCAACCCCGTGACCAGCCGCAACGCGCGGTTCGGCAGCGGTGTGTTCACGCTGGGCGACGTCGATGGCGATGGCTTCGACGACCTCGTCGTCTCCTCCGCCAACGCCTACGGCGCGTCGGGCGTCGTGTACGTGTTTGCCGGGAGCGCGAGCGGCGTTCCAGCGGCTCCGACACGCACGTATCTGCATCCCACGGCGCTACCGAATGCCCGTTTTCGACAGGCCGTCTCCATCGACTTCGACGGGGACGGGCTCCTCGACCTCCTCATGTCCGCCGGGACCCAGGACATCGGCGGCATCTCGCGCGTCGGGCGCGTGTTCGTCTACCGGGGTGTTGGTGCGGCGTTCCCCCCGACGACGCCGACCTCGACGCTCGACCATCCCACTCCCCAGCACGACGCCCAGTTCGGGCGCATCGCACCCTGGTGACGCGCAGGGCCGCGGGTGCCGCCGCGTTCACGGCTCGGCCACCAGCGCGCGGCGCATACGCCACGCCTGGAGCACGACGAGGCCTCCCACGAGCAGCATGGGAATGCCGCCGCACGAGCACGATCGTGATCGTCTGACACCACCTGAAACCGCGCGTGCGATCGGATCGACGGGACGCGCGCGCTGCTAGCGTCGGCCGCATGCGATCAGTCAGGGGACCTCTCTCGTGGGCGCCACGACTCTGTGGACAAGCTGTCGCCGTGTGCGCCGTCGGTTGCGGCTCACCGGCCATGATGGACGACGCGGCCGTGCCGGACGACGACGCGTTCGTCAGCAGCACCACCGACGCGTACGCCGCGCCCACCGACGCGTATGCGCCGCCCGGCTCCGATGCCGGCGGCACGGACGCGTGGGCGCCCGACGCGTTCAGCCCCGGCGAGGACTTCGCGGTCTCGCCCACCGAGACGCGCAACACCGGGGCCTCGGGCGAGATCGACGTGCCGGTCACGATCACCGATCAGCGCTCGTTCATGGTCGTCGCGACGTCCGAGAACGCGTCGCGCCTGTCGGTGCTGTCGGTGACCGATCCGAGCGGCGACACCGTGCTGCGCTGGGAAGACTGGTACAGCGGCGATCACAGCTACACGAGCGCGATCTACGCGGAGCGCACGGCCACGACGATCAACTGGCCGGTGCACGGCGACGATCCCGCGCTGGTGCCCGGCACGTATGTCGTGCGCCTCGGCAGCTACCGCGTCGACGGCATCACCTCGCGCCCCGACGTGAACGTCGACGTGACGACGATCACCAACCGCGACACCGACCTGTCGAGCGGTGTGCTGCGCGTCGTCGTCGTGTGGGCCGACGGCATGGCCGACGACGCCGCGCTCGTCACCGCGACGGAGGCCGCCGTGGATCACTGGAACGACGTGTGGTCGATGGCCGGACTGAGCGTCGAGGTGCGCTACGTCGAGAGCACGATCGATCCCGATCTCCCGTATCCGGCAGCGATGACGGGCGATCTGCTCGACACGGCGAGCTCGTTCGTCACGCCCGGCGAGATCGCTGTGATCGTCGGCGAGACGATCAACTCGGACACGAGCCAGTACGGCGTCGCAGGCCGCATCCCCGGTCCGGTGATCCGCTCGCCCATCTCCGCGATCGTCATCGGCTGGCTGGCGAACGCGGGTGGCGACGGCGTGTTCAGCGCCAACGACATCCAGCTCTACGGCGAGGTGCTCGCGCACGAGGTCGGTCACTTCGTCGGTCTCTTCCACCCCGTCGAGAACGCGTTCGATCGCTGGGACTCGCTGAGCGATACGCCCGAGTGCCGCAACGCGTTCAACTGCGAGGCGATGCTGGGCACCAACCTCATGTTCCCGTACTCGATCTGCGATGCCGACGGCTGCGTCAGCACGACCATTCTCACCAACGATCAGCGCGGCGTGATGCACCGCTACACGGGTACGCGATGAGGGCCCCGATGAAGGCGACGACCATGACGATGCGAACGACGACCATGCTCTTGCTCTCGCTCATGGCGATCGGCTGCGCGGGCCCCACGACCGACACCGCGCCTGCGACCGAAGCGCACGAGGCGCAGACGGGCGAGCGTGTGGTGCTGAGCGCGGACGCGCAGACGATCTACGAGCGCGCGCTCGTGCGCGACGCGAGCCCCCCGTGCGAGGTGCTGACGGCAGGGATCACAGCGCCCGTGTCGCCGCTGCTCGAGATCACCGAGCGCGTCACCTCACCCCCGAGCGCGGGCATGCGCGCGGCAGAGTGTCTGATCGAGGGCCACGCGATCGAGATCGAGATCGAGCCGACGCTGACCTCGTGGGTCACGCATCAAGCCACGATGGGCTTCGGCCTGCTCGTGCTCGATCGGCTCGACACGATCGATCCCGCGCTGGGCGAGCGCCTCGCGAACGCCGCGCTCGCAGGCGAGATCGCCGATCGTGCGCGCACCCGGATCGCGCGCTCGGAGCGCCACCACGCGCTCGCCGAGGGCGACGTGGATCAGACCTCGCGCCCCTGAGGTCGCCGACTGTCTCGGCTGACCTCGGCCTCCGCGTCTCGACGGGCTTGGACGATTGAGGCTTCGCGCGTTCCGCACCAAGATGGCGGCCGCCGTGGCCCGCAAGAAGAAGCAGCACGAGGAAGAGACCGACCGGCCCGCGCCGGTGCCCAACGTCGGCACGTCGATGAAGGGCCTCTTGAAGGGCCTCTCGCTGGCGAAGCTCGACGAGGCCGCGAAGGCCGCCGAGGCCGAGGCGAGAGCAAAGGCCGCGGCGGCGGCGGCGAATCGCCCGAAGAACCCGGCGAGCACCACCAAGGCTTCGCAGGCCCATCCCAAGCCTTCGCAGGCCCATTCGAAGCCTTCGCAGGCTCTGCCGAAGCCTTCGTCGGGCCCGTCGAAGCCTTCCGGCGCCGCGAGCCAGCGCGACGACGCATCGGCCGCCCCGAGCGGCACGACGGTCGTGGCGCGCCCGTCCGACAGCCTGAAGGGCCACGATCGCACGGCCTTCTACGACGCCATCGCGGGGGTGCGCGCGCTCGATCAGGGTCGGCCCAAGCCGCGACGCGCTGTGCCGGTGAAGACCAGCGAGGCCGTCGCGCCACCGCCGCGTGAGGACATCGACGCGCCGGTGCGCAAGAAGCTCGGCGAGCTCGTGGGTGGCGCGCACCGCTTCGACGTCGCGATCGAGGACGACGGCTTCGTCGAAGGCCTTCGTCGCGACGCGCCGATCGAGGCACTGGGCGCGCTCCGACGCGATCAGCCGCGCGTCGACGCGACGCTCGACCTCCACGGCCTGCGGGAGTCGATCGTCGATGACCGCCTCGCGCGCTGGATCCGCGAGGCGCACAAGAAGGGCGCGCGTCGTGTCCTCGTGATCCACGGCAAGGGCCTGCACAGCAGCGAGGGAGTCGCCGTGCTGCGCGACGCGGTGCTGCGCGTGCTCGAGGCGAGCATCGCGACGCCGCTCGTGCTGGCCTTCGCGAGCGCACCGCCTGCGATGGGCGGCTCCGGCGCCACGCTCGTCGAGCTCACGCGGGCTCGTTCGTGAGCGCACCAGCTCCGAGCAGCCCCGCCGCGGCGAGCCCTGCGATGAGCCGCGCGACGCTGCTCGCGCTCCTCACGGTCTACGTGATCTGGAGCTCCACGTACTACGCGATCCGCGTGGTGGTCGCGCACGTGCCGCCTCTGCTCTCGAGCGGCGCGCGCTACCTGATCGCGGGCCTCGTGATGCTCGTCATCGCGCGCATGCAGGGGCTCGCGGTGCCCGATCGCAAGGCGTGGGGACGCGCGCTCGGCGTGGGCGTGCTGCTCTTCGTGGTGGGCAACGGCTTCGTGTCGATGGCAGCCACCGAGCTCGGCTCCGGCATCATCGCGATCGTGTGCGCGATGATGCCGCTCTGGGGCGCAGTGCTCGGGCCCGCGTTCGGCGTGCCCGCCTCGCGTCGCGAGTGGGGCGGCCTCGTGCTCGGCTTCTCGGGCGTGGCGGTGCTCGCGCTCGGCGGTGAGCTGCGCGCGGCGCCCGGCGCCACGATGCTGCTCTTGCTCGCGCCGATCGGCTGGGCCGTGGGCTCGCTGCTCGTGCGTCGATGGGACGTGGGCAAGGGCATCATGGGCGCCGCGACGCAGACGATCACGGGCGGCGCGATGCTGCTGCTCGTCGCGTTCGCGCGCGGCGAGCGGGTGCCGAGCGAGGTCCCGATCGAGGCGCTCGGGGCGATGGCCTACCTCGTGGTGTTCGGCTCGCTCGCCGGCTTCGGCGCCTACCACCACCTGCTGGTGAACGCGCGGCCCGCGGTCGCGATGAGCTACGCGTACGTGAACCCCGTGCTCGCGGTGATGCTCGGCGCGTGGCTCGGCGGCGAGGCGATCGGCTGGCACACCGCAGCGGGCATGGTGCTGATCGTCGGCGCCGTGGTGACGATCGTCGCGCGACCGCGACCGACCGCTGCGCCGCGGAGCGAGCCGATCCACTCGAAGGACGAGACGCCCCGCGACGCGGAGCGCGCGTCGTGAGCGGCGTCCGTGTGCACGTGCGCTTCGCGCCTTCGAGCCTGAAGACCAACCACGCAGGTCTCGATCTCGAGGCCAGCGCCGCGCGCTACCGCGAGGAGCTCGAGCGCGTGCTCCGTTCGGCGATCACGGCAGACGCGATCGAGGTGCACGTCGATCCCGCGGCCACCACGCTGCACGTCGCGATCGAGGGCGCGGACCTCACGCACGCGCGAGCGATCGAGCGCGACGTGCTCGATCACGCGTGGGTGGTGCGACAGATGGGCAGCTGGGCCCTGCTCGGGTGAGCGGTCGCAACGCAAAGTTGCCTGTGGAGCGTGGCGCGCTCGGAGCTTCCAACCCAGTCTTGGCCCCGATGGACGAGCCAGCCCACGCGCCGCCAGTCGAGGAGAGCGCACCGCCGTCCGAGCGCCGCGTGATCCTGCTGCTCGCGATGGTGCAGTTCGTCAACATCCTCGACTTCATGATGCCGTCGCCGCTCGGCCCGCGGTTCGCGGCGGAGCTCGACATCGAGACCTCGAGCCTCGGGCTCGTGGTGGCGAGCTACACGCTGGCCGCGGGCGCAGCGGGCCTGGTGGGCGCGTTCTTCCTCGATCGGTTCGATCGACGCGCCGCGCTCTCGGTGTGCCTCGCGGGCCTCGCGTTCGGGACCGCGGGCGCCGTGTTCGCGACGAACCTCGAGACACTGGTGCTCGCGCGCGTGATCGCGGGCGCGTTCGGCGGCCCTGCCACCTCGGTCGCGATGGCGATCATCGCGGACCTCGTGCCCGTCTCGCGACGCGGTCGCGCGCTCGGCACCGTGATGATGGCGTTCTCGCTCGCCTCGGTCTTCGGCGTGCCGATGGGCCTCGTGCTCGCGGGCTGGGGCAGCTGGCACACGCCGTTCGTGGTCACCGGCGCGCTGTGTCTCGTGGCGGCGCTCGCCGCGCGCACGCAGCTGCCTCCGCTCCGAGGCCACATCCGCGACGTGCCCGGCGATCAGGCGCACAGCGAGATGATCGCGTCCTTCCGCGCGCTCCTCACGGATCCCGCGGTGCGTCTCTCCTACGGCATGGCGCTCGTGTCCGCCTTCGGCGCGTTCATGCTGATCCCGAACATCGCGTCGTTCGTGCAGAACAACTTCGGCTACCCCGAGGCGCTCCTCTCCATCCTCTACGGCGCGGGCGGCATCGCGAGCCTCTTGGTGCTCCGTCCGCTGGGCAAGCTCGTCGATCGTGTCGGCAGCTTCCCCATCTCGCTCGGCGGCGCGATCGGCTATGCGATCGTCTGCTGGCTCTGCTTCATCGCGCTGCCGCCGTGGATCCACGCGCTCTGCGCGGTGGAGGAAGAGATCGCGGGCGTGCCGTTCTCGTGGGGGTGGGTCGTCGTCACGCTGCTCTTCGTGCTCTTCATGCTCACGAGCAACGCGCGCAACGTCGCGTTCGGCACGCTCAGCTCGCGCGTGCCCCCGCCTGCGCTGCGCGCGCGCTACCAGTCGCTCTCGTCGATGGTGCAGCACGTCGGCCTCGCAGCGGGCGGCCTCGCAGGACCCGTGCTCCTCTCGAGCCGGCCCGACGGGTCGCTGGTCGGCATCGATCGCGTCGCGTGGCTCTCCATCGCGACGCTGCTCGCGGTGCCTTGGCTCATCCGCGTGGTGGAAGGCCTGATCGATCGACGCGACGGTGTCCGTCGAGCGCCCGTCGTCGCGCGGGCGCAGGCCGAGCCGTGACCGAGCGGTTCGACGCGCTGAGCCTGCTGCGCGAGCCGGCCTTCGTTCGCTACCAGCTGATCCGCTTCGTGTCGGTGATCGCGATCCAGATGCTGTCGGTCGCGACGGCGTGGGAGATCTACGCGCGCGCGGGCACTGCCGAGTCGCTCGGCTACGTGGGGCTCGCGACGTTCGCGCCGCAGATCCTGTTCCTGCCGTTCACCGGCGTGGCGGCCGATCGCTACGACCGCCGCGTCGTGCTCGGCTTCTCGCACCTCGTGATCGGCCTCAGCGCGCTCGGCTTCGCCTACCTCGCGGCGCACCCCGAGCTCGGCACCGCGCCCTTCTACGCCGTGCTCTTCGTCTTCGGATCGGCGCGGGCGTTCGCAGGCCCCGCGTCGCAGGCGATCACCCCGTCGCTCGTGCCGAGCGAGCTCTTCGCGCGCGCGATCGCGATCAGCAGCACGACGTTCCAGGTCGCCGTGGTGCTCGGACCTGCGCTCGGCGGTGCGCTCGTCGCGCCGATCCGGACCTCGGGCGTCTACTTCGTATCGGCCGCGCTCGAGCTGTCGGTGATCGCGCTCCTTCCGTTCATCGCGCTGCGCACCCACGTGCGCGCGCGGCGCGACGAGTCCCGCTGGGCACAGCTGCTCTCGGGCATCCGCTTCGTGAAGGAGCGGCCCGCGCTGCTCGGCGCGATCACGCTCGACCTCTTCGCCGTGATCCTCGGCGGCGCGACCGCGCTCATGCCCATCTTCGCGCGCGACATCCTGCACGTCGGCGAGTGGGGCCTCGGTGTGCTGCGCGCCGCGCCCGCACTCGGCGCACTGCTCGTGGCCCTCTACCTCGGCCTGCGGCCGCTCGCGGGGCGCGCGGGCGTCATCATGCTCGTGTGCGTCGCGATCTTCGGTGCGTGCACGATCGTGTTCGGGCTGAGCGAGAGCTTTCCCCTCTCGATCGTCGCGCTCGTGGTGATGGGCGGCGCCGACATGGTGTCGGTCGTCGTGCGGCACGTGATCGTGCAGGGCCAGACCCCCGACGAGATGCGCGGCCGCGTCGCCGCCGTGAACATGGTCTTCATCGGCGCCTCGAACGAGCTCGGCGAGCTCGAGAGCGGAATGACCGCCGCCTGGCTCGGCACCGTCCCCGCGGTCGTCGTCGGAGGCATCGGCACGATCCTCGTGACCGCCTTCTGCGCCGTCGCCTTCCCCGACCTGAGGCGCATCGACAGACTCGAAGCCCCTCGTTGATCGAGGCGCGGGGCCCCCGACGACAAGGCGCTCGCACGGCGCTGGCCTCGGGCGTACTGTCGGGCCTTCCATGGTCGACCCGATCCGAGACTCGAGCCCGGGCGACTCCGATCTCGACTACGACGATGGCGAGATGGAGTCGACGACCCTCGGGGTCGACCTCTTCAAGAACGAAGAGGTGCCGGTCTATCCGGCCGTCGCGCGCCTCGGCCGCTACGACATCCTCGGACGCCTCGCCCGCGGCGGCATGGCCGAGGTCTACCTCGCGCGCTCCGAGGACGAAGACGGCACCGTGCGTCACGTCGTCGTGAAGCGCGTGCTGATGGAGATGCAGCACGACCCGCAGATGCTCTCGATGTTCCTCGAGGAGGGCCGCGTCGCGCTGCGCCTCTTCCACCCGCACGTCTGCCACGTGTACGAGGTGGGCGAGTCCAACGGCCTCACGTACATGGTGCTCGAGTGGGTGCACGGCACCTCGCTGCGCGAGCTCGTGCGACGCGTGAAGGCGCAGCGGGCGACGCTGCCGTTCCAGCTCGGCGTGCACGTGATCAGCAAGGTCGCGAGCGCGCTCGACTACGTGCACGGCGCGCGCGGCCTCGATGGCAAGCCGCTCTCGATCATCCACCAGGACGTCACGCCCCACAACGTGATGCTCAGCTGGAAGGGCTCGGTGAAGCTCCTCGACTTCGGCATCGCGAAGACCTCGGTGAGCGAGGGTCAGGGCGCTCCGCAGGGCAAGTACGAGTACATGTCGCCCGAACAGGTGCGCAGCGAGCCCATCGATCCGCGCTCGGACGTGTTCGCGCTCGGCGTGTGCCTCTACGAGGTGCTCACGGGCACCTCGCTCTACCAGCGCGACAGCGTGCCGCAGACGATGACCGCGATCGTCGAAGAGCCGGTGCCCTCGGTGCGCAGCGTGCGCAAGGACATCCCCGAGGCGCTCGATCGCATCGTGGCGCGCGCGCTGGCGAAGAAGCCCAAGGATCGCTTCCAGACCGCGGGCGAGATGCAGCGCGCCCTCGAGGACTGGCTCGCGCGCAACGGCGGGCCGATCCCCGACGTGCGCCTCGCGCTCACGGTGGGTGGCTACTTCAACGCCGCCGAGAAGCAGCCGCTGCCGCAGCAGGCCGCGCAGTTCACCGGGACGTTCGCCGCGCTCACGGGCGCCAAGGAGCCCGAGGTCGAGGTCGATCCGGCGGAGTGGGCGCAGAGCTTCTCGCACGGAGACGGCGGACAGACCGGCACGCGCACGAGCCGTCGCTCGCCTTCGCTCGCCGATCGTTTCTTCGAGCTCTCACCGGTCGCCGCGTTCCTCGCCACGCTCGTCGTCGGCGGCACGCTGCTCGCGACGCTGATCGCGCTCTACTACGTCCTCCGCTATTGATCGGATCCCTCGCCGCTGCCGGGCGCGGGGGCGTCGGACTCGCGCTCCAGGTAGCGGAAGATGGTGCGGGGATCGACGCCGAGGTCGCGCGCGGTCTTGGTGCGGTTGCCGTTGTTCCGCTCGAGCACCTCGAGGATGTAGCGGCGCTGGAACTCTTCGCGCGCCGTCGCGAGCGTCATGATCGAGGCGAGCGTCTCGGGGAAGAGATCGAGATCCTCGGGACCGACGAGGGTCTTGTCGCAGAGGACGATCGCCTTCTTGATGCGGTTCTCGAGCTGACGGACGTTGCCCGGCCACTCGTACTTGCGGATCGCGATGAGCGCGTTGGGCGTGAAGCCCTTCACCTTGGGGTTCAGCTCGTCCGCGTACTTCGAGAGCAGGAACTTCGCGAGCAGCACCGTGTCGTCGCCGCGCTCTCGCAGGGGCGGCAGGTGCAGGTTCACCACGTTGAGGCGGTAGTAGAGGTCCTCGCGGAACGCACCCTTCTTGATCTCCTCCTCGAGGGTGCGGTTGGTGGCCGCGATCACGCGGATGTCGACGCGCTCGGCCTTGGCGTCGCCCACCTTGTTGACGACACGCTCCTGGAGCGCGCGCAAGAGCTTCACCTGCAGCCCGACGGGCATCTCGCCGATCTCGTCGAGGAAGAGCGTGCCGCCGCTCGCCTGCTGGAACTTTCCGCTGCGCGTCGCGATCGCGCCGGTGAACGCGCCGCGCACGTGACCGAAGAGCTCGCTCTCCATCAGGTTCTCGGGGATCGCGCCGCAGTTCACGACGACGAACGGACCATCCTTGCGCTGGCTCCTCCGGTGCACCTCGCGCGCGATGAGCTCCTTGCCGGTGCCCGTCTCGCCCGTGATGAGCACGGAGATGTCGGTCGTCGCGACCTTACGCACCTTCGTGAAGACCTCGACGAGCGAGGGGTTGGTGCCGATGAGGTCACCGAACGTCTTCTCGTGGAGCTGCTCCTCGAGCTGGTCGCGATCGGTGCGCAGCTGATCGAGCAGCATCGCGTTCTGGAGCAGGAGCGAAGCCTGCGCCGCGAAGACCGTGAGCACGTCGAGCGTCGCCTCGCTGAAGAGACCGCGCACGTCGTCGTTGCCGAGGTAGATGACGCCGAGCAGCTCGCCGCGCGCGAGCAGCGGCGCGCACATCACGCTCGCGAGCTGGAGGTTCATCACGCTCGCGCTGCGCCCGAAGATGGTGTCCGAGAGCGCGTCCGACACGATCAGCGGCTGACGCGTCTCGATCACGCGACGAAGGATCGAGTCCGAGAGCTGTGACACCGCGCTCTCGATGCTCCTGCCCGCGAGGTTGCGCGCGACGGCGATGCGAGGCTCGACGGCGCCAGGTCCGAGCGGCAGCGCAGGGCCTTCGCCCGAAGCAGTGGTGTTGCCTTCGTCCTCCGCCCGCTTGGGGGCCGCGCCCTCGAGCAGCACGAGGAAGCCCTTGCCCGCGCTCGTCGCGTCGATGACCGCGTCCATCAGCGCCTCGAGCTGCGCCTCCATCGTCGTCGCGTGCATGAGGCGCACCGACAGCTCGTGGAGGCGGCGCAGGCCCACGATCTCGGCGCGCGTGCGGCGCGGATCCTCGTCGTCGTCGTCCCGATCGTCTTCTTCGCGATCGACGGCGCCCTCGTCGAAGAGCGAGAAGTGGAGCTCCACACCCGCGGTGGCGCTGCGTCCGAGGTCGATGCGATCGCCGTGCTCGAGGCGCACGCGCCGCTTCTTCTTCTGGTTCACCTGGATGTCGGCCTCGAGGTCGACCTCGTTCAGGTTGAACGCCTTCCCGTCGAACACGATCTGCACGTGGTGATCGACGACAGCGCGATCGTCGATCGTGACGTCGTTGCCGCCCGCGCGTCCGATCGACGTGATCTTCTTGTAGATCGAGAAGATCTTCGGACGTCCTTCGGGACGGATCCACTTGAGCGACGGCATCGCGCGAGAGCTTAGGGCGACGCGACGCTCGCGCACAATCACGCACGCGTTCGGAGAGAGCTTCGCGATATGCTGCGCGCTCGCAAAGGGAGGCTGTTCGATGGCGAAGACTCCGATCGAGGTGATCGCGGCGATGCTCGGCGAGGAACGATCGCCCGAGCACCGCATCGCGGGCGCCATCGTGCTCGGTGAGCTCGGCTCCAAGGCGCCCGAGGTCGTGAAGGGCCTCGTCACGATGCTCGCGAGCGACTCACCCCCCCTTCAGCGGCCCGCGCTCGCGTCGCTCGGCAAGATCGCATCGCCCAAGGCGGTGCCCGCGATCCTCCCGCTGCTCGGCAGCAAGGACGCGGAGGTGCGCAAGCTCGCGGTGGACGCGATCGTCTCGTGCGGCGAAGACGTGGTGCCGCTCGTGAAGGAGCGCAGCAAGGACATGCAGGGCGAGGAGCGCAAGGCGCTCGATGCCGTGCTCGCGCGCTTCGGCGACAAGAAGGAGGCCGTGCACACGCTGCTGTCGGGGCTCGAGTCGAGCGATCCCGACGTGGCGCGCGCCGTGGCCTTCGAGCTCCGCCCGCGCGTGAAGGACGCAGACGCCAAGACGCGACGCCTCTGGCTCGGTGAGCTCGACCGGATCATCGAGCGCATGAAGAAGTCGCCGCCGCCCTCGCCGATCCCCTTGGCGACCGCGGTGAAGATCCTCGGCTACCTCGAGGACGAGAAGGCGCTCGGGACGCTCGTCGGCTTCGCGAAGGAGCCGCGCACGCCGTTCGCCGTGCGACAGGAGGCGATCATCGCGCTCAGGTTCGCGCTCGCCGACGAGGCGCTCGCGGCCGACGTGATCGACGTGCTCGTCGAGGCGGCGGAAGGTCCCGATCGCATGATCGCGCAGGCCGCGCTGATGGGCCTCGCGGCGACCGAGCTGCCCGCCAAGCACGCGGCGCGCATCTCGCGTCTCGCCATGCATCCCGACTTCGAGCGCGCGCGCATCGCGCTCGAGAAGCTCACGCGACAGCCGGGCGCCGAGGTGACCAAGGCGCTGGTCGAGCTGCTCGCCGGCTCGGTGGCCGCAGGCGCGGATCGTCGACGCGGTGAGCTCGCGACCAAGGCGCTCGAGGGACGCGAGGACGCGGGCCCGATGCTGGCCGCGGCGCTCGCGGCCGCGACCGATGCCGATCGCGCGAACGT
>JAFLCL010000141.1 GCA_017303575.1 Deltaproteobacteria bacterium
GCCGGGAGGCGCCGGCGCGACGGGACCGCCGAAGCCAGGCTGCGGCTGCGCCTGCGCAGGCGGCGGCGCGAGCTGACCCTGCGGCTGCTGACCCGGCGCCATCTGCCCGGGAGACAGCACCGGTCGCACGATGTAGGGCCCCACGCGCATCGGCACGTTGGCCGGAACCTGCACGCCCTGCTGACGCACGCGCTGGTTGCCCACCATCGTGCCGTTCGCCGAGCTGTCGGTGACGACGAAGAGCCCGGTGGGGAGTGGCTCGATGCTGAGGTGCCGACGCGAGACGTCGGGCGACGGCAAGACGACGTGACACGTCGGATCACGACCGATCGTGACCGGGCCGGCCACATCCACCGTCAAGCCCTCGACGGTTCCATCCGCGAGCTCGATGGAGAGGCTCAGCGCCATCGGTCTCTCCTTCGTGTTGCCATCACTCGTAGTTGGGCGGTGAGGGCTCCACGAGCTCGATGTCGCCCAGGCCGCTGCCGCCGATCGAGCCGAACGACTCGTACACGCGGAGCGCCTCGCGGATGCGATCCTGCTGCGCGCGACCGACCGCCTGCGTGACCGTGGGCACGACGAACACGAAGTTCTCCTGTGCCTCCTCGCGACGCTGGTTCGATCCGAAGAGCACGCCGAGGATCGGGATCTGGCTCAGGCCCGGCAGGCCCGCCTGAGACTGCTGCGTGCTCCGGCTCGTGAGGCCGCCGAGCATGATCGACTGGCCGAGCTGGAGGTTCACCAGCGTGGTGACCGCTGTGCGGCTGCGGCCCGGGACGTTGCCCGTGACGGGCGGCGTGAGCTCCGATACGTCGGCGCTGATCTGGACCTCGACGCGGCCCGAGCTCGAGTCGTAGCGCGGCGTCATCTCGATGATCGTGCCGAAGCGGATCGTGCGCAGCTGCGTCTGGAGGCCCGCGGTGACGACGATGTTGATCTCACCGCCCGCATCGATCGTGGCCTGCTCACCGTTGACGGTCACGAGCACTGCCTGACGGAGCAAGCGCGCCCAGCCCGCGGTCTGCGCGAGGTCGAGGCGCGGAAGGAGCGCCTCGGTGATCGACGCCGTCGCGCGCGTGAGCGTGGCGGTGACGAGATCGAAGTTCAGCTCGCCCTGGAAGCCCGCGCCGCCGGGCGGGAACGAGGACGGATAGCTGATGCCGATCTGGTGCGTGTAGCTCTCGCGGAGCTCGACGAAGTAGAGGTCGAGGCGGATGTCGTCGCGCGCGAGCACCTCCATGCCGGCCGCGGCCTGCACGCGTGCGCGCACGGTGATGCGGTAGCGGACCTGACGACCGTCGTCGTAGATGAGGAGCAGCTCGGTCTCGCCCGCACGGCGCGCGCGCACGAGGAAGTTGCCGGTGTTGTCGTCGTAGTCGACCTGCGCGACGGTGTCGTCGCCGTTGGTGAACGTCGAGACGCCATCGTTCTGGATGGCCTCGGACTCACCCACCGTGAGCTCGACGGGTCGCGCCTCGGAGCGACGCTGCGCGTGCGCCTCGCCCGTGACGAGCGTCGTGACCATCGGGGCGCCGACCGCGAGCAGGCCCGTCAGCGCCCAACCGGACAAAGCACGGCTCGTCCTGACGCTCTTCGACTCGATGGCTCCGGTGTGTTCGTTCCGCATTCCTCTGTCCTCTCGATGCGCGCTGAAGAGATCGGTCACTGGACGCGAACGGGCCCGGTGGACGTCGGCGGCGGTGCCGGCGGGCGCGTGCGCTGGATGCGCTCGCGTCGCTCGATCGTCACGAGGTCCTCGGTCGTCGTCTCGCCCAGACCCTCGGTCACGGGGATGTCGTCGGGGTTGCGCAGGACGAGCGCGAGGCGTCCACGCTGCGTGGCGAACGCGATCATCTGCGCCTGCTCGACGGTGGCGAGCAGCGTCACGTTCTGCATCGGCTGCGCGCGACCGGGCGCGGTCTGCTGCGACGCGCGCTGGATCATGCCGGTGTCCTGACCGGCGGCGAGCACGATGAGGCTCTGGAGCAGCGGCACGGTCACGCGCTCGGGCTCGGAGCTGTTGGGCGTGGCGCGATCGAGCGTGAGGAGGAGGTCGACACGATCGCCGGGGCGCACGAGGCCACCGAACGTCGCGGTCTGATCGGCCTGGATGGTGATCGCGCGCATGCCGCTGCGGACGAGGCTCGAGAGGTCACGCGCGCTGTCGCTCATGGTCGCGAGGTCGGTCCACAGCAGGGCCTCGCCGGCGCGCACGCCGCTCACCACGCGGATGCCTCGGATGCGATCCACCTCGGCGGCGCGCACGTGTCGGTTCTCGACGTACGACGTGGGGATCACGCGCTCCGCGAGCATGGTGGCGGGATCGAGCTGCGTGCCGAGCGTGATGTTCTGGCGCGCGACGAGGATGACGACAGGCTCACCGCCCGAGGCCTCGGCCTCGAACGACTGCATGTAGAAGACCACCAGGACGAGACCCACGACGGCCGCGGCGATGGCGACGAGCAAGGCCCGGGACTTCATGGCGGTCGAGGGTAATCGATCGCGCTAGCCCGACGGAAGCGGGATCCCCAGGACGAGCTCCGAGCGCAGCGCGAGGCGTCAAGCGGGGCTGGGGCCCCGCGCGAAGCGGCGCCTTCGGCGGCCGGAGCGGGTGGGGGCCCCGCGTGGAGCGCGGAGGAGGGTCCGCATGGACCCTCGGGAAACTAGTTCTGCGTCCAGCAGTCGCCGCCGCCGCCGGACCGGTAGCAGTAGTTCGCGGCCTGCACGGGCAGCGTGGCCTCTGCCTGCAGCGGCCGGAAGCGCGCGCCGCCGCCCATCGTCGCGAACGTGACGCCGTAGATCGCGAGCGCGGTGCCGAAGCCCGGGCCGTCGTCGATCTCCCCCATCTCGTCTTCCCACTGATCGAAATGACGCTCCGACCGCTCACGCTGGTCGTTGAGCATCTGCATCTCGTTCATGTCGATCGAGCCATCGCGCCCGTAGATCGCGAGCGACTCCGCGAGGCCCGGCGCGCCACTGCCGGCCATGAGCGAGAGGCCGTCCTCGCACATGATGCGGTTCACGATCGGCACGCCGCACATGTAGAGGAACGTGACGCGCGCGGTGACCTGCTCGCTGTTGCCGTTCTCGTCCGGCCGCGGCCAGTCTGCGCGGAACGACTCGCCGCGCACCTCGCGGGGGAACGTGATGTTCATCATGCCGCGCGAGTACCAGAGGGCCATGGCGGCGCGCGTCTCGGGCGCGTTGAAGCCGATGTCGGTCGCGAGGCTCGCGCGTCGGCCCATCGGGAAGAACGCCTCGGGCGGCGGGGTCACCGTCATCAGCGGGACCATCGCGGCGTAGCGGATCGCGGAGAAGCGCGCGCTGCCGCTCGAGCCGCTGCCGCCGATGCTGCCGCCACCACCACCGCCGAACAGACCGCCCATCGCGCCCTCTTCGGGCGCACCGCCGGACTCGCTGCCCGTCACGGTGCGTCGGTCTTGCTCGTCGTAGCGCGAGGGATCGTCGTCGAGGACCACCGCGGCGGCGCGCGTCGCGGTCACGGCCGCGTGCTGCACCACGATCGACGCGGCATAGAGCATCGCCATCTGGATGATGCCCAGGAACATGAAGAGGAGCGGGATGAACGAGAGGATGAACTCGACGTAGACAGCACCACCGGTGTCGGCAGCGAGCGTCTTCGTCGGCTTTCGATCCTTGCGGCTCATGGGCGCCTCCATCCAGGATTGAAGCCCGAAGGCCTCTCGGAGATCAATCGATCACGCGTGATCACGCCAGACCGGGAAAGAGCATCGCCTGGTAGCGGCCGATCACGACGAGGAACAAGCCCGCGAAGATCGCGCCTCCCAGGCGGAGCTTCTGCATCAGCTCGGGGCTCGGCGCCTTGCGCCACGCCTTGGGGAGGATGGGGTTCAGACCGAGGTAGAAGGTCCGTCCCAGCGTCGCGAAGAGCTTTCCCTCCCAGGCCAAGCGGCCCATCGCGTAGATGGCGCCGACGATGAACGTGAGGAGCATCGACTCGAGACCGATCGAGGTCCCGCAGAGCGCGGCGATGGCGAGGAACAGCTTGGTGTCGCCGCCATGCATGCCCTGTCGCCAGAACATCATCAGCGGGACGGCGCCGCAGATCAGCATCGCGATGAGCGACGCCAGCGCTGCCTCGGCCCCGTCGACCAGCCCGTACACGATCGGGCCCAGGAAGATCGGCGGGATGGTGATCCAGTTCGGGATGTGCCCGGTGCGGTAGTCGGTGATCGCCGACGTGGCCGCCAGAACGAGCGCAAGCCCGAGCACCCAGGGTGCAAGCTGGGGGCTCGGGCCTCCGTTGAGCAGGATCTCGCTCACGTGCGCGCTCGGACCGAGCATGCGATCGACCCCGCGAGGTCGATCGCCGCTCGGCGCGTCATCACGACGTGGGCATCGCGTCGAGCGTGTTGGTCGAGCCGTCGATCTTGCCCTT
Source organism: Deltaproteobacteria bacterium (assembly GCA_017303575.1). Lineage (GTDB taxonomy): Bacteria > Myxococcota_A > Polyangia > Polyangiales > Sandaracinaceae > JAFLCL01. The sequence goes on from JAFLCL010000141.1 coordinate 4,421, forward strand.
GATCATGTTGCCGAAGCGCTGCCAGACGGCGAAGCACACGACGGCGATGAGGCAGAGGATGATCACGTACTCGACGGTGGAGAGACCCTGCGTGTCGGCGAGGAGCTCACGAACGCGACGCGACTTCTTGCTGCTCTGCTTCTCCATGGTGCTTTCTCCTTGTGTCCTACGTTGACGAATCACGACCTGCCCCGGCTCTGCACCGGGCTGCCCCTCAGGGGATGGGCAGACCCAGTACGAACTGGGAGAACCGAGCCATCCGCACGAGCGGAAGGCCGAGCGAATAGAGCGCCGTCGATCCACCCACCACCACGAGGCAGAGGAGGATCACGTACTCGACGAACGCCACGCCTCGCGTCGCACGACCGAGGAAGGGCGCATCGTTCGAGACGAAGCCGAAGAGCGAGCCCTCGCGAGCGTCGAGCTTGTCGACACCCTTCGTGCTTCGCGTCTTGTGACCGTCGTTGCGCATCCGAGACCTCCTTTAGCGATGAGCGTGCCAGAGCCTGCGCCGCGGGATCGAGCCCTTTTTTCAAGGCTTTTCGCGCGGCGGGTCGGCGGGGAGGGCCCGCTTGGGGAGTGCAGGCTCCAGAGGACGCCGGGGATCGAACCTGATCCCCGCCTCGAACGCGACAAGTCGTCACGCAACCCGCGAAATCACTTGGGTTTTCGGCTGACGACTGCATACCCCACGAGCCCGATCACCGTCGGAACCAGACCGACGACGGCCAACTCGGGCCGCTCGAGCAGCGTCGAGACCACGATCGCCGCCATCAGCAGCAGGTAGAAGAGTGCGGGCAGCGGGTGGAGTGGCGCGCGGTAGTGGCCCTCGGCCGCGGCTTCGCGACGCACCCGGAAGACCGCGAGCACGGTGAGCGCCGAGGCGATGGAGAGCGCGAAGCCCACGCTGCCGAGCAGCACGTCGAAGCTCGCGCTGCCGAGCAGGCCCACGCTGATCGCGAGCTGCACGGCGAGCGCGACGGGTCTTCGCGCGAAGGTCGCGAGGCGCGCGTGGTGGCGGCCCATCGCCTCGACGATGCGGACGCCGGTCCACACGAACGCGCTGAGCGTCGAGAGGAGGCCGAACGCGATCACCACCGAGAGGCCGCGCGCCGCGAGCTCGCCGAAGAGGGCCTCGGCGGCGACGTGGCCGATCACGATCTGACCGGTGAGCGCCTCACGCGGCGCGGCCGCGAGGAACACGACGTTCACGAGCACGTAGAGCACCGTCACGAGGATCGTGCCGCCCGTGAGCGCGCGGGGGATCGTGCGCTCGGCATCGTGCACCTCGCCCGCGAAGTACGCCGCGGCGTTCCAGCCGCTGTAGGCGAACGAGGTGACGACGATGCCCAGGCCCACCGCGAGCGGGCTCGTCCGCGCGAGCTCCTCGACGGTCGCCGTCGCGAGCGCCGAGCCCTGCGGTGGATCGATCGCGATCGCCCCCAGGCCCAGCACCACCACGAGCACCACGAGCGCGAGCTTGCCGATGGTCAGCGCGTCCTGCGCGCGCACGCCGAACGAGCCGGGCGCGTCCGCGTCACGCGCGTGGAGCAGCGTGGCGAGCACCATCACGACGAGCGCGATCGCGAGCTCCGTGGTGCTCGCGGGCGCGCTCGGGTCGGGCAGCGAGGGCGAGAGCGCGGCGCCCGCGTAGCGCGCGAACGCGAACGCGCAGGCAGCGATCGGTGCGCAGAAGCCCACGACGAACGTCACGAGCCCCACGACGAAGCCCACCGCCGGATGCACGTAGCGCGAGACGAGCGCGTACTCGCCGCCGCTCTCCTTCACCGCCACCGCGAGCTCCGCGTAGACCCACGCGCCCGCGAGCGACGCGAGGCCGCCGAGGATCCACACGAGGAGCACCGCGAGCGGCGAGCCGAGGTCCCGCAGGAGCAGGCCACTGGTCGTGAAGACGCCCGAGCCGATCATGCTCGTGACGACGAGCAGGCTCGTGGTGCGCACCCCGTGACGGTGCGTCGTCTGCTCGCTGGGCTCGGCCGCCACCGGCAGTGCGTGCGAGATCGAGGCGTCCTCCGCAAGCGGCGCCTCTTCGGACGCGCGTGGCGCGACGCGGCGATCGAGGCGTCACCGCAACACTTTCTCGCGAAGAACGCGGTGATCGGCGCGGCACGCGCGCTGCTCTACCTCGAGGCATGAACAACCTCATGCGCGGTGTGGGCGCCGGGCTCGGTGCCTGGTGGCTCGGTGGTGGCGTGATCAGCACGCTGATCATCTTCGGCTTCATCTGGTGGCTGCTCGGCCATTGAACGAAGCACTCTCGAACCGAGCGCGCGCTGCGTGAGACGAGCCTCTCGCGCAGCGCGCGCCTCGTCTTTCCAGCGAGCGCTCGGGACCCCTCGAGGCGACCGCTACGATTCAGCGGGCCGCGACGGCGTGTGCCTGGTCGTGCTCGGGACGCATCGCCTGCGAGGCGGCGTACGTCGCGCGACGCAGCCCGTGCACGAAGCCCACGGGCGTGATGCCCCGGCCGTCGCGGAACGGATCGAGGCGCAGCGCTTCTTGATCGAGATCCGAGATCTCCGTCAGCGACAGACGCGCCAGCGGCACCCACGCGCGATGCAGTGTGCGACGCACCTCGAGCACGAACACTGCGCGCCCCGCGTGCACATCCCCCACGAAGCGGTCCGCGCGAGAGAGCTCGCGCTGCGCGGGCGACGGCGACGCAGGCACGAGCCTGATCTTCACCCGCCCGATGCCGCCGATCTCGAACGGCGCGACAGCGTGGTAGCGGTTCGCGAGGAAGTCGTCGCTCCGCGTGGTGAACGGCGACAGGGGCATGCTGAGCGGGCTGAGGATCGTCGCGAACGTCAGGTCCTGATCGTTCTTGCGCGGCGCCGGGTCGACGATCCGGGTGTCCGAGATCCGCAAGCCCAGTCCGAGCACCTCGAAGCGCTCGGCGGGCTCCTTCGACACAGCTCCCGACAGACGCACGAGCGCGTGCCCCGCGATCACGCGCGCGACCTCCGCGTGCGGGCCCTCGAGGATCGGCTCGAGCACGCCGGTCGCCACGATGCCGCGTGGATGGAACATGCGCGCGTGACGTGCCGCCGCGATCGCGCCCACCACAGGCGCCCACGTCGCGCCCACCGCCCAGCCCAGCCACTCTCGCGGGCCTGCGTGCCGAAGGATGTCGTCGGCGCTCATGCTCACTCGCGCGCGGTCTGTTCGCGGAGCGCGCGGATGCGCTCGCGGATCTGCGGCGTGTCGGCGGCGTCGGGTGCGAGCGACAGGTAGCGCTCGAACGCGCGCAGCGCCTCACCGGTGCGTCCCGAGCGCGAGGCTGCGAGGCCGAGCGCGCGGTGCGCGTCGGCGCGATCGGGGCTCAGCTCCACCGCGGTGCGGTAGTGACCGAGCGCGCTCTCGAGCTCGCCGCGGGTCATTGCCTCGAGGCCGCGCGCCATGTGATCGCTGCTGGTCTCGGTGACAGCGTGTGGGGCCTTGCTCGCCGTCGCGCCCACGTTCGTCAGCGCGGGGCGGGCGTCCGCCTCGGCCCGCGGCTCGGTCGTCCACATCGCGGATGCCACGCCGATCACGAGCGTCACCGCGCATGCGGCCGCCCACGCCCAGCGACGATCGCGACGGAGCGAGCCGCCGGTCGCGAGCCCGAGCAGGCGCTGCGGATCGTCGAGGCCTTGCGCGAGATCCGCGTCGCGCACCGCGTGACGCAGCACGAGCGGGATCGGCGACGTCGCGTTCGGCAGGCTCTCCGCCGGCGTCGGCAGCCCCGTGCGCGTGCGCGACGCGGACGGATGCGCCGACATCACCGGCAGGATCGGGTGGGCGTGCACGCCGAGGAGCACGTCGTCGTCCCACGCGTGCGGGCCGGTCGCGGCCACGATGGCGTCGAGCGCGCCGAGCGCGCTGCGCGCGTCCTCGAAGCGTGTCTCCCAGCTGCGCGAGAGACCGCGCTCGATGAACGCCGCGAGCTCGGGCGGACAGTCGGGCCGCAGCGAGAGCACCGGCGTGAGCTCGGCCGTGAGGATGCGACCGATCACCACGGGCGGCGAGTCACCGTCGAACGGCGGCTGACCACACAGGCACTCGTAGAGCACGGCGCACGCGGCCCAGAGATCGGCGCGCGCATCGAGGCCTTCGCCGCGCAGCTGCTCGGGCGACATGTAGTGCGGGGTGCCCACGATCGCGCCCGAGCGCGTGAGGCGCGCCATCGGCTCGCGGCTCTTGGCGATGCCGAAGTCGATCACCGTGAGGTGCACGCCGCCGTCGGCCTCTCGACGCAGCATGAGGTTTCCCGGCTTGATGTCGCGATGGACGATGCCCGTGTCCTCGAGCGCGACGAGCGCCGACACGAGCTGCCTTCCGATCTGCACGACCGCCGTCACCGGAAGCGCGCCGATCATCAGCCGTCGCTCGAGATCCACGCCCTCGATGAGCTCGGTCACGAGGTACGGGGTGCCGTCGTCGAAGAGGCCCGCGTCGAACACCGTGAGCACGTGGCGGTGCTTCACGCGCGCCACGGTGCGCGCCTCGCGCACGAAACGCGCGAGCACCTCTTGGCGGCTCACGCCCTCGAGGTGGATGGTCTTGATCGCGACAGGCAGATCGAGCGCGACGTGACGGCCGCGGTAGACCGAGCCGTAGCCGCCCGAGCCGAGGGGCGCGACGACCTCGTAGCGACCGCCGAGCAGGGTCCCGACCGAGAGCATGCCGATGGCCTGCACGCCCGAGGTGCGATCACCGTCTCGGATGTCAGCTTCGTGGCTCACGGGGTGCGGTTCGTCGGCTGCTGCGTCGATGGCGAGGGCGCTCATGTGGGCTCCGTCCCTTCTTCGTGGACGAACGCTCGCGTTGCACTGCCCGGGCCAAGAGGCATCAGTCGTCGTCGTCGCGGGTGCACATGCCCGCGTTGCACGTGTCCATCGAGGACCGACAGCCCGCGCCGCACCGTCCGCAGTGATCGAGGTTGGTACGCGGATCGATGCATCGCGCCTCACACACCAACAACGGCGCGCCACAGGGGGTCGCGGCGTCAGGCAGGTAGGCGTCGGGAGGCAGCGCCATGCCCGGGATGCAGTAGCCGCGATCACAGACGAGACCGGGATCACATCCCGGCGAGCACCGCGGCGTGGGGTTCGACGGGCAGCCGCCGAGCGACACGAGGCACACGGAGAGGAGCCCGAGCGACAGCACGGAGACAAGCAGTCCTTCGATCCATCGCACGTTCAAAACCTGCCCCTCACTGTCAACGCCACGGCCTCGGGCGCCACACCGAGCGAGAGCGCGAGGTCGTCCTCGTCCGGCATCGGCTGTCCCTGCACGATCCAGCCCGCGACAGCGAGCGCCGCGCCCGTGACCGCGAACGCGCTCGCGAGCACGAGGGTGACGGTGCGCTGCTCCTCGAGCGCGACGAGGGTGTCGACGCCGCGGCTGTCGCGCACGACGCCGATCGAGGCCCACCGCTGCCCCGCGTCGATCGCGAGCCCACCGCACACGAACGCACCGAAGCTCGACACGATCGCGCCCGCATAGAGGCCGTGGTGCATGCCGAAGCGGAACGACCTCCGCGATCGCTCCCGCGTGTCGGGCTCGACCACGGTGCTGACGACGGGCCGCGTCCCGCTCCGCTCGCTCCTCGTGAGCGGCTCGGGCTCGCTCGCCACGGGCTCGGGCGGCGGCGCTTCGGCGAGGGTCAGCGCACGAAGCCGCGTCCCATCCGCGGCGTGCAGCGTCACCGTGCACGCCTCGCGCTCCCCACATCCTCGCTCGATGGCGACGATGCCCACGTGCCCAGCGGCCGCGACGCGCGCGAGGCACGGCGCTTCGTGCGCGGGTGTGGTGCAGTCGGCGGCGATCGCGAGGTCGTCGAGGGTGACGTCGATGCGCCGCACGGGCGCGCCCGTGACGTCCCGCACCGCGGCTGTGCGCGTCTCTTCGTCGACGACGGCCGCCGCGCTCGGGGCATGAACACGCACGAGGAGGACGACGTGATCCCGCGACTGCGCGGACGCGGACGCGCTCCCGACGAGCCCCACGACGAGCGAGGCGAGGAGCCCGAAGGCAACGATCTCGAGCGCACGAAGTGTCGACACGGCGGCCCCCTCCGAGCACGCGGCATGCCCCCGAATGGGTGCGTTCTCTCGACTGATCCACGGCACGACGGACGACAATTCCGCCACGCCCGTGGCACCGCTGCGCCGCACGCGTCCGTGGTCAGCTCACGGAGCGCAAAGCCTGTCGAACGCCCCACGAGCGACCTCGGTCACGTCGATCGGCGGTGCAACCCCACCCATGCTCGGGCCCCGGCAGACGAGCGGGAGCAGATGCATGTCGGGGTAGAGCGCGCGCGCCAGGCGGACGGTGCGCGGGTGAGGAGCGACGTACACGCACCTCGCGTCGATCCCGTCCGCGACAATCTCGTCGAGGCGGGCGGCTGGCTCCGCGGTCGGATCGAACGCGGGAGCTGCCGCGTAGGCCGCGTACACCACTGGTCTGCCTCGGAGGATTTCTCGAAGCGCCTCGGACGTTCGCGTCACTGGCGGCAGGTTGGCTTCGCAGCAGTACGGCTCGTCGCCTTCCTCCGTACACAGCCCGACGCTGCTCGGGACGTCGTGAAGACGACGCGAGCAGTCGTCGCGACGGTTGCTCTGATGCATCAGCAGCACCAGCACGTCTTGGCGCTCGCGGTAGGCCGAATTGACGCCGTCGCCGAGCCCCATGAGAGGCGCGAGCTCGACCGGACCGTCCGCGGGTGAGAGGGCGGCCAGCGCGGTGTCGAAGGTCTCCGGCGTGCAGCTACCGTCGAGATCGCGAGTCTCGAGGAAGCAGCGGAGGTCCTCCTGAAAGGAGTCGCCGGGACGAACGTCGAACACCACCTGCCCGACACGCGGGCTCTCGGGGCAGAACCGATCCAACGCGATTGACGTCCACACGGCTCCGCTGCCGACCCCGTTGCAACCGACGTCACCCGGGCCGTCGGGGACACGGGGCATGTTCAGCGCGACCAGCACCCGAACACGCTCGAGCGGCTCGAAGTCCCGCGTCCCGTCACCGTCGACGTCTCCGCTCAGCAACCGCTTGACCAGGGTCACGTTCGCTGCAGCGACGTCGCCGATCAGGTCGTTGCCGCCATCGACGTTCGAGATCACGACGACCGTCGCACTGCGCTCGAGCGAGCACGGGCCAGTCGTCAGAGCATCCAGGGTCGCGTCGTCGGGCTGCCGCGTGGACGGGCAGCCGCAGAGAAGCAGGCACGAGGCGATCAGCGCGAACTGACGATTCGTCACCGATACACCCTACCTGTGAAGCCGACCCCGATCAGGATCCTCTCACTCGTTTCAGGGCCCACGACGACGATGTGTGCGTTCTCTCGACTGATCCACGCCCGTGGCACCGCTGCGCCGCAAGCCCGAAGCCACCCGACCTGGTCCCGCACACAGGCACCCCTCTCGCCCGCGGGAGGGGCCGGGGTGGGTCAGCGGCGCCGGGCCAGGTCGCTCGCCTTCGAGTTGTCACCGTCGCTGCGAACCCGCCGCTCCCCGCGAGGGGCCCCGCGAGCGATGAACGTTCTGGATCACCGCATCGAGCGTCACTCGCAGATCGACGCGAACACGTGCCGCGCGAGCGCCGTGACGTCGGGAACACCGGTCGTCTCGTCACCCCTGCACGCCACGGGGACGAGCTGCATGTCGGGGTAGAGCTCGCGCGCGAGCCTTGCGGTTCGGGTGTGGAGCGTGCCGGCGAAGGAGCATTCGTGCGGCGGGTGCGTCGAGAGCATCTCGTCGAGCGCCGCCACCGGCTGCGTCGACGGATCGAACGGGGCGAACTGCACGTAGCCGGCGTAGACCACGGGCCTGCCTCGGAGGATCGCGCGAAGCGCGTCCGACGTTCGCGTGACAGGCGCCAAATTTTCCTCGCAACAGTACGGATGCTCGCCCGGATCGCTGCAGACCCCGTCGGGCGGATCCTCATACGTCCGCTGAGAACACTCGTCCTGAAGATTGCCCGACTGGAGCACGACCACGAGAACGTCGTCTCGCTCCCGGTAGGCGGCATTGGTCGAGTCACCGAGCCCAACCAACGGCGTCAGATCCACAGGAGAGTCTCGCGGCGAGAGCGCGGCCAACGCGGTGTCGAACGTCAGAGCGGGGCATTGACCATCACGGGACGGCGATGCGTAGAGGAAACAATCCAAGTCGGCTTGAAAGTCGTCGCCCGGCTCGATGTCGAAGATGGGATGACCGGCGTGAGGACTGCCCGGGCACCGTGCGTCGATGAGAGTCGATGACCAAGCGCCACCATACGAGACGACGGTGCAGTCCAACACATCGCCGTCGCGGGCTCGAACCGGCTCGTTCGGAGTCGTGAGCACCCGAACCCGCTCCAGCGGCGTCTCCTCGGGAACGCCATCACCATCGGGATCTCCGCGCAGGAGCCGGCCGACGAGCTCGACCGTGATCCCGGTGTGCACGAAGTTGCGCTCACCGCCGCTGTCGAAGTTGTTGATGATGGCGAGGGTGGCCGAGCGAAAGCCAGAGCAAGTTGGTCGAGCGTCGAGACTTACATCCGGCTGCGGATGGGCGGACGAGCAAGCGACGCAGAGCCCGGCGAGGACGCCAGCAACACCGCAACGCCAGACCACACCGTTACGCGATCGCACGGCGAACCTGGATGAACCCAACACCGACAGCGACGCGTCCCTCAGGTGCCGACCAAGCTGCGACGTGTGCTGACCTCCCTCTACCCGCGTCGACAATGCGATGGACGCCGAAGTTCGTGCCGAGGTTCGGAGTCACGGGTGCCCGAAGTAGCGATGTCGTCACGATTCCGCTCACGGCCGGCTCGTCTCCGAGACGTTCCCCGACGACGAGGACACTTCCGCGACCAGAGAGGTCCCGGTCCTCAACTCGCGCACCATCGAGAGTGCTTCCCCCGGTGGCACCCTGCTGCCACTCCCAATATGGATCTTCGACGGCGCCGGTACACCAACGGTTGTTGGTTCGACCTCCGCCAATGGTTCTCGTCAGCGCCGGGAAAGTGTCTGCGGGCTGCATGGGATCTTCAGGATCGAAGTAGAGATCCGACCACTGATTGACGAACGTGTTGTTCAATAGAACCGCACCCGACGCGGTATTGTGAGCCGTCTGGAAGCACACGTTCCCGGTGCGCCGATTGATGCTCAGCACATTGCCACTGTGTGATCGCTCGAACTGCTCCGGCCACCAGCTTGCGATGGGTAGCCTGCCGTCGAGATTGCGGAACAGTCGACCCGCGCCGTCCACGAGGTGGAACCGACCCTCCCAGATGTCGCCCACTGTCAGCATGACTACCCACCGATTGAGTCGGTCGTGCCATGCAACAGGTACGCTTTCGTACACCTCGGTGACGTCTCCTCGCACGCGTGGGATGCGGGCTCTGTCAGTCTCCCGAAACAGTACATCGGAGTCGTCGACGGAGAGAAACCCCACCACCAAATCGGCCTGATTGGGGTCCGCCTCTACACCAACGACAAGCGCCATCAGCACTCGTCGAGCGGGAAGAAACGGCAGTCTTCGATCGACGCCGAACGAGATGCCGGGCATCACTCGACCGTAGGCGACGCGCGAGCTGGGCGGGGTGGGCCCTCGAGGAACGTCCTGGACGTAGCGAACGAAGGGCACGCCAGTGGTGGCATCGTGGTCCACCAGCACGTACTCGATGCTGCCGTCGCCCAAGCTCTCGGCGACGCCGAGCATCAAGGGTCGCGACGCGGGACCCGTGCCGTACTGGGTGCACTCGAACCCGTAGAAGTGCACCGAATCACCGCTCGCGCTCCCCGTCAGGAGTGTGGTCGCCCCGCCGCGCGGGAGGCCGAGCGTGGCCATCGAGGACGAGACTGGGATGCTCTTGAGGATATGGGGCACCACTGCTTCGGGCCCCGGTCGACCGTCGGACAGCACGACCGGATCGACGTACACGACGCTCAGCAGCTCGGCCGACGGGACCGGCCCGGCAGTGATCCGAACCGTGGGCGGATAATCCGCAGCCGCTGCGGAAGACACGTACACCGCGCCGGTCGTCAACAACTCTCGCGCAGGCATCAGCAGTGTCGGCGGAAGGAAGAACTCCGCCCGAAGGGGATCCTTGGATCGGAGGTGACGCTTCGCGATGTCCGCTGCTCCGGAGGCGAGGCCGAGACCCCGAGGAGCGGTGCGCACAACACCATCGAGATCGAGGTCGTGTGGAGTCGGTGCCCCACGGCGCGGTCCCGGGGGTTGTGCCCGTGCCTGCATGTTCGTCGCTGAACTGGGTTGCACCAAACGCCGGTTCAGCCTTGCGCCAGAGCCAAGCGTGGCGACAAACGTCCGCGTATCTGTTCGTCCTTTTGTGCTCATTGAATGCCTCGGACGGTGATGCAGCACCACTCGTGACTCATCGACTCGCGTGACACGACGGGCGAGGAAGCCGCAGTGATCGGCCGAGGGTCACTTCTTCAGGACCAGCTCGACACTGATGGTGGCCTGGATCGTCCCCGGAGTCGAGGACTGCGTGGCTCGCACGTAGAGGTTCATGAAGCTGCCGAGCGGAGCGTTCACCGCGTCCAAGAGAAGCAGCGGTGCTGCTCCCGTGTTCGGGGTGATAACGATCTGAGGGGGTGCGGTGCCCGACTCTTCGAACGTTCTGGAAGGGTCCTGTGGAGACGGCAGGGTGCGTCGCAGCTCGACACCGATCACGGACGTGGCCCCTGTGACGTTCTTGGAGTGAACGCGCATCAACAGCTCGCCGCTCGTCCAGTTTGAGACGTCGATGTCCGGCACGACCAGCTGTGGTCTTTCCCGCCAGTGCTGCGCGGTGCGAAGTGCGTTCGAGGTCCGCGTGACCGGCGCCAGGTTCTCGTCACAGCAGACTGGGCGCTCGCCGGGGTCGCTGCCACGCCCTCGGGCGGGTTCTCGTAGGTCCGGTGAGAGCAGTCGTCCCCGTAGTTCCCGGACTGGAACACGACGACGAGAACATCATCACGCTCGCGGTAAGCGACGTTCGTGGAATCCCCGAGGCCCATCAGCGGCGCGAGGTCGACCGGAGAGTCACGAGGGGAGAGCGCGGCGAGCGCGGCATCGAAAGGCTCTCCCGGACACTGCCCATCCCGAGAGAAGGGTGCATAGAGAAGGCAGGTGAGGTCGTCCTCGAAGTCGTCCCCGGGTTCGATGTCGAAGATGGGGTTTCCGACACGCGAGCTGTCGGGGCACACGGCGTCGAGGAGCGTCGAGGTCCACGCTCCACCGTACGAGACCACCGAGCACTCGAGCACATCCGATCGCGAGCGCACCGGCTCGTTCGGGGTGGCGAGGACACGAACGCGATCGAGCGGCACTTCCTCGGGCACGCCATCTCCATCGGGATCGCGCGAAGGAGCCTGTGGACGAGCTCGACGCTCGCCCCCATTACGAAATTCCGATCGCCGCTGCTGTCGAAGTTGATCATGACGGCCAGAGTGGCCGAACGATCGAGGGAGCACGGTCGGGGTGCGTCGACTCCGGCATCGGGCTGTGAGTGCGCTTCGGAGCATGCTCCCGTCAGCAGGACGCAGACCGCTGCGATGGGTTCAGCCAGACGCATGGCGAGCTCGTGTGAAACCGACACCGACTGCGACGCGTTGGTCGGCAGCCGGCCAGGCAGCGACGTGGGCGGAGACGCCTTCCTCCGTGTCCACGAGCCTATGCACGCCGAAGTTCACGCCGATGTTCAGGGCCGTCACGGAAGGTAGTCGAACGAATGGATGGGCGCCGTGCCGTGGTTTCCGAGCCTACGATGAAGCGCTCCTGGCAGACGAGGTCCGCGTTGGATCTGCACGGGACGCTCCGAGTCGCCGAAGGCGCCCACGCCCAGTTGGCCGGATGCGTTGCAGCCCCAACACCACACGGTCGCGTCGTCCAAGAGGGCGCATGCGTGGGAGTACGAGACGACCACGGACGTCGCGGGCCGAGGAAGGCTCATGAGGCGAGGCTCGTAGTCGGGAGGCGCTGATGCGGCCTCGATGCCGCCGGACGTCGCGTCGCAGCCCGTCGCGCCCCAGCACCACACCTGACCGTCTGCGATGACGCAGGCGCGATCTCTCCGTGCCGTGCTCACCGAGGTCGCTCCGCGGACCTGAATTTCGTGCACCTCGTATCGTGGAGGTACGACCGGATCCCATAGAGTCCTTCGATAGCAGTGGACAGTGCCGTCAGAGGAGATCGCGCAGCCCGAGAACTCCGTGCCAGAGGCGGCTACCACCTCCGCTATCGAGAGGTCATGAGACTCGGGCTCGTCCTCGCGACCCTCATACCTCAGCGACCTGATCTGTCCCTGCGCACTCAGCACCATCGGGCCGCTGCCGACGAGGAGAGCGGCGACCGGCAGGTCATCGACACCCCCCCTCGTGTACCCGGGAAACATCCTCACCCCATCGGCGCGGTACACCTGCCGAAACTCAGCCACCAGAACGTGGCCACCTTCCATGACACCGAGGGCATCATCGTGCATCACGGCCAGTCGCGCGTCGTTCAGTGGGAGGTCGAACATCTGCTGCGTACGGAGTATGCGGCACTGCGCGCGGGAGGCAGACCAGAGGCAGACCGCGCTCCCGCTGGCGACCAAGCCAGTCAGGCCGGGGGACACCTCCTCGGCCATGGCGCGGCACGAGCCTCGGCCCGACAGCTCATGACGCTGCCATCCACCCCAGCAGACCAGTAGATGCCGATCTGTCAGTACGCAGGTGTCATCGGCCGCGACGGCTACGGCGGTGATCCGTCCTTCGAAGGCTTCGAAGGGCACGAAGCAACCGGCAGCGGAGCGCATGGCCGACGAAGAGGGACTCCCGCCACACGCCGACAACAGAAGAACAACAAGAAGTGCGTACTTGGGCACTAGGGTCTCGAGCAACGAAAGAGGGGCGCAGCCATGCCCCCCGGATCATAGACACCAGGAGCATCATGCCACGGATAGAATCCGTAGAGTCGGCGAGTCGCTGGATGTTGACGTTGAACGTACGTGCCACGTTCGTTGCTCCCCGCTTGATCGAGAGCCGCCGTCGGCCCCCACTGAAACACCGTCAGTTGTGTCCGCGAACGAGGCCCAGGTTCGGTGGCGCCGCCGTACACGTCAAGGCCGAAAACACCCCTGCTTTGCAGTTGTCACACACGTACAGCCTCGCTGTAACTGTGCAGTCCGGCTGAATTGGTGTGACCTGACCATGGCCAAGACGCGGTACGACGGCGCGACGAGCTCACCGATGCGAGCCACCCGTGCATCGAAGCCGCGACCGAGATCCGTGGGTCGTGGGGGTTGGTCGGCGTGATGGGCCTCGGCCTCGCGGCCTGCGTTGGATCGCCGAGCGAGCCTGCGCGCAGCACGACGGCCACGGAGAGCAGCGGCACCGATCGGCGCGCGAGCCTCACGATCGACGAGGTGCTTGCGATGCCTCACCGCAGCGAGGCCAACCGCGCGCGCGACCGCTACCGTCATCCGTCCGAGACGCTCGCGTTCCTCGGGATCCCCACCGCGGACTCGCCCAACGAGTACCGCCGCACGTCGGGGCTCGCGTTCCGCGCGCAGATCGCGGAGCGCGGAGGTCGTGCGTGACGCCGTCGCGGAGGAACGTGTCGAGCTGCTCACGCCGGCCCGGGCGCGCACTGTCGTTGTGCGAATGCAGGTGTGCTGGAATCCGTCAGGGTGCCGCGAGCCCGCGCACACGCGCGACGACTGCATCAAGTCCCGTCCCTAACCCGCTGGTCCCTGCCGCGACGTCGATCAGATCGCTCGCGGGCTGACCGAGGTCCGAGATCATGCGGACGTGCTGTGGACGGCCGAATGCGTCGTCCATCAGGACGAGCAGGAGGATGCCTTCGGTTCGCATGCGGCCGAGAGCGCTCTCGGTGGTCCACATGGCCGCTCCTGGGATCGCGGGGTCGTACGGGAACTCGAGACCGTCGCCCGTCGCCAGCGGCCCGTGGTGGTTCGGAGCATCCGTCCAGACGACGATGACGCGCTGGGCATCGGCACGCCAACAGCCGCCGGGGACGCGCCCGGACGAGCAGGTCAGTGCGCTCGCGGAAGCCGGTACCGGACCGCCGGCGAGGACAGAGAGGGCTTCGATGCCGGACTCGGCACCGTCACCACCGCTGCGAGTCCTCGGATAGCCTGCCAGCTCTGCCCCCGCGGTTGCCGCCATCAACGAGGGCTCCACGCCTGCCTCGAAGGGCCTGTCCTCTCGAGTGGCAGAAGACGAGCTCATCGGGAAGTCGGCGTAGAACGACACGCCCACGGCCACATCCTCGATGCCGACGAGCGCGTCGAAGAGGCGGGTGCGAATCGTGTCGATGCCTCCAGACACACGCGCAAGTCGCGAGCCGGTGATGTCGATGAGCAGCATGACGTCGATCAGTCGGCGCGTCGTGCACGCGCCAGTCGACTCCCAGCCGCAGGTCGCGCTGCAGCGCTGCGACTGCACCTGACCCCCTGGGCATCCCATCGAGGTCACGCGCGTGGCATCCGGCACGCACTCGCCCTCGGCCATGCATGCGCCCGTCGTCTCCCATGCACACGCGGTCGTGCATCGCGTGGCGAGCGTCCCGCACATCCCGCAGGGCTGGGTCCCCGTGCTGCCGGGTACACACATCCCCGCCTCATCACACGTGCCGTACTCCCAGCTGCCGCTGACGCTGCAGAAGCGCTCCACGGTGCCGCACATGGTTCCGCAGCTCACGCGCTCCGTGGCGCCGGGCGTCATGCACTCGTCGCGCTCGCACATGCTCGTGGGCTCGAAGGAGCACTCGTCGTTGCACACGACGTCGCGTGTCTCACCGGCGGCGCAGCCTTCGCCGCTTCGGGTCATGAGACCCGGCGGGCACTCTCCCTCGCCAGTGCAGGCGCCGACCGACTCCCACATGCACGCGATCGTGCATCGCGCCATCTGCGTCCCGCAGTTGCCGCACTCGATCGTGTCCGTCGTGCCCGGTGCGCATTCGCCCTCGTCCTCACAGAGGCCATAGGCCCACGTGCCAGACGCACTGCAGAAGCGCTCCACCGTGCCGCACTGACCGCACGCGACGTTCTCGACGGCGCCGGGCGTCGAGCACGGCTCCGGCGGACCAGCATCGGGCGGGATGCGCGCGTCGTCGGTTGTGCCGACATCGTCGCTGCGCATGCCGACATCCTCGGCGGGAACGCCCGAATCCCCGATGACCGTCGTCTCGGGGCAACCCATCGACGCCATCGCAGCCATCAGGACGCACGCATAGCCAAGAGAAGAAGCACGCATCGAAACCTCCACGCGTTTCGACGGTAGCACGCGTTCGCTCGAGCCCAAGGAGATGCGGTTCCTGCTGAGGCCTCGACGCGGCTCGAGGCACTTGCCACGCGGAGCGGCTTCGCCCCAGGCTCGCCGCCATGACGCTCGCACGCGCCGAGGGCCTCGTCGTGGCGACCTTCTTGGTCGCCTACCTCGTCCTCGGCTTGATGCTGCGTGAACAGTACCCGTTCAGTCCGCTGTCGATGTTCTCACGCGGCGGAAGGGTGACCGCACGGATCGTCGTTCGCGGACCCGATGGCCTCCATCCCGTCGAGCACTACGACGGCTACCGTTGCGTTGAGCGCCCCGACTTCATGACGACTGACGGAGAGGGATGCGTGGACGCCGGGCGGCATCCAGAGCTCGACCGCGCCGCGCAGGACTACGTGAGCCTTCACGACGTGCGGGGCGGTGCAGTGGAGCCCGTGACCGTGCTCAGGCTCTCGCATCGCATCCAGTCGCGCGGCGGCCCCGTGGTCACGTCGGAGTGTCCGCTTCTTCGGTGCGAGGCGAGTGTTCCCACGCGTCACACGGCTTCGCTCCGATGATCGACACCTTCCGCGACACGCGGGCGCTGCGGCTCACGCGCGTCGTGCTGGCGGTGCTGATCGTGTTCGATGCAGTCACGCTCGCGTACCGCACGCTGCGAGGCGCGGTCGCCCACCCACTCTGGGTCGAGTCGGCGGGCTGGTCAGGCGTCATCCCCCGCAGTCCCGTGTTGGTCATCTCGCTGGCCGTCGTGAGCGCCGTCGCGGCGATCCTCTTCGGGAAGCGCGAGGGCTCCCTCATCCCAGGTGCCTTGGCGCTCGTGTCTCTCCGGCTCCAGCACGAGGGCTTCGCCGCGACGACCGGTCTCTTCGAAGAGCCGTACTATCACGTGGGTGCGTTCCTCTTCGGTTGGCTCGGCGGCGGCCTGATCGCGCGGTTGCTCCGGGCGCGACCAGAGGTTCCGGAGGAACGATCGTGGGGGGAGCGCGTGTCTGCCCTGTGCGGCACCGCCATGTTGGCCGGGACCTGGATGAACGCCGGCATCAGCAAGCTGCGTGACGATTGGTTCGAGGGCGCGGGCGGCGACGTCATCCGGTTGATGGTCTTGCGTCACACGGTGCCGGGACACGACACCTGGCGAGAGCCGATCGTGAACGCCATCGCGTCGAGCCCCCGCGGTGCCGATGCGATGGCGTGGGCGACGCTGGTCGTGGAGCTCTCTGCCTTCGGGCTCTTGCTCTCTCCACGGTGGCGCGCGGCGACCGCGGTGACGTTGGTCGCGTTCCACGTAGGCACTTTCATCACCGCCGGCATCTTCTTCGTTCAAGCCGCCACGCTGGCGCTGTGTGTGGGCCTTCCCTGGGTGGCGATCCAAGATCGCGGGCGCGGCGCTGCGGGCTCGGGCGCATCCGCTGTCTCGTGGAAGCCGACGCGGGAGAAGCTCGCGCGAGTGCCTGCGATCATCGCGAGCTCGATCGGGATGGTCGCCACAGCGGTCCTCCTCATCCCGCCGCGCTCGCATCGCGTCGAATCTCTTCTGACCAGTCAGGCGGGCAGCGTGTCGCACCAGAGCGCGTCTCCGGTCCTCGAGCTCGCTCGATTTGGTCCCGTCGAGCAAGCGACGATGCTCGACGGGTGGTCCGTGCGCACGATTCGCGCGGAGAGCGAGGCCGCGCTGTTCTTCCTCGACGATGGTGACGGGGAATGCGTGCTCGAGGTGCGGCCCGACAGTCCGGGGGCGGCGCGAGGCCCCTTC
>JAFLCL010000142.1 GCA_017303575.1 Deltaproteobacteria bacterium
AGACGTCGTTCGAGTTCGCGGTGCAGATGCCGTACGTCGCGCTCGAGCGTGCGGGCAGCGTGCAGCAGATGGCCGCGCGACACGTCACGCACGTGGTCGCCTTCCCGCTCGTCGCGCCGGGCGACGTGCTCGTCGGCATGCTCGCGATCGAGCTGTCGTGGCCCGAGGCCTCGGGACGCGCGGCCATCCCCCGTGGCGCGTGGGTCGAGCAGATCGAGCTCGCGTGCGTCGCGACGGCCGCGCACCTCACCGTGCTGCCTCGCGCGCGGAAGGTGACGAGCGCCGCGCGCGATCCGCTCCTGCCCGTCGTCGGCGCGAAGATGAGCGCGTTGGTCGAAGCGCTCCGCGTGTTCGCCGGACAAGGCGAGACGATCCTGCTCACGGGTCCGACGGGCTCGGGCAAGACGCAGCTCGCGCGCTGGTGTCACGCGCAGAGCACGCGCGAGGACGGGCCGTTCCACACCGCGAACCTGCTCGCCGTCGAGGACGGCATGCAGATGGCCGATCTCTTCGGCTGGCGGAAGGGCGCGTTCACGGGCGCGAGCAGCGACTACGACGGCCTCGTGGCGGAGGCCCACGGCGGCACGCTGTTCCTCGACGAGATCGACAAGCTCTCGCTCAAGGCGCAGGCCGGCCTGCTCCGCTTCCTCGAGACGCGTCGCTACACGCCGCTCGGCGGGACGCGCGATCGCGAGGCCAACGTGCGCTTCCTCGTGGGCACCAACGCGGACCTGCGCGAGCTCGTCGCGCGCGGTGCGTTCCGCGAGGACCTCTACTACCGGATCCACGTGCTCCCCGTGCAGCTGCCGCCGCTCTCCGAGCGCACGGACGAGATCCCCGACTGGGTGCGTGTCTTCCTCGCGAGGCGCCACCTCGAGTCGAGCCGTGTGCACGGCGCCTCGATCACCGACGACGCCATCGCCCTGCTCACCCGCGCGCGCTGGCCAGGCAACCTGCGACAGGTCGACAACGTGGTGCGTCGTTCCTACGCGTTCGCGCTCGTGCGGGCGGGCGGCGAGCGGGGCGCACCGAGCCTCGGGCTCGACGACGTGACGCGCGCGCTGAGCCTCGAGGGCGCGAGCCTCGACGGCTCGTCGAGCCCGCACGATGCCGACCTCGACGGCTTGGACGCGATCGCGCGGGCCGTCGTCGACACAGCGATCGAGCGACGGCGCCGCGGGGAGATCGTCGACCTCGCGACGCTCGAAGGGCTGGTGGGCGGGGTGCTGCGCGAGGCCTCGGAGCGGCTCGGCTCCGTGAAGAACGCCTACCTGCTGTTCGGTGCTTCGACGCTCGTCGAGAACCGCAACCACACCAAGAGCTACAAGCGCGAGCTCGAGAAGTGGGACGCGCTGCGCGCGCTGGCTTCGCGCTCGAAGGACCGCGACGACGACGACGCGCCGTGATCGCGTCGGCCGGGAACGCGCTGCGTTCGCGCGGAACGCAGGCCGAGGACGACGCGCATGGATGTCCCTGAGCAGCGTGTGGCGCGCGTGTTGCTCCACGGTCGCCACATGCGATCACGGCAGAAGCAGACGCGCGATCAGCGCGCCCAGCTCGGGACGAACATCTCGTCGGCGCGACTCGGCGTTGCCTCGTTCGGTGCAGGGGCCTCGGTCGGTGCCGTGGCCTCGCTCGGTGCCGCGGCCTCGGTCGGTGGCGGCGCCTCGGGCCTCGGCTCCTCGCGCGTCGCGGACTCGGCGCCTGTGACCGCGCGAGCCCGAGGCGCGCGGGGCGTGGTCTCTTCGGGGTCTGCGCGGTCGCGGGACGACGTTCGCGGGTCTCGATCTGAAGGCTCGCGATCGGTGTGCGTCGTGATCGCGGGGGCTGGCACGGGCGCAGTCACTGCCGAAGTGTCCGCGGACAGGTGCGAAGCCTCCGCGGGCACGGGCGAAGGCTCCGCGGGCACCTGCGAAGCCTCCGCGGGCACCTGCGAAGCCTCCGCGAGAGCCTCCCGAGGCTCGGCGCTCTCATGGTCGCTTGGAGGATCCGTCGCGCCCGATGCGCGCGAGAGCCACCACGCGCCCGCGGCCGACACGGCGAGGAGCACGAGGCCGATGCGCAGCGCGTGGGCCGTGTCGCGACGGCGCCGAGGTGTCGCCGCGGGCTCCGTCGTCCGAGGGGCGTGCCGTCGATCGACCGAGGACGCGACAGGGAGCGTGCGCGCATGGGGATCGACGGCGCCGTGCGCGAGGGGCGCGAGCGCGTCCTCGATGCTCTCTGCGAGCTCGCTCGCGCTCGCGAAGCGTCGTGCAGGATCCACGTGCATCGCGCGCTCGATCGCCGTGACGAGCGCGAGCGGGGCCTCGGGACGCAGCGCGGCGATGGGCTCCCAGCGGCCGTGCACGATGGCGGCGTGGAGCGCGAGGGGGCTCGGCGCATGAAACGCAGGCTTGCCCGTGAGCGCTTCGTAGAGACAGACGGCGGCGCCGTAGACGTCACTGCGCGCGTCGTGTGCAGCACCGAGCAGGCGCTCGGGCGCGATGTAGCCGGGCGTGCCTGCGAAGAAGCCGCTCTCCGTGAGCTTCGCGGAGCTGCCGTCGTGGAGGACACCGTGCCCGAAGTCGAGCAGCTTCACGAGCTCGCCTCGTCGCACCGGCACGAGGAACACGTTGGCGGGCTTCAGATCGCGATGCAGCACACCGGCTCGGTGCACGGCGTCGAGGGCATCGAGCAGCTGCGCGGCGATGGTGCGCACGCGCTCGATGGCGAGCGGACCGTCCGCCTCCACGCGCTCCGCGAGCGTGCGTCCCTCGAGCAGCTCCATGACGAGGAAGGGCTGGTCTCGCTCGGTGCCGACGTCGATGACGCGCACGACGTTCGGGTGCTTGAGGCGCGCGACGAGCTCGACCTCGCGCACCATGCGCGCGACCGCCGTCGTGTCGCTCGCGAGCGCGCGACGCAGCACCTTCACCGCGACCTCGGAGCCGACACGCTCGTCGTGCGCGGCGTACACGACGCCGCTGCCACCGCGCGCGATCACGCGTCCGAGGCGGTAGCGTCCGGCGAGCGAGTCTTCGTGCGTGCGCGACGCGCCATCCATTCGTTCGGAGCCCGTGGGGCCCGAGGGTACCATGCAGGGGTGCTCGCCCCGCGACGGAGGTCAGCAGTGATTCGTGTCTCTTGGCTCGTCGTCGCGTTGGCGCTCGGGCTCGTCACGTCCGCGCCGGTGCTCGCGCAGTCCGATCCCCACGCGGCGGACCCCCAAGCCGCGAACGGGGCGCAGGCTGCGACACCGACCGACGAGGACACGCTCCGAGCGCGCGAGGCCTTCCAGGTGGCCGTGAGCCTCTACGGCGCGGGCCGCTACCTCGAGGCGGCGCGGGAATTCCAGCGCTCCTACGAGCTGTCGCACGAGGCCGGTCTCTTGCGGAACCTCTACCTCGCGCTGCGCGACGCCGGCGACGTGCGGGGCGCACGCACGGCGCTGCGCGGCTACCTGGACGCCGGCGCGCCCGACACGACCGAGGACGATCGACGCCTGCTCCAGCACCGCCTCGAGGCGCTCGACCGCGCCATCGCGGAAGAGGACGCGCAGCGCCGCTCGGCGCCGACGGCGACGACGACCGATCCACCCACCGTCGATCCACCGGCTGAGACGACGACGGCGACGACGAGCGAGCTCGGCGACCCCACGACCGACGAGCCCGAGGGCGTGACCCCGCAGCGCGACGACGCGTGGATCTGGGCCGTGGTCCTCGGCGGCGTCGTGCTCGTCGGCGGCGGCGTGGCGCTCGCGGTGGCGCTCACGACGCCCGGTCCGGGGCTCGACGCAGACGTGCCCGGCCGCATCGAGACCCTCACGCTCGCGTCCGGACGCTGGAGCGCACCATGAAGCGCAGACCTTCTCGGGTGGCGCTCGCGTGGGTGGCGACTTTCTGCCTCGTGGTCGCGGGCTGCGCGACGCGCACGCAGACCTTCGTGGTGCTCGACGGCGACGACATGGTGCGCAGCGAGACCGCGACGCTCGAGGTGGAGGTGCGAGGCGACGACGGCGCCGTGGTGCGCGCGAGCACGTTTCGCCCGGGCGCGAGCGATCCCGCGCTGCCGTTCTCCCTCGCGCTCGAGCCGCGCGGCGGCGATGCGTCACGGCGGTTCGACGTCCGCGCCATCGCGCGGCGCACCGATGGGAGCGCGCTCGCGGAGGCACGCGTGCGCAGCGGCTACGTCTCGGGCCGTGCGCTCTCGTTGCGCGTGTACCTCAGCACCGCGTGTCGTGACGTGTCGTGCCCCGATCCGATCACGACGTGTCGCGCCGGTGCTTGCGAGGATCTCTTCGTGCCGCCCGAGACGCTGCCGGATCACCCCGACGACGACGTCGATGCGAGCACGCCCGACGTGGGGCCGACGATCGATGCGTGGCTCGCGGCGCTCGACGCCCCGTCCCCTGACGCCTCCATCGAGATCGACGCGCGCACGACCGACGACACGGGCGCGGCGAGCGACGCAGCGTCGAGCGACGCGAGCGCGACCGACGCGGCCACCCTCGACGCGAGCACGCGCGACGCGAGCACGACCGACGCGTTCGTGCCGATCGACGCCGCGACGCCAGACGCGGGCAGTGATGCGGGGCCTCCACCGCTCGATCCGGGCGTCTTGCTCCACGTCGCCGGAGACACGGGCTCCTTCGCCGACATCGTGTTCGTGACGGGTGACGCATCGCAGGTGTGCGCCGCAGGGCGATTGCGTGGAGGCGCGACGATCGCAGGCACGCACCTCGACCCGACGACGTCGGGCACGACGGGCACGTGGGTCGCTTGCTTCGACGTCACGCCCAGCGGCACGACGCCTCGCTACGTGCGTCGGCTCGAGCCCGTGGGCGACACGCTCGTCGGCGCGATCGCGCTCGACGCGGCGGGTCGCCTCTACCTCGGCGTCAACTCCGACGCTGGAGGTCGCACCTTCGGCACCACGACGCTGACAGCGCGCTCGGTGCTCGTGCGGATCGAGCGCGACGGAACGATCTCGGCGGCCCTCGCGCTCAGCGCGCCCGAGAGCGACGAGCCGACGCAGGCCATGCTGTCCGGCTCGCAGCTCTACGTGAGCAGCTTCGCGGCAGGCGGCAGCGACGCGCTGGTGTCGCGGTTCGAGACCAGCACGTTCGCGCGTGTGAGCAGCCTCCGCACGCTCGGTGGGTACAACGTCGCGCTCGACGTGGGCAGCGCGGGTGTGCTCGTCGGCGGCTACTTCAACCCCGGCCCGGCGGACCTCGCGACAGTGCGCGTGCTCGACGCGGCCCTCGGCTCGACGCTGTGGACCTACGACTCGGTGGGCTCGGCGTACGTGCAAGCTCTCGCGATGAGCGCGACGGGCCACGCGTTCGTGGGCACACGCGCGCGCTTCGGCAACTTCCAGTGGGCGGGCTCGGCGCTCGTGTCGCCGGGCAGCGATGGTGCGGACGCTGGCGACATCGTGCTCACGCGCATCGATCCGACGGGCGTGATCGAGTGGGTGACGCGGCCGATCGTGGCGGCAGGCGAGGACGTGATCGGTGGGCTCGACGTGGCCGACGACGGCTCGCTCGTGGCGGTCGGCTACTCACCGGACCTGCTCGCGCCGTCGGGCCTCGCGGAGCTCGCCGGACGCACGAGCGGTCGAGAGGGCTGGGTCCTCCACGCGCGCGGTGACAGCGGTGCGCCGATCGCGTGGGATCGCATCAGTGCCACGACAGACTGTGTGGTCCAGCGCATGTGGCGCACGGGCGAGTGGCTCTACGTCACCGGCCTCTTCCGCGGCACCGTGCAGGCGGTGGTCTCTCCTGCCTTCGGAGGAGGGCTCACAGCGACGGGCATGCAGGACGCGTTCGTCGTGCGCGTTCGCATCCCCTCCTGAACGAGCTCACTCGGCGGCGCCGGCCGCTGCCTCGACGGGCTCGTGCATCGGGAGCATCGGCTCACCGCTGACGATCTTGCGCGGTCGACCGCGACGCTTGGGCTCGCCCTCGATCACCCCACTCGAGCTCGCGCTGCGGACGTCGCGCTCGCGTGCATCGAGCTTGCTCGGCACCGCCGCGATCGCGTCTTCGATCTCGGGCTGCCCGATCGAGAAGACGCGCGCGTACGCGAGCGCACGGCTGGCGTGATCACCGACCATGTCCTGCGCCGCTCGTGCCCGTGCGCGCGCCGCCTCGAGCGCTGCCTCGAGCGCCTCGACCTCGCACTGCGCGTCGCACGCCGCGTTCGCGAGCGCCTCGAGGCTCGCGCGATCCGCATCGGGAAAGCGCACGTCGCCGAGCGGGCCACGGAAGAGCGCGATCACGCCGTGCACGAAGGGGGTGATCGGATCGCGCGCGGGGATCATGGGCACACCGTCATGGGTGTCGGGCGGACCGTTGGCGGGCGAGAGTGCGGGAGCGACGTCGGAGCGGGAGCGCTTGTCCATGGAGACCTCTACGTAGTCGGGGGTCGAAGAGGCCGAATCGTCGAACAATTCGGCACGAAGGCTGTTCGTGCGTTCAGTATCGCGGAGCGAGGCTCGTCCCGCAAGAAAATCGCAGTACGCGGGCGCGTCGGGCCTCGAGATCAGGCACGTTGCCCCGATGCGCGCGTGGCAGGTCCCCTCGTTCGGGCTCGCGAACCTCTCGATCGCCGACGTGCCCGATCGGGCCCTGGGTGCGCGCGAGGTGCGCGTCCGTGTGCGCGCGATCTCGCTCAACTACCGCGACCTCATGATGATCGGCGGCACCTACGACCCGCGTCAGGCGCTGCCGCTCACGCCGTGCTCGGATGCTGCCGGCGAGGTGATCGAGACCGGTCGCGAAGTCACGCGGTGGAAGATCGGCGATCGCGTGCTCTCGGCGTTCTCGCAGAAGTGGAGCGCGGGCACGCCATCGCACACGAAGCTGCGGGCGACGCTCGGAGGTCCGCTCCCAGGCGTGCTCGCGGAGCACACGATCCTCGACGAGGACGGCGCGTGGCCGCTGCCTCCACACCTCTCGTTCGAAGAAGGCGCGACGCTGCCCTGCGCGGCGGTCACCGCGTGGCACGCGCTCGTCGATCACGGTCGGCTCGCCGCGGGGCAGCGCGTGCTCGTGCAGGGCACCGGCGGCGTCTCGATCTTCGCGCTCCAGATCGCACACCTGTTCGGCGCAGAGGTGATCGCGACCAGCAAGAGCGAGCACAAGCGCGCGCGTTTGACGTCGATGGGCGCCTCGCACGTGATCGACTACGCGAGCGATCGTGAGTGGGGAAAGACGGTGAAGAAGCTCACCGGCAACGGGGGCGTCGAGCACGTCGTCGAGGTGGGTGGTGCAGGCACGATGGCGCAGTCGCTCCGTGCGATCGCGATCGGCGGGACGATCCACGTGATCGGCGTGCTCGCGGGCGCTGTCGAGCCGCTCGATGTGCGGCCGATCCTCATGCAGGAGGTGAAGCTCTCGGGCGTGGTCGTCGGCCCGCGCGAGAGCGCCGAGGCGATGGGACGCGCGTTCGCCCATGCGAAGCTCGCGCCCGTGATCGATCGCGTGTTCGCGTTCGATGAAGCACCGAAGGCCTTCGAGCACATGGCGAGCGGCAACCACTTCGGCAAGGTCGTGATCGCGGGCGCACCGTGAAGGAGGAGCGATGAAACGACCGATCGAGCTCGTCCGTGGCCTCCTCGAGGACGCGGAGGAGACCGCCTCCGATCGCGTGCGCGGCACGTTCGCGGGACACGACGTGGAGGTGCGCTTCGTCGATCGCGGCGCGGGCTCGACGCGCGATCCGTACACCGAGGTGTGGTTCCTCGGCGCGGCGGTGCGCGACGATCTGCGCCTCCACGTGATCCCGCAGACCTCCGACGACGTGGCGGAGATCGCGGAGGGCCGCGGCACCGACGTCGTGGTCGGCGAGCCCGCGTTCGACGAAGGCTACTTCGTCGAGGCGGGGCCCGAGGACGTGGTCGTGCGACTGTTCGACGCGAAGATCCGCGATCGCATGAAGAGCCTGCGGCCGCTCGGCGTGCACACGCACGGCGACGGCCTCTTGATCGAGAAGCCCACGTGGGAGAACGAGGCTGTGCTCGGTGCGCTGGTGGAGCTCGGGGCGTGGATCGTGGATGGGATCCCCGAGGCATTCGAGGCCGCCGATCGCGCGGCGCAGAGCCGCACCGGCTACCGGACGACGATCACCACCGAGGGCCTCGCCGAGCAGCGACGCGAGGAGGCCTCCTCGGTCGACGCGAAGCGACGCGCACGCGCCTCGCACCGCGCGTACGTGGGCTGCGTCACGGCGGGCGCCATGACGCTCGGGATCGCGATCGTCGCGCTCCTCGGGGTGGCCTTCTGCGACGACGGCGAGGGCACGACGATCGAGAGCTACCCGTAGACGACTCACTCGTCGGCGTGCTCGCAGGCCGTGCGCACCCGCGCGAGCGACGCCTCGCTCCATCGATCGACTGGCCGCGTGAGACCGTTCAGATACTCGCGCCGCGGCCACTCCTCGATCGCCTCGAGCGCGAGCCAGCACTGGCGCCGGCCGGCGAGCGCGTCGTGGATCAGCGGAACGACCCTCGGATCACGTGCGATCGCGAGACCGATCCACGCCTCGCCGCGACACTCCTCGTGAGGGTCTTCGATCCGAGCATGGAGCGCCTCTCGCACCGCCTCCGCGGAGGGATGCGCAGCGTCGAGGCGCGATTGCGCCAGGCCGAACGCCGCCCAGTTGCGGACCTCGTCCTCGGGATCGACGGAGAGCGCGAGGAGCGTCACCAGCGCACGTGAACACTCGGGATGGCTCGCGAGGACGCCAGCGACCGTCTGGCGAACCGCTGGGTCCAGATGGACGGCGTGGGCGATCACGAAATCGAGACAGCGAGCGTCCTCGAGATCGATGAAGCCGGCCACGTACGCGCAGAGAACGTCGGGGTCGGTCTCTCGTCGGGCGAGCGCGAGGAGCGTCGTCGCGCGACGAGCCCTGCGCTCCGCGCAGTCTTGATCGTTCGGACGCACGAACCGCAGCACGTCGGGAACGAGGACTCGGCGCTCGATCCGTCCGTCCTCCGAAAGCGGAAGAACGTGTGTCTCGAGCTCGGCATCCGAGAGGCGGCGTAGACGCTCGACCGCGTCCCATCGTGCCTGCTCGCGGTCACCGAGGTCCTCCGAGGCCCCCTCATCGGCTTCCCAGTGGGCGCGCACTGCAGCGCTCGCCACCTCGATCCAGCGTTCGATGTGTTCGTCCGACACGAGGGAGAGAGTCCAGCCCCCGAGATGCCTGACCGTTCGTGATGCGGGCTGGGCATTGCGCCGAATGGGCCGCATACCATCTGCACGATGACGATCGCCTTCGACAACACGTACGCGCGGCTGCCGGAGCGCTTCTTCGCGAAGGTGCCGCCGACACCCGTGCGCGCGCCTGCGTTGCTCCGTGTGAACGAGTCGTTGTGCGAGCTGCTCGGGATCGATGCCGCGGAGCTTCGTTCACCCGAGGGCGTCGCGCGGCTCGCGGGCAATGGGCTCTTCGACGGCAGTGAGCCGATCGCGCTCGCGTACGCGGGGCATCAATTCGGTGGCTTCTCGCCGAAGCTCGGCGACGGTCGCGCGATCTTGCTCGGTGAGGTCGTGGGCAAGGATGGGGTTCGCCGCGACATCCAGCTGAAGGGCTCGGGGCCGACGCCGTTCTCTCGGCGCGGCGATGGGCGCGCCGCGATCGGGCCCGTCTTGCGCGAGTACCTCGTGAGCGAGTCGATGCACGCGCTGCGTGTGCCCACCACGCGCGCGCTCGCCGCGGTGACGACGGGCGAGGTCGTTCTGCGGGGAGACGATCTGCCGGGCGCGGTCCTGACCCGTGTCGCGGCCAGCCACCTGCGCGTCGGCACCTTCGAGTACTTCGCGGCGCAGCGCGACCTCGACGGCCTCGAGCGCCTCGTCAAGTTCGCCCTGTGGCGCCACTACCCGCACCTCGCACGCAACCCTGATCGCGCCCTCACGTTGCTCGATGCCGTCATCGACGCGCAGACCACGCTCGTGTCGCGCTGGATGGGCCTCGGCTTCGTGCACGGCGTGATGAACACCGACAACACCTCGATCAGCGGCGAGACGATCGACTACGGCCCGTGCGCGTTCCTCGACGCTTACGACCCGGGCCGGACCTTCAGCTCCATCGATCAGCAAGGTCGCTACGCGTTCCACAACCAGCCGCGCATCGCGCTGTGGAACCTCGCGCGGCTCGCCGAGGCGATCTTGCCGCTCGTCTCGAGCGACGAAGACGCCGCCGTGAAGCAGGTGACCGAGCGCCTCGACACCTTCCCCGATCGCTTCGGCGCGCGGCACCACGCGATCCTCCGCGACAAGCTCGGCCTGGGCGACGAGCGTGACGACGACGTCGCGCTCGCGCGTGATCTGCTCGAGCTCATGGCGAAGGCGCGCGTCGACTTCACGCTCACGTTCCGTCGCCTCTTCGACGCGATCGATCGCGCGCCGCGCGTGTCGGTCGTGTCGGCGATGTTCGCAGACCCCGCGCCCTTCGACGCGTGGGCGGTGCGCTGGCGCGCGCGCCTCGATGGCGACTCCGTTCCGGTCGCGACGCGCAAGGAGCGCATGCGCCTGGCCAACCCCGCGTTCATCGCGCGCAACCACCGCGTCGAGCAGATGATCGCGAAGGCGACCGAAGGCGACCTCTCGCTCTTCGAGCGCATGCTGCGCGTGCTGGCGCGACCTTGCGACGACCAGCCCGACGACGAGGACCTCATGGATCCCCCGGGCGCCGACCAGTGGGACTACCAGACGTTCTGCGGGACGTGAGGGCGAGCGCCTCTTCGCCGCAGCGGGCTCGTCGATGACCACCCTCCACTTCCTCGGTCCCTGGGATCTCGATCGACGGCTGCCGTGCATGCCGAGACACCCGCACGACGGGCCCATCGTGCTGATCGAGTCACGCGCCAAGTCGAGCGCGCTGCCGTACCACCGGCAGAAGCTCGTCCTGGTGCTGTCGGCGATGCATCACTTCGCGGAGGCGCTGCGCGCCGACGGCTTCGACGTGGAGATCGTGAACGCGCGGTCGTACGTGGACGGCCTGCGCGAGGTGACCTCACGACGCCGTCCAGAGCGCGTCGTCGCGATGCGACCACGCGAGTGGGGCATGGAGCGTGCGCTGCGGATCGCGCGCAAGGAGAACGCGCTCGGCGTGCCCTTCGAGCTCTTCGACGACGGCGGCGAGGGCAGTCACTTCCTCCTCACGCGCGAAGAGATCCATCGCTGGGTCGAGGGACGCGCCGTGCTCCGCATGGAGCACTTCTACGCGCACCTGCGGAAGAAGACGGGCTGGCTGATGGACGCGTCCGGCAAGCCGCTCGGCGGCAAGCTGAGCTTCGACGCCGACAACCGCGAGCCACCCGGAGACGAACGACCGCCGCCGGCGCTCGTGCACGCGCCGGACGCGATCACGCGCGCCTGCATGGAGCGGGTGCGGAGCTGGGGTCACGGATGGGGCGAGCTCGAGGGCTTCGACTGGCCCGTCACGCGCGAGGCAGCGCTCGCCGAGATCGATCACTTCTTCGCGCAGCGCGCGGCGCTCTTCGGACGCTACCAAGACGCGATGATCACCGGCGAGCGCTTCCTCTGGCACACGCGGATCGCGCCCGCGATGAACCTCGGGCTCGTGTCGCCGCGCGAGGTGTGTCAGCGCATCGTGCACGAGCACGCACGCGGCACGATGCCGCTCGCGGCGGCGGAGGGCCTCTTGCGTCAGATCCTCGGCTGGCGCGAGTACGTGCGCGCGATGTACTGGACGCGCATGCCCGCGATGCGACGGGCCAACGCGCTCGGCGCCGAGCGTGCACTGCCCGTCTTCTATTGGGAGCCCGAGCGCACCCAGATGCGCTGCATGCGCGAGGTGGTGGGGCAGGTGAAGGCCACGGGGTACGCGCACCACATCCAGCGCTTGATGGTGCTCGGCAACTTCGCGCTGCTCGCGGGCGTCGAGCCGCTCGCGCTGAGCCACTGGTTCTGGGCGGGCTTCGTCGACGCCTACGAGTGGGTGGAGCTGCCGAACGTGCACGGCATGGCGCTCTTCGCCGACGACGGCTTCACGACCAAGCCTTACGCCGCGAGCGGCGCGTACGTCGATCGCATGAGCGATCATTGCGAGGGCTGCCACTTCCGCGTGAAGGAGCGGCACGGCGAGCGCGCGTGTCCGTTCAACCCACTCTTCTGGGACTTCCTCGTGCGCCACCGAGACCGCTTCGCGAGCCATCCGCGCATCGGCGCGCTCTACCGCACGTGGGATCGTTTCGGCGACGACGAGCGCGCCCGCATCCTCGAGAGCGCCGCACAGGTGCTCGCGTCGTTGACGCCGACCGATCACGCGTGGCGCTTCGAGGACGATCGCTGCTGATCACCGGATCGACGCAGGTCACCGGGTGACCCTCTTCGTGCCGACCAGAGAGCGTCCCTCATCGGCAAACCACGTGTGGCCATCGTCACGTGGTTGCGTGTCTCGGCGACGGCTGACTGCCAGAGGCAGGCGTTCGAGCAGCACGGCTCCGATGTTCATCCGATGGGACGCTCATCACACGTGCGATGGTATGAGTGAGGGATGCCGAGCGAGCGAGTGGCCCTGATCGAAGACGATGACGAGACGCGCGCGGCGTGCGCGGAGGCGCTGCGTCGCGCGGGAATGGAAGTCGTCGCGTACAGCAGCTGTCACGCGGCCATCGCAGACCTCGGTGCAGGCACTCTCCCCTCCCTCATCGTCATCGATCTCGAGATGCCGGGTGAGTCGACCTTCGAGGCGATGCAGACGATTCGTGCCTGCCTCGCAGACGCGGTTCTCGTGGCCTTCACCGGGCACGCAGGCGACGCGTGGCTCTTCTCCGCGCTGGTCGCCGGATGCGTGGGCTACGTGCTCAAGACCGACGCCTCGCTGAGCATCGTCGAGGCCGTGCGGAGGGCCGCGGACGGGGGCGCACCGATGACGGCCGGTATCGCACGACGGGTGATCGAGCGCTTCCACGCGCCTCCCGAGTCGGCCCCCTCACTCTCGGTGCGCGAGCGCGCCGTGCTGAGCGAGCTGGCCTCTGGCTACTCCTACGAACAGGCGGCGGCGCGGCTCGACATCTCGCTCTCGACGGTTCGCACACACGTGCAGCACATCTACGCCAAGCTCGGCGTCAAGACCAAGAGTGAGGCGACGGCGCGAGCCATGCGCTTGGGGCTCATTGCGTAGTGGAGAGCGAGTCCCGGGGATTCTTCGCCGCCAACCCGCATGCGATGCGGATGAACGCGGCGCCGCGAACAGCCGTGTACCACCTCGGCGTAGCCTGGCTGCTCGTGATCGTCGCGTGGACACCCTGGGGACGCGCGCTGCTCGGGATTCACCCGCTCTTCCTCACGCTCTCGACCGTGGCGTTCTCCCTCGACCTCGTGGAGCTCGCACGACGCGTGGAAGACGGCAGCTTGTTCACCCCGAAGGCGTGGCCGCGGCGCGTACTGACCACGCTCGTGCTCCTCGTGTACACAGCCAGCTTCGCTGCGCCCTCGAGCCTCGAGAGCTCGGCCGCCTGGGCGTTCTTCGTGATGGCCGGCGCCATTGCGGGGCTCATCGGCACGCACCTCGGCCCCGCGTTCATCGCCCTTCTGTTGATCACGGGTCCTGGCTTTCATGGGCTCGCGGCGCCCGAAGCGACACCGCGCTCGATGCTCACGGCGCTGGCCGCGGTCCTCTTCGCCGCCCTCGCTGCGCTGCTCGGGCGATGGCTCGCGAGGTTGGCGATCGAGCTCGAACGACGCGCGGAGGCGCGCGCCCTGGCCGGAGAGGCCGCGCGTGAGGAGATGCGCCGGCTCGCCACGGCGATGTCGGTTCACGACGGGCTCTCGGGCATGCTGTTCTCTCTCCGCGCACGCCTCGAGCAGGCCCAGAGCGCGGCGGAGGTGACGACAGCGCTCCAAGCGTTCGTTCAGCGTGCGAGAGAGACGATTCTCCCTGTCGTAGCGCCCCTCGACCTGAAAACCGCGTTGTCGAGCATCGCCGCGTTCGCAGCCGTTCCGACCACCCTCACTGGCACTGCCCCGAACGACCCGCTCGAGAGCTCGGACCTCGCGTTCGCAGCGCTCGAGCTCGCCTCCAACGCGCTTCGCCATCGCGACGTGTCGGCCCTCGACATCCATCTGCTCTCGGGAGCCGAGCATGGCATTCGTGTCACGGCGCGCGGTCCCCTCGCGGCACGGCAGCCGACGTCGTCGGGAGGACGAGGCACGCGACACCTCGCGCTTCGTGCACGCGCCTGGGGAGGCACATCGACACGCGTCGACGAGGAGAACACGAGCGTCGCGGAGGTCCGTTGGCCCAAGCCGGCGGCGCGCATCGGTCCCCTTTGGCTGGCGCTCGTCGCACCGTTGACGGCTGCCCCGCTGGCACTTCTTCTCCTCGCCGAGGCGGCGACTCCCGAGCTGGTCGCCTACCTCCTCGCGGTCTCGGTATTGACCAGTGCGGGCCTCGCCTACGACGCACGCGCGCTGCGCTTCGCGGCCACGCTCTTCTTGCCACGGCCACTGCCGACTCCCGCCCTCTCGAGCGCGCTCGTCGAGAGCTTCTCGGGCGCTCTCGCCGCGCTCGAGGCCGCCGCCCACACAGGAGCCCTCTCGGCCATGCGAGAGCGCCTCGAGACGGTGGGGCGCAACCTGACTGCCCTCCTCGCTGCGCTCGAGAGCGACGCGCATGGACCTTCCGGCGCACGTTGACGAGACACGATGGACGACGAGACGACACGGAGACATCGGCATTCACGAGACGCATTCGCGCTCGACCAGGAGGCCGCACGAATCAATGCCGCACCTCTCAAGGTGTCTGCTCATGCCCTGACAGCGCTCTTGGTGCTCGGTGTCTCGCTGACCCCGCAGGGGCTCGCGCTCCTCGGGGTCCATCCCCTCTATCTCACGGTCTTCACTCTGCTGTTCGTGCTCGACCACGTGGAGGCCGCCGCGCGCATTCGCGATGGGACCATGTTCGAAGAGCGCAACGCCTTGCGTCGTTTTCTCGCGTTCCTCGTGCCGATGCTCTTCACCGCGTGCTTCGCAGCCCCTTCGTCCGTGGAGGCCACACCGACATGGGCTTTTTTGGCGATGGGCGGCGTCGCGCGAGGCTTGATGGGTTATTCCGTGAACCGCGCATTCCTCGCCACTGTCGTCGGCTCCGGTCTGGTCTTTCACCTCCTCACGGCACCTCGCTGGACCCCGCTCTCGGTGGCGGCCGCAACCCTCGCGAGTGTCTTCGCCTGCCTCGCTGGAGTCCTCGGCGAGCGGATGATTCGTCATGCCCTCGACCTCGAGGCCCGGGCGAAGTCGGCCGACGATCTGGCGCAGGAAGCCCGGGGGGAAGCGCGACGGCTCGCCGCGGCGATGTCCCTCCACGACGGCCTCTCCGGGTTGGTCTTCGGCGTGCGCGCCAAGCTCGAGAGTACGACCGAGACTGCAGGCGTGATCTCCGCGGTACGCACGCTCGTCCAGCGCGCGCGCGAGCTGCTCGTGCCCTTCGGTGCATCCCTCGATCTGGCGCCTGCGCTGCGTGAGCTCGCATCCCTCTACGACGTGCCGATCACGATGGAAGGGCA
Source organism: Deltaproteobacteria bacterium (assembly GCA_017303575.1). GTDB lineage: Bacteria > Myxococcota_A > Polyangia > Polyangiales > Sandaracinaceae > JAFLCL01. The sequence goes on from JAFLCL010000142.1 coordinate 15,523, forward strand.
GCTCGCCTCCGACCTTCGTCGCCTCGAGGCGAGCGACCTCGCCTTCGCGGCCATCGAGATGACGACCAATGCGCTGCGACACCATCGCCCGCGCCGCGTCGTCGTGCGCCTCTCCTCGAGCCCGCACCGCGTGGTGGAGGTCGTGTCGATGGAGGGCAATTCGACTCCACCCCTCGAGAGAGGAGCAGGCCGCGGGTCGCGTCACCTCGCGCTCCGCGCCACGGCGTGGGGTGGCACCTATGTCCAGTGGCACGAGGGGACGAGCTCGTGTGCACGCATCGACTGGGCGCCTTCGGCGGAACGTCGTGGTCCGGGCTGGCTCGCCATCGCGACGCCACTCTCTGCGTCACTCTTCTTCGCCGTGCTGTGGCTCGGAGACCCGAACCCGTGGAGCATGGGATTCGTGGTCGTCTGTGTCGCACTGTCCGCGGCCATGGTCGGCCTGGGAGCACGCTCGTTGAAGTCGACCGAGGCGCGCATCGAGCGAAGCGAAGGCGAACGCGAGCAAGCGCTCGGCCAGACGAGCGCGATGGCGCACTCGGCGAAGCTGGATGAAGCGCTGGATGCGCTCTCGCGGGCCCTCGAGACAGAGGACCGCGAGGCGCTACGTGCTCGACTCGTCGCGTTCGCCGAGGCCCTCCAGAGCGTCATGTCGGCCCTCGAGAATGCCCCAGCTCCACACCCGAGCGCGCCAGTGCGGAGTGCGCCAGTGCGGACCCAGGGTGGACACGCCGCGTGAGCGCGCGAGGTCGCGCCGCGCGAGCACGCGGTGCGCTCGTCGTCACGGCTCCCAGCGCAGGCCCGTCTCGCAGCTCACGTGCTCCATCGAGAGCTGTCCATCGGCGATGTCGAGCACACCGAAGACGATCGGCAGCTGAAATCGTCGGGGGCCGATCGAGCCGGCGTTGAACACCACGAGGCCGCGGTCCTTGCCGAGGAAGGGCACGTGCGAGTGCCCGCAGAGGATGATCGACGCGCCGGCCTGGCGCGCGAGCTGCGCGGCGTCGGCGCGGATCTTCGGGCCGTGCACGGCGATGTGGAGGAGGAGGAGCTTGATCGCGCTCGCGCCGCCGGCGCGGACGTCGATCGTCACCACGTCGGGGAGATCACTCGCGCGCTCGTCGATGTTGCCGCGCACGGCGATCACGGGCGCGATCTCCGCGAGCCGATCGAGCACGGAGAGATCGCCGATGTCGCCGGCATGAACGATCACGTCCGGCGCTCGCGCTGCGATGACGCGCGCGCTCTCCGGGTGTGGCGCGCTGTGCGTGTCGGCGACGACGACGATGCGGAGGCTGCCATCGTCGCGGAGCGAGACGGCCCTCTCTTGCTGGACCCGCCGCGGCCCGCGCTTGGAGACCATCAGAGGCACCGACGAACGTCGATCACGGGGCCAGCGCCGCCTTCACGGCGTCGAGGTCGAGCGCGAGCGGACGCGATGCAGCGGGCCCGAGCTGGCGCGTCAGGGACTCGATCGCGGTGATCCGCGTCTCGTGATCAGGGTGCGTCGAGAGCCACGACGCGAACGCAGGGAGCTCACCGACGCCCGCGCGTGACATCACGCGGAAGAAGCCCGCGAGCGCGTTCGGATCCAGACCCGCCGCATGCATGCGCGCCACCGCGTCGGCGTCGGCCTCGCTCTCTTGGTCCTGTCCGTAGTCGTTCGACGCCGCGATCACGGCCACATCGGCCGCGAGGCTCGTGAAGCCATCGAGATCTCCGCCGAGGAAGATGGCGACGAGCAGACGCAGCCCGATCGCGATGCCTGCACGGTGCGCGACGTTGCGGAGGCCGTGCCTGCGCTCGACGTGCGCGAGCTCGTGGGCGAGCACGCCCGCGATCTGCTCGGCGCTCTCGGCCTCTCGGATCAAGCCTGTCCACACGACGATCTGCCCTCCGGGGAGGGCGAACGCGTTCACCTCGTCGTTCTCGATCACGCTCACGCGGTAGTCGTGCTCGGAGGGCGGCCCGCTCTCTTCGAGGCGCGCGACGATCGCCTCGACGAACGACACGACGCGCGGATCGGTGACTGTCTCGCCCGTCGCGGCGAGGTCACTGGCGGCGAGGTCGCCGAGCTGACGATCGAAGGACGTGGGCAAGAGGCCGACCGACCACGAGAGCAGCGTCGGCGTGACGAGCACGAGCACCACGAGCGCGAGCGCCGTGAGCGAGGCCGCGACCAACGAGAACGTGCGCCAGAAGGACGCCGAGCCCCGATGCTTGCGCACCGAGCCGAGGCGCGCGGCCATCGCCGGCCCACCGAGCTCGGCGAGCTTCTCGACGACGGCGAGATCCGTCGTGCTGAGCGTCGCGGGCTGCTCGGGCGAGCGAAGGAACACGAAGTCGCCGTCGTAGCCGCCGGGCGTCACCTCGAGCGACGCGAGCGGCCAGCTCAGCACGTCGCCGTTGGCCGCGATCGCACGCACCTCGAGGCTCGTGATCTCGATCGTCGCAGGCGCGCCGGTGCTCGCGCCCGGGATCGTGACGACGCCACGAAACGTCGTGCCATTCGTCGTGCCCGTCATGCCCACCCCGAGGTCGTCATCGAGCGATCAAGGGCTCGGCGGACGCGAGCCGTTCATCAGCTGGATGCTCTCGCACGTCGCCATCGCGCCGCAGTCCGCGCTCGAGTTCGTGTCGTAGGACCACACCACGCGGCCACTCATCGTGTCGCCGCTGATGGTCCCCGAGAGATCGAGGATCGGCGTGTACGCGCAGCTGCCCATCGAGCCCGGCCGGCCCGTGAGCCGCAGGTCGACGTGGTTGCCGCTCACCGAGCCCATCTCGAATCGGTTGGTGCCGAACACCAGGTTCGCGACGGTCCCGGTTCCTCCGCCGACCTCGCCCGTCGCGGCCGAGCCGCTCTGCGTGATCGTGAGCGGCACCCCGGTGGTGGACTCGCCCGCGGCCCAGTTGTCGAGCGAGCAGCCGTTGGCGTCGTTCGTGAGGTTCACCGACCAGCTACCTGCGGCGTTCACCGGCGCGCAGCCCGCGAGCGCGAAGGCGCCGAGCAACGAGAGGGTGAGGACGAGGAGCGAGCGGATCGAAGAGTTCGTCATGAGGTCCTCATTCTGCCGCGGCGCCGCCGTCGTTGGAAAGATCGCTGCCTCCGACGCCACCACTGCCGACATCGGCGCCCGCGGGGCCGTTGACGCTCGGATAGAACTGCTTGCACCAGCGGCGGTACGCGCCGACCGGGCCATCACCGACGGCGAGCTGAGGCGGGTGCACGTAGCGCTTGTTCTGCCAGATGTGGAAGTCCTGCTTCACGTCGTGCACGTACGACGCCATGCCCGCGTGCAGGAGGGCGCGGTGGAAGAGGCCCATCGGGATGCGACGCAGCGCGCGCGGCAGGCGATCGAGCGTCTTGTACTTCTCGAACTGGAAGCCCATGTGGAGCGCGAGCTGCTCACGCTCGACCGGCGTCGCGAACACCATGTGACGCGAGCGCAGGCCGACCTCGGGCACCCACACCTCGACCCGCGAATAGCCCAGGCCGTACACGTGGATGAAGAACTCGGCGTAGAGACGTCCGAGGTCCGCGAAGCCCGGGATGTAGGGCCGCGTCATCGCGTACTTCACCGAGAGGTACCCCGGCTCGCAGCGCAGCTCGCGGAGGATCTCGATGTCCGCGTAGCCGTGCACGATGGGCAGGTGGCCCATGTCGACGCTGTTCTCGCTCGTCTCCTGCGGATGACCGCGGAGCGGCGCGACCTCGAACGCGGCCTCCATCCAACCTGTCGTGTCGACCTCGGGCACCTCGAACCACGAGGGCTCGCCGGCGTTGCCGTGCCACACGAGGATCTGGCCGTGTCGCTCGCACAGCTCGTACGTGGTGTTCTTCGCGCGCGGCGGAGGCGGCGTGCCGTAGCCCGTGGCCACGCACTTGCCGTTCACGTCGAAGCGGAACGCGTGGAACGGACACTCGATCGTCTCGCCCTTCACGCAGCCGCCGTGACCGAGGTGCGCGCCCATGTGCGCGCAGTACGGATCGATCGCGGAGAGCACGCCGCTCTGGGTGCGGAAGAGCACCACGTCCTTGCCCGCGAGGCGCTTGGTGACGACCTGCCCGGGTCGCACCTCCTTGCTGCGGCCGAGCACGTACCAGGCGCTCGGCACGTGGGCGTAGAGGTTGGCTGCGTGATCGGCGGCGAGCGGGAGACTGCGCTTTTCCATGCGGTGACGGACCTACGACAGAAGTGGGTTCGAGGATCGCCGCCAGAGCTTGCAGCCGCAAGCGTCAGGCGCCAGCCCTCGACCGCGAGGAGGCCGCGCTCGATCCTGGATGGGTGACATCCCGGGCACGATGGGTCCCGTGGTCGCGGGCGGCGTGTCGTCGGGCGGGGGCGCGGGCGGGATCGCCCAGTATCGAGGAGCCGCGCAACGCCTCGGCGCGCGGAGCCTGGCGTGGGGCGCAGCGAATTGCTCGTGTCGCTGGGGGCCGTGGTATCCGCGACCTCATGTTCCGCGGTCGTGTCAGGACCATCCACTTCGTCGGCATCGGCGGCATCGGCATGAGCGGCATCGCCGAGGTGCTGCTCGCCTCGGGCTTCGCCGTCACCGGCTCGGACGCGCGCGGCTCGGACACCACCAAGCGCCTCGAGGAGCTCGGCGCGAAGGTCTTCGTGGGCCATCGCAGCGAGAACGTGGGCACCGCCGACGTCGTCGTCTTCAGCTCCGCGATCCAGCGGGACAACCCCGAGCTCGTCTTCGCGCGACTACACAACGTGCCCGTGATCCCGCGCGCCGAGATGCTCGCGGAGCTCATGCGCCTGCGCGACGGAGTCGCGATCGCGGGCTCGCACGGCAAGACGACGACGACCTCGCTCGTGGCCACCGTGCTGCGCGAGGCAGGCACCGATCCCACGGTCGTCATCGGCGGCAAGCTCAACTCGCTCGGCTCGAACGCCGCGCGTGGCACCGGCAACCTGCTCATCGCGGAAGCGGACGAGTCCGACGGCTCGTTCCTCCACCTCACGCCGGTCGTCGCGATCATCACGAACATCGACGCCGAGCACCTCGATCACTACGGCACGCACGAGAACGTGAAGACGGCGTTCGTCGAGTTCGCCAACCGCGTGCCCTTCTACGGCTTGGTGGTCGCGTGCCTCGATCACCCGCACGTGCAGGCGATCCTGCCCCGCATCGAGAAGCGCATCGCGACGTACGGCCTCACCGCGCAGGCCGACTACCGCGCGCGCAACCCCGTGGTCGAGGGGCTCTCGACGCGCTTCGAGCTGGTGCGACGCGGCAAGAGCGTCGGCTCGTTCACCGTGCGCATGCCCGGCATCCACAACGTGCTCAACGCGCTCGCGGTGATCGCCGTGGCCGACGAGCTCGAGGTGCCCGAGGACGTGACGCGCAAGGCGCTCGCGGGCTTCGGTGGCGTGCAGCGTCGCTTCACGATCATCGGCGAGACGGACGCGAAGAGCAGCACGCCCGGCGTCACGATCGTCGACGACTACGGCCATCACCCGGCCGAGGTGCAGGCCACGCTCGAGGCCGCGCAGCGCGCGTACGGACGACGCTTGGTCGTGGCGTTCCAGCCTCACCGCTACACGCGCACGCAGTTCTGCTTCGAGGAGCTCACGCGCGCGTTCAACCGCGCCGACGTGCTCTTGCTCGCCGACGTGTACGCCGCGGGCGAGCAGCCCATCGAGGGCGCGACGAGCGAGGCCCTCGCGCAGGCAGTGCGCGCGCACGGTCATCGCGACGTGACGTGGGTCGGTCCGCGCGGCGAGGTGAGCGCGGCGATCGCGGCGCGCCTCCAGCCCGGCGACGTGGTGATCACGCTCGGCGCGGGCGACATCACGCGCGTGGGCCCCGAGCTCCTCGCGAGCCTCCAGGCGAGGCCCACGCCGTGAACGTCCGCGTCGTGCGAGAAGAGGCGAA